>CACOMO010000003.1 GCA_902628335.1 uncultured Gammaproteobacteria bacterium
ATTGCAGCGTCTGCAGCAGTGAAATTATCCGGCTTACCTTTTAATGGAACACTTGGTGCTGTGAAAGTTGGCTTCAATGGTAACGATTACATTCTAAATCCAACTAATCAAGAACTGAAGAATTCTCTTCTAGATCTCACAGTTGCTGGTACTGAAAATGCAGTCATGATGGTTGAATCTGAAGCAAAAGGCTTGTCTGAGGAGGTAATGCTAGGTGCAGTAAATTTTGGTCACACTGCTATGCAACCTATTATAAATGCAATTAATGAACTTTACACTGAATTAGGTATACAACCCATTGAGTGGGAACCTGTGGTCTTTGATAACGAATCATATACAACCTTCTTTAATAAATACGAAGATAAAATATCATCTGCTTATCAGATAACAAAAAAACAAGATCGAAATCAAAATTTAGGCTCTCTCAAGGACGAAATTCTTCAGGAAGAGGCCGGAGATGATGATGAAAAAATTGAGTTGACTAGTACATTCTATGAAAAAGCTCAAAAAGAGATTGTTAGAAAAAGAATATTAGATGGTGAAAAGAGAATCGATGGCAGAGACACTACTACTGTAAGACCAATAGATGTCCGTGTCGGCATTCTCCCTCGTACACACGGCTCAGCGCTATTTACCAGAGGAGAAACTCAAGCTTTAGTTGTAACAACTCTTGGGACTGAAAAGGACGCGCAAATGATCGATTCTCTTAATGGTAAGATAGACGATACTTTTATTTTCCATTATAATTTTCCACCTTATTCAGTAGGTGAAATTGGATTCGCTGGTTCACCAAAAAGAAGAGAGATTGGTCATGGGAAACTGGCAAAAAGAGGGGTGCAAGCAGTTGTTCCAAAAGTAGAGGATTTCCCATATACAATTAGAGTTGTTTCTGAAATTATGGAATCTAATGGCTCTAGCTCTATGGCATCTGTTTGCGGGTCAAGCTTGTCAATGATGGATGCGGGAGTACCTTTATCAGCACCAGTAGCAGGAATAGCTATGGGTTTAGTAAAAGAGGAGGATAAATTTGTTGTACTAACAGACATACTTGGTGACGAAGATCATCTAGGCGATATGGACTTTAAAGTAGCAGGGACAGCTGATGGTGTTAATGCGTTACAAATGGATATAAAGGTTGATGGCATTACATCAGAAATTATGTCACAAGCTTTAGAACAAGCTAAACAAGCCAGATTACACATTTTAGAGGAAATGAGTAAAGTATTAAGCAAACCAAGAGAAGAAACGTCTCAGTATGCACCAAGATACACGACTATTAAAGTAGATCAATCGAAGATAGCTGCTGTCATAGGCAAAGGTGGGGCAACCATCAAGTCAATTGTCGAGCAAACTGGTGCTGTTATTGACATTAATGATGATGGTGTAATCAAGATCGCAGCAACTGATGAAAAAATAGGTAATGCAGCTAAAGAGATGATAGAGGAAATCACTCAAGGGCCACAAGTCAATAAAACATATGAAGGCAAAGTTGTAAAAATAATGGACTTTGGTGCTTTCGTAAGTATTACACCTAATCAAGATGGTTTAGTCCATATATCTCAAATCAGCCAGCATCGTGTAAATAGTGTTAGTGATGTCCTATCTGAAGGTGATGTGGTAAGAGTAAAAGTGCTTGAAGTAGATAAACAAGGCCGAGTAAAGTTAACAATGAAGGATGCGGAATAATGCATGAGCTTTTAAACTATCTCTTTTAATTGCTCTATAATTGACTCATTTTCAAGTGTAGAGGTATCACCTGTTATATCTTCTTGTCTGGCAAGATTTCTCAGTAATCGTCTCATAATTTTACCTGATCTAGTTTTTGGTAAAGAATCAGAAAAAGAGATCCTCTCAGGTTTTGCAATAGATCCAATTTTGAGAGACACCCATCCCCTTAAATCATCTGCTAATTCAATCTTATTGTTTGAATTGTTTTTGAGTGAGATAAATGCATGAATAGCCTCACCTTTAATTTCATGTTTATAACTTACCACCGCAGCCTCAGCAACTAAATCATGAGAAACTAATGCAGATTCTATTTCCATCGTCCCTAATCTATGCCCGGAGACATTAACAACATCGTCAGATCTTCCCATGATCCATATATTTCCATCTTCGTCATATCTTGCAGTATCCCCTGTTACATAATACTTCGATGAGTATTTTGACCAATATGTCTTAACATATCTGTCTGGGTTCCCCCATATTCCAGCTAACATGGATGGCCAGGGTTGTTTAATCACAAGGTCCCCTCCTTGATTTGGTTTTGTTAATTCCTTGCCATCTGGATCTACAATAGCTGCATCTATACCAGGGAGAGGCCTAGTGCACGTACCCGGTACAAGTGAATTGATGCCAGGTATTGGAGCTATCATGTTTGCTCCAGTTTCTGTTTGCCACCATGTGTCAACTATGGGGCACAAATTCCTACCAACTTTCTCATAATACCACATCCATGCCTTTGGATTGATAGGCTCACCAACAGTACCAAGGATTCTTAGTGATTCAAGATTGTAGTTATTTGGATCGTTTTCACCCACTTTCATAAGTGTTCTTATGGCTGTTGGCGCAGTATAGAAAACAGATACTCTATTTTCTTGTATAATTTCCCAAAAACGACTCGAGTGAGGGAATAATGGTGCGCCGTCATATATTAAAATTGTTGCCCCACATGCCAATGGACCATAGACAACATAACTATGACCAGTAATCCATCCTATATCAGCAGTGCACCAAAAAATATCCTGGTCTTTTAGATCAAAAACCCATTTATTTGTAATTATACAATTAAGGAGGTAACCACCTGATGCATGCATTATACCTTTTGGCTTTCCTGTTGACCCTGATGTATATAAGATGAATAATAAGGCATCCGAATTCATTGATATTGGATCAATATATTTATCATCTTTAGGTAATATCTCACTCCATAACACATCTCTGGTTTTTTTATTGGTAAGTAAAGTATGATTTTCGTAGATAATTACTTTATCTACAAAATCACAATCAACTTTTATGGCTTCATCAACAATTTCTTTTGAATTAATAATTTTTCCTGATCTTTTGAATGCATTTACGGTTATAATTGCTCTCGCTCTAGAGTCTATAATACGCTCCCTGAGTGCATTCGATGAAAAACCTGCAAATACTACCGAATGGATCAAACCCAATCTTGCGCATGATAGCATTGCTACGATCGACTCAGGTATGGTAGGCATGTAAATAATTACCCTATCGCCACAGCATAATCCTAATTCTCTAAGAGCATAAGAAAATTTATTAATATAAATGTATAAATCTGAATACGACAAGACTTTTTTTTCATTATTTTCAGAGATATATATTATTGCAGATTTGCTGTTGCTGATATGTCGATCCACACAATTTTTTGAGACATTTAACTTTCCATCGCAAAACCACTTATAAAATGGTGCTTCACCAGATATCACATTGCTGAAGCTTTTGTCCCACAAAATATTAGAATTTGCAAGGTCAGCCCAAGTTTTGTTTCTGTCATTTTTGAATTGCTTGGTTAGACTTAAAAAATCCTCATTACTGAAATTAGCATTCGTCTTCAAATCTTTACTTGGTGAGAAAGATCTTTTTTCATCGAGATTAGATTCGATAATAGACATTATTCATTAATCTATTTGTGATTTCTCTAATTTCTCATGCCTTTCCTGAGCTTCAATGCACAAAGTAGCTATTGGTCTAGCTTCAAGTCTTTTGATTCCAATAGGCTCTCCAGTATCCTCACAAAATCCGTAAAGACCGTCATCAACTCTTTGGAGTGCTTGATCAATTTTCATGATCAGTTTTCTCTCACGGTCTCTTGTTCTGAGCTCTAGTCTAAATTCCTCCTCTTGCGTAGCAGCATCGTTAGGATCTGATAATTTAGTCGAGTCTTTTTTCATGTGCTCTACAGTTTTTTCGGCTTCTTTCATTAGTAGATTTTTCCAATTTAAAAGAATCCCTTTAAAATGCTCGATTTGTTTTGGATTCATGTACTCTTCACCCTTAGAGGGCTTATATGGCTTAAAGTCAAGGAATTTTGATAGATCTTTTTTCATAATTGTATAAACAAGTAATTATTCTGCATTGATGTAGGTTGGATATCAAGAATTTTTTTATTCAATTTCAACATTCTTAACTTTAACTGAGCCATCTGATAACTCTATTGAGGCCACGTTTTTTCTTTTGAAAAATTTAATAGATTTAATAATTTTATTGTCATTAGATCTGATTATGCTGAAACCACGTTTTAAATTTAGTGACGGATTATATGAAGATACCATTTTTACCATATTATCAATCTGTGCAGTTTTTCCAACGAGAAGAGATTTCTTTTTTTCAATAATATCTTTTCTTGCATGTACCACAGACTTTTTAAGTAATTTCAAAGATTGGTTGATATTCCTATAATTAGATTTGAGTCTCGCGCTAGATATACGAAGCATAGAATAAATTTCATTAACTTTCACTTTGATTTTAATTTCAAACATTTTTTCCAAACGTTTTCTTTCTTCATTATTATTTTTGATAATTTGTTTAGGATTAAATTGTTTTATTGATAATAATTTCTTATCAGTTTGATTTTTGTATGCTTCTAATTGGCTGAGAAGTCTATCATAGAGTTTAGAAATAAAAATATCTATAGAATTTTTAATATCATCACTATTAGGTGTCACATACTCAGCTGCAGCCGTTGGTGTTGGAGTTGATTTATCGGATGCATAGTCAGCAAGAGTAATATCTGGTTCATGACCTATCCCAGTCACTATAGGAATTTGAGAATTATAAATTGTCCTTACGAGAGATTCGTCATTAAAAGGCATGAGGTCAAAAAAACTTCCACCTCCTCTGACAATTAATATGACATTTGAGATTTTATCTTTATTAGCTTTTTGTATCTGTCTTATTAGACTTTTTGAGGCAGAATCACCTTGAACAATAGATGGATAAAGTAATATGTTTGAGATAGGGAATCTTCTATTGATGGCCGATTGAACATCGTGGATGACTGCGCCTTGTTCTGATGTAATTACTCCTATGTTTTCAGGAAACGATGGCAAGTTTCTTGTATTGTTGAAAATGCCCTCATCTGCTAATTTCTTTTTTAATTTTTCAATTTTTTGTCTTAAAGCCCCCTCACCAAAGATCTCAACATTATTAATTTTTACTTGCAATCTGCCTGATCCATCATAGAAATCAATTTTTCCTGTCACTATTACCTCTTGTCCGCTATATTCTTGCAGTTCTATACCTGAAAAATTTTCCCAACCAAGAATTACACAAGCTATTTGATATTGCTTATTGTCTGCTTTCTCGAGTAATTGGCAATATTGGCTGCCATTTGAATATTTTTTTGGTGGCTGTAACTCACCTTTAATCAAAATGTCATCGTCAAACAGCTGCTCAACAGCCACTCTGATTTTCGTATTCACCTCTTTAATACTGTAAATTTTCATAATAAATGCTGTATATTATGTTTAACATAATAACTTTAATGTGTACAATATAGAATGGTAGACGTTAAAAATTCAAAAGAGTCGAACTATCTAAATCCGCTTGAACAAGGAATTGCCTTTGATGATGTTCTTTTAGTGCCTCAATATTCAGAAATACTCCCTTCAGAAGTCAATTTAATCACTAATCTCACATCCAAAATAAAACTCAAAACACCTATACTCTCTGCAGCAATGGATACTGTAACTGAGGCTGAAATGGCTATTTCATTAGCAAGCGAGGGAGGGATGGGCGTGATTCACAAAAATATGTCCATAGATGAGCAGTCTAGACAAATTAGAAGGGTAAAAAAATTCGAGAGTGGAGTAATCAATGATCCTATAACAGCGCATCCTGACATGACTGTAGATGAGATTTACAAAATAACCAAAAAATACGGTATATCTGGTGTACCAGTTGTTGATAAGGGTAAACTTGTTGGGATAGTAACTAATCGAGATTTAAGGTTCGTTGATGATTTAAATCTAAAAATTTCGAGAATTATGACAGTTAAGAGCAAGTTGATTACTGTAAACGAAAATTATACTAAAAATGAGGTGATTTCAGCGCTTAAGGAAAATAGAATAGAAAAACTACTAATTACAAATTCAAAATTTGAATTGAAAGGAATGATCACTTTCAAAGACCTTCAAAAATCTACAACTTTTCCAAATGCCTCCAAAGATTCAAAAGGACGATTGATTGTTGGTGGTGCAGTTGGGACCAATAAAGAATCACTAGATCGTGCTGAAGAATTAATTAAGCAAGGCGTAGATGTGATAGTCATAGATACTGCTCATGGACATTCTAAATTAGCCATTGATGCTTTAAAGCATTTGAGAGATAAGCATCCTGAGCAACAAATTATTGCAGGTAACATAGCTACCCAGCAAGCAGCAGAGGATCTAATCAAAGCTGGTGCTAGCGCGTTAAAAGTAGGAATTGGTCCAGGATCAATATGTACTACTCGCATCGTTGCCGGTGTCGGTGTTCCTCAACTGACGGCTATTATCAATGTTGCTAAAGTTGCCAAGAAGAACAACATACCTCTAATAGCGGATGGCGGTATAAGATATTCGGGTGATATCGCTAAAGCTATAGCCGCAGGCGCAGATTGCGTTATGTTAGGAGGATTATTAGCTGGTACTGATGAGTCACCAGGTGACGTAGAGATGTTTGAGGGAAGAACGTACAAGTCATATAGAGGCATGGGCTCAATCGGTGCGATGCAGAAAGGGTCCAAAGATAGGTATAATCAAGATGGGGAGACGATAACATCTAAATTGGTCCCTGAGGGCATTGAAGGAAGAGTTCCATATAAAGGAACAATGAAAACAATACTCCATCAACTTTTAGGGGGTCTTAAATCTAGTATGGGATATGTTGGATGTAAAAATATTAGTAAAATGAAAACGAGTACAACTTTTATAAAAATTAGCACTTCTGCAAAGCAAGAGAGTCACATTCATGATGTCGATATTGTAAAAGAACCTCCAAATTATCAACCAAGGTAATAATTTGAGTAAAAGTAATGAGAGCATATTAATAATTGATTTTGGTTCACAGTACACTCAACTTATTGCAAGGAGAATTCGTGAGTTAGGTGTCTATAGTCTAATCAAATCTAACAACATAAATATTAAATCATTAAAAGAGATTAATCCGAAGGGGATTATTCTTTCAGGTGGCCCTGAATCGGTCCACAAATCCTCCAAACTTACTTTACCAAAGTTTATATTTGACTATGATGCCCCTATTTTAGGCATCTGCTATGGTATGCAATTACTGGCGGATCATTTTGGTGGGAAAATTTCACAATCATCAAAAAAAGAATTTGGCTCATCTACTTTTACAAGAATGAAAAATTCCAAATTATTTGACGGTAAGATCTTTCCGAAGAAATTTAATGTCTGGATGAGTCACTCTGATAAGGTTATTAAGTTACCACGCGATTTTCAAGTTATAGGAAGTTCAATGAACAGTGATATTTCAGCATTTTCACATAATAGACGAAGGATTTATGGGTTACAGTTTCATCCAGAGGTAACTCATACGAGCCACGGAAAAAAGATTTTAGATAACTTTTGTATAAAAATATGTGATTGTAAAAAAAGTTGGACTACTAAAAATAAGATACAGGAGATAGTATCAGATATTAAATGCAAAGTCGGGAATGAGAGAGTGCTTCTAGCATTATCGGGGGGAGTAGATTCTTCGGTTGTTGCAGCACTTATCAAACGAGCGATCGGAAAAAATCTTTACTGTATGTTTATAAATACTGGCCTGCTAAGGAAAAATGAAGTACAAGATGTCGAAAGAAATATTAAAAAATCACTAAAAGTGAACTTAGATATAATAAATGCTGAAGCACAATTTCTCAGGAATCTCAAAGGGATCATAGATCCAGAAACAAAGAGAAAAATTATTGGTGAAACATTTATAAGGGTTTTTGAAAAAGAGTCAAAAAAACTCAAAAAAATTAATTTTTTGGCACAGGGTACAATCTACCCAGATGTTATAGAATCATCCTCTATACAATCAAAATCCGATGTAATTAAGTCTCACCACAATGTTGGAGGGTTACCAAAAAAATTCAATTTCCATCTCATTGAGCCAATCAGAAAATTGTTTAAAGATGAGGTAAGAAAAATTGGAAAAGAACTATCAATACCAGATTATCTTATTGGCAGACATCCTTTCCCGGGCCCAGGATTAGCAGTTAGAATAATAGGTGAGGTAACTAAAGAGAATATCTCTATCATGAGAGAGGTTGATCATATTTTTATAGATGAAATAAAGAACGCTGGCTTATACAATAAAATTAGTCAGGCCTTGGCAGTGTTTCTACCAATCAAATCCGTCGGAGTTATGGGTGATCAGAGAAAGTATAATTATGTTGTCGCTATACGCGCAGTCAAAACTATAGATTTTATGACAGCAAATATTTCAGAGATACCATATAACGTGCTTAACATGATATCAACTAGGATAGTTAATGAGGTACCTAAAGTAGCAAGAGTTGTTTATGACATCACCAACAAACCTCCAGGCACAATTGAGTGGGAATGAGTGCCTATCATCGATCCGGTTTGATAGAGCTAAACCTCAAATAACATCTTCGGTTAAGCTCTTAAAATACTCGTAAAATTAATTTGTTTATATAATTGTAGTTTTAGAAAGAAAAGTCTATAATGAGAACTTTAAGAGAACTTTATGCTTACGAGAAAACAACAACAAACTTATGAGTTTATTACTAAATATTGCAAAAAATTTGGCGAGCCACCCTTGTTACGTCAAATTGCTGAAGGAATAGGCATTAAGTCAAAAGGCGTTGCACATCGCTATGTTGAAGCTTTGGTTAGAGAAAGAAAGATTAAAAAATTACCTTACAGACATAGGGGCAACACAATTAATCAAAAAAAAGCTTTGAACGGCTTGAAGATTAAAAGCTTTGGAAAGATTGTTGCCGGAAACCCAATTGATGCTGTTTCTGATAAGGATATTATTGAGCTAGATCATCTATTTTCTAATGAAAAATGTTTTGCTCTAAAAGTTCAGGGAAATTCAATGATAGAAGCTGGTATCAATGATGGTGATTGGGTAATTGTAGAAAAACAAAATAAGCCAATAGCATCGAAAATCATGGTTGTTCTTATTGATAATCAAGATGCGACTTTAAAATATATTAAACAAGTCAATTCAGAAAATATAAAGTTGATACCTGCAAATAAGGAACTTACCTCAAAGACCTATCATATTTCTCGCATATCAATACAAGGCGTCATTATAGGACAAATTAGAGTTTATTAGCTTAAATATTTTAGTATGAATTGGAAAAAAATAATTTTGCATATTGACATGAATGCATTTTTTGCATCAATTGAGCAAAGAGATGATCATGCATTGCAAGGAAAACCAGTTGCAGTAACAAATGGACAACATGGATCATGTATTATAACTTGCTCATATGAAGCAAGAGCGTTTGGGGTTAAAACAGGCATGCGATTTTCTGATGCTAAGTTACTTTGTCCTAAGATTATTCGCAAATCATCTAATCCGAAAAAATATGCTGAAACTTCTACTCGTATTATGAGAATATTACAAAATATTTCTCCAGATATAGAAATATTTTCTGTTGATGAAGCATTTGTTGATTTAACAAACTGTAAAAAAATTTACAGTTCACCATTAAATGTAGCATGTTTTATCAAAGATAGAATATATAGCGACGTATGTTTACCATGCTCAATTGGAATATCTGAAAATAAATCAATGGCTAAATTTGCTGCTAAGTTAAAAAAACCAGATGGTATTACTGTATTAAATGCTCAACAAGCTAAACAAGTTTTGCAGAAATATTTAGTTACTGAGTTGTGTGGAGTTTCCAAAGGTATTCAAAAGTTTTTAAATGCACATAATGTATATAAATGTGGAGACATGAGGAAAATTCCAATAAGCATATTAGGGAATAGGTACGGTAATGTTGGAAGAAGAATTTGGTTAATGGCACAGGGGCTCGATTATGATTCGCTAAAACAAGAGAATAAACCACCTAAATCTTTTGGTCATGGTAAAGTTACAATGCCGGGGTTAAAAGATGTCCATTTAATAAAAAAAATATTTCGTCATATGTGTGAAAAAGTTGCTAAACGAATGAGGATTAATAATTATGAAAGCAATAAATATATTATAGGATTTAAAACACGTAATGGATGGTGTATTAAAAACTTTCAATTGGCTTATTATACTAATAATGGCTCTACTATCTATAAACTGGCTGAGAATATAATTTGTGAAATTAATTATAACATTGGCATTAATCAAGTTCAGGTAACCGCTAGTAACCCTAAACTATTAGACTTGCAATATGATCTTTTTGGTAACACATTAAATTCTAAAGAACAGAAGATTGATAATGCTCTTGACGTAATTCATCAAAAGTTTGCCAACGTTAAGATTGGATCAGCAAGATTGCTAGGAGAAATCAATTCCCCGGATGTGATTTCTCCATCTTGGAGACCAGATGGATGGAAGCGTTCTGTCTAAAAAAAAGGCCGAAGGGGGTAGAATCGGCCTTTAGTATAAAGGGGTGGAGATATGACAGTGTGTCAATATCCTGTCTTTAACATTAGTTGAACAAAACTAATTTGTCAACATTATAATTGG
This sequence comes from uncultured Gammaproteobacteria bacterium, assembly GCA_902628335.1. Lineage (GTDB taxonomy): Bacteria > Pseudomonadota > Gammaproteobacteria. The sequence goes on from CACOMO010000003.1 coordinate 10,672, forward strand.
ACAAAAATACATTAATATTTGTACAAAGATATCTTGTTTATAAAATACTGAACAAAATGTTGACAAAATCAAAAAAACCTATCAAAATAACGACAGTTATGTTGGACTAAATGGTGAATAAGGGTGAAAGTACCGCAATTGAAAGATAATTTATCCAAAAAACCTCGTCATCTAATACAAGTTGTTGGACGAAGGACTGGTATAAGCTCAGATGTGATAAGGGCATGGGAGAGACGTTATGGTGCGATTATTTCTGAGAGAACTGATACAAATAGGAGATTATACACGGACGCAGACATTGAGAAACTTACATTACTGAAAAGAGCAATAAACGCAGGCAGAAGAATTGGTGATATAGCTAACCTCCCTTATGATGATCTTTTTGAGCTAGTGATGGGAGATGAACTAAACACAGCTAAATCATACAAAAGACCGAGTACAGGAACAGTTATGGAGCTATTCGACGAAGCGACAAATGCTGTTTATGAGATGGACTCAAGTCGACTAGAGATTGCTCTTTCGAACGCTGTAGCAATGCTAAGCACGACAGATTTTATGTTAGAATTTCTGAAACCTTTGCACTCACATATCAATGACGAGTGCGCCAGAGGTTCAATACGATTTGTGCAAGAAAGATTTGCAAAACTCTGTATAAGGAATTGCCTGGCCAATTTATCTGTCAATTTTAGATCTGCGAAAGATGATGGTCCAAAATTGTTAATAGGCTCACTAACTTCAGAATTCGAAAATCTTGATACTATAATGCATATTATAGTCGCTCAGAATATAGGGTGGGATGTTACATATGTTGGCAATGGTGTGCCTCATGATGAGCTCATTTTTATGGCTAACAAAATCAAAGCCAGAGCTATGGTTATTGCTTTGAATCATGCACGAGATATTGCAAGGAAAACACATGAAATAAAAACTATTAAAGAGACCGCAGAACAAAAAGATAATATTGTTTTAATTGGTAAAGAAACATCAAACTATAGACAACTTGCTGACGATGTAAAGGCAATTATCTCGAGTGATTTAAGTTCCTTCAGACTAACAATGGAAAGGCTATACGGGCTAATTAGGTAGCTTTGTAAGTAGTTCTTTTATAATCTTTATTTCATTTTCGATATTTTCTTTTTTTATTGTATTTTCTTTAATAATTTCTGATGGGGCTTTCTCAATAAAGTTTTTATTTTTTAATTTTGTATCAATTTTATAAAGTAAATCGTCTAAATTATTCAGTTTCCTCAAAAGTCTTTCTGTTTCTGATTTAGTATCAATTCCATTTGCATTATGAAGATATATTTTAGTATTTTTTAATGTGACTGTAATGTAGTCATCAAGTTTTGTTTGATCTACGTTATATTCAATAGGATTTGTCTTTGCTAATTTTTCAATAAGAGAGTGATTTCTTAAAATTTTATCATGGAATAATTGATCATCACTAACTATGATTATATCTAAAAGAATTTGTGGATGGATATTAAGGTCACTTCTTACTTTTCTAATATTAGTTACAACATCTTTCATTACATCTATTTCTTCAATAAGACTATTGTCATGAAAAACTTTTTGTTGAGACGGAAATTTTGAGTTCATTAATATATCTTCATCGCTATATTTTCGACTTTTCATTTCTAGCCAAATTTCCTCAGTTATATAAGGAATAATTGGATGGCATAATTTGAGTATTATCTGTAATGTGTAAATTAAGAGATTATTCGTTTGAGAACGATTTTCAGTTATTTTAGATATCTCCAAAAACCAGTCACAATATTCATTCCAAATAAACGAATATAAACTGGATGCCATTAGGTCAAAACGATAATTTGTGCAATGTTTTTTATATTCAGTTACAAGTTTATCAAGATTGATCATGAGATATTTTTCGTAATCTGACAATTTATCAAAAACTACCTTTTGATCATATTGATGATTTTCCGTAGAAATAAAAACAAACCTAGATGCATTCCAGAGTTTATTACAAAAGTTTCTATAACCTTCAATTCTCTGTAAATCAAAATTGATATCTCGCCCTGTCGAGGCAAGCGCGCAAAAACAAAACCTTAGAGCATCAGCACCATAGGGTTTAATACCATTCGGAAATTCTTTTTCAGTTTTGTTAATAATCTTTTCTTGGAGTTTAGGTTGCATCATTCCTGAGATACGTTTTTCTTTAAGAGCATCTAATTCGATGCCATCAATAATGTCAATTGGATCAATTACATTACCGATCGACTTCGACATTTTTTTACCCTCAGAATCTCTAACAAGTCCATGAATATAGATCATTTTAAATGGTACTTTGTTTAAAAATTTTAGACCCATCATCATCATGCGTGCTACCCAGAAAAAGATAATATCAAAACCTGTCACAAGCACGCTTGTAGGGTAATATTTTTTCAGCTCACTGGTATCTTTTGGCCAGCCCATTGTTGAGAAAGGCCATAAAGCAGATGAAAACCATGTATCTAGTACGTCATTATCTTGCGACAAAATGATATTATCTGATATCTTATACTTTTGTCTGACCTCAGACTCATTTTCACCAACATATATATTACCTTCTGAATCATACCAAGCTGGGATTCTATGTCCCCACCAAATTTGTCTACTCAAACACCAGTCCTCAATATTATTTAGCCAATTAAAATATATTTTTTCCCAATTTTTTGGGATTATTTTAGTTGTTGAATTTTCAATCGCCTCAACAGCTGGTTTGGCGAGTTCCTGCATATTCATAAACCACTGGCTTGTTATCAATGGTTCGATTATCTCACCTGATCTTTCTCCAATAGGTACGGTAACTCTATATTTATCTACTTTTTCTATAAACCCCTGATTTTTTAATTTATCTACAATCGCACTTCTTGATTTATGAATGTTCAGTCCTATAAATTCTGGATCAACATTGTCATTAAAAGTCCCATCTTTATTAAGTATGTTTATACTATCAAGATTATATTTTTTCCCTAATTTAAAATCATTAAAGTCATGACCCGGTGTTATCTTCACACATCCTGTACCGAAATCTATATCTATTACTTCGTCTTCTATTATCGGAATTTCTTTGTTTATTAGAGGAATAATGGCTGTCTTATCTCTCAAGTGATTCATCCTTTTGTCATTTGGGTTAATACAAATAGCAACATCACCGAATAATGTCTCTGGTCTTGTTGTAGCAACTACTACATGCTCATCTGAATTCTTGATTTTATATTGTAGATAATATAAATGGCCCTCTCTTTCTTCGTTAGTAACCTCTAAATCTGAAATGGCTGTTTGTAGTTTAATGTCCCAATTTATTAATCTTGTCCCTCTATATATAAGTTTTTCTTCGTACAAATCTATAAAAACTTTCCTCACGGCTTTACTTAACCCTTCATCCATTGTAAATCTATTTCTAGACCAATCCGCTGAAGAGCCTAGTCGTTTAGTTTGTTGAATAATTGTATTACCTGATTCCTCTTTCCATTTCCAAATCTCTTTGACTAATTTATCTCTCCCGATATCATTCCTTGTAATATTCTTTTTGGCGAGATTATTCTCAACCACCAGTTGTGTGGCTATCCCCGCATGATCGGTTCCCGGTTGCCACAAAACACTTTTGCCTAGCATTCTGTTATATCTTATAAGAATATCTATAATTGTATGTTGAAATGCATGACCCATGTGTAATGTACCTGTGACATTTGGGGGAGGTAGGACAATTGAATAATTCGATTTTAAGTCTTTTGGAGAAAAACAATTATTATCTAGCCATTTATCGTATATTTTATTTTCTATATTTTTTGGGGAATACTTTACATCCATTATATACTCTCGTAACCTAGTTTTACCCTAAGATTTTTATACTGTTTATATTTCTCTCGTGCTCTGTCTTTCTGTTTATCATTTGAAGTAACAACTTCGAGATAAAGTTTATTTTTATCTTCAAAGTCACATAAATCATCAGATAAGTTCATGATAACATCAAAATTACGAAGATAATTGTTATCATCTGTTTGATTTTTCATTAATAGTAGTACGCTACTGTCAGGATCAAAATTATCGATCCTACAGTGAGGCACAAAACTTATTTGCTCAAAAGTCCATAAATCTTTATCAAGTGAGCAAATAACCTCATCATTATCAGAGATTACTGCGATCTTATGCCCTTTTTTATAATATTTGTTTATAATTTTACATATAGATTTAATACTATTAGGTGTATTTTCGATATTATAAAAATGGACTCTGCTACTCAATTTTAATTTGATCTTATGAAATCAATCAGTAGGTCAACCGGTCTGCCAGTTGAACCCTTATTAGGTCCTACCTCCCATGCTGTGCCTGCAATATCAAGATGAGCCCATTTAATATCCACAGTAAATTTAGCCAAAAATGCTGCTGCAGTTATTGCGCCACCATATCTCCCACCGATATTTTGTATATCTGCAAAATTTGTTTTTAATTCATCGAAATAATCATCAAAGAGAGGTAGCTGCCATACTCTATCACCAGTTTTGTCCCCAGATGTTTTTATTTTATTGGCAAGAGCCTGATCATTTGCAAATAGGCCACTTGGATATTTTCCTAGCCCCACAAGACATGCTCCAGTCAGCGTTGCTATGTCAATGAGATATTTAGGATTATACTTTTTAGCATATGTGATTGCATCACATAACACTAATCTACCTTCAGCATCGGTGTTCAAAATCTCCACTTTGAGTCCAGACATTGTTTCAACTACATCCCCTGGTCTGCTAGCTTGACTTCCAGGCATATTCTCTGCAGAAGTAATGACACCAACGACATTCTTTTTCAAATTCATTTCAGCACACGCTTTCATCACCCCTATGACACTTCCCGCACCTGACATGTCGTACTTCATCTCATCCATATTTGGTGACGGTTTTAGTGAAATGCCACCTGTATCAAATGTAATACCTTTACCAACAATCACTATTGGATTTTGAGATTTGACAGGCATATGTTCCATTATCACAATTTTACCCGGTTGCTTACTACCTTTCGAGACCGAGAGGAATGCACCCATTCCAAGACGTTTCATCTCTGGCTCATCAATTATTTTGATCTTGAGAGACTTATACTTAGATTTCAACTTCTTAATAGTGTTAGCAAGAAAAGTTGGAGTACAAATATTCGGAGGTGTATTGCCAAGTTCTTTAGCTAAGCTAATCCCATTTGAAATTGCAAGAGATATTTTAAGCATCTCGTTGAAACGTTTTGAAGAAATTTTTTTGTTTGAGAGTATTGATACAGTCTTGATTTTTGATTGATCTTTTTCATTTTTGAATTTGTACTCATATTTAGAGTTTTCAACACTCGATATTATCATTTCAAGGGTCACTTCGTTTTTATTACTAGTTATTAGATTATCAACAGTAATCGATACTGTAGATATATTAGTTTTGAGGAGTTTCCTAAATATCTGCATAAGAGTCTTCTTAATTACGAGAGGGCCATATTTTTTCTTTTCTCCTAAGCCGAATAGAAGTAGCTGTTTTTTTGTCTGGAAGTCATCTATCGTCCTATGGTCGCCAATTTTTCCTGAAAAATTACAGGTTTTAATAATTCTTTTTATATTATCAAGTGATTCTCTTGAGACTACACCGTCTATATGAGCTAATTTTTTATCAGAGAATACACCAACAAGATGAATATCATGCTTGGTTAGACTCTTTTGATCATTTGAATATTTATACTCCATTTTCCTTCCCGATTACCTAAAATTTAAAACATACACTAGATTAACATTTTTTTTAAAACTTGTTAAAATTAGATACATAAAAAATGAAAATTCTTCAAAAATATCTCATTAAAGAAATTTCCAAAACCTCTATTGCGGTATTTGCTGTTTTTCTTGTAATACTAACGGCTAATACAATGCTCAGACTCATAGAGGAGAGCTCTGTAGGTAATTTTCCTACTTATCTTTTGTTTCCTCTAATAATGATAAAAATTACCCAATATTCAATATACTTGATACCTATAAGCCTTTTCCTAGGTATTATTCTCTCTTTTGGCAGGTTTTATAGTGAAAATGAGATGGCAATAATCAATTCTTCTGGGGTATCTGTTTATGATATCGCTAAAATTATTGCACGAGTAATATTACCCGCCGCTTTTCTTGTAGCATTATTTTCACTCTATATAACACCGTCAGCAACCCAATATAGATATCAAGTTGAACATAAGTTAAATAATGAAGAGCGAATTGAGGAAATTAATGCTGGAAGATTTACTTCTTCTCAAAGTGGAAAAGCAACTTTTTTTGTTGAAGATATAAATAATAATGTTTTGGAGAGAATATTTTTTAGTTCCTCTGGCAGTCGAGCAGAAGCGATCGAAAACTCGTCTACGGCTAGGTACATTAAAGATGAGCAAAACAGAAAGTATATCCTTTTGAGAGACGGCGTGATAAGTGAGATTATACCACCAGACTATAAAACGACAAGAAAAACTAAATATCGAGAGCATGGTGTGCAACTAGGACAAGAATTACCAGACTTTACAAACACTAAATATGATGCGATGAGTACATTATCATTAGTTAGACTTGAAGATAAAGAGTCAAGCGCAGAACTTCAATCAAGAATATTGTTACCTGTCGCGACAATATTACTTGGCTTTATTGCTTTCCCAGTGAGCTATTCATCTCCAAGAAAAGGAAGATATACAAAGGTTTTTTTAGGCTCTTTAATCTATTTCACATATCTAATAGTCATGTCTATAACAGAAAAGCTTTATTTACTCGATGCTACACCATCAATATTAGGAATTTGGTGGATACACTTTTTAATGTTACTACTAATAACTCATGTTTACAGAAATGATATGAACACTATTCCAATTAGAGCATAATGATACTAAATCTCTACTTACTCAGAAGGTTTTTGTTAGGCTTACTTGTGAGTTTAGTAGTATTAGTTTCAATAGAAATATTTTTTTCATTTTCATCAGAAATGAAGTATCTAAACGAGGGAAATTATGACTTTAATGTGATTTTGAAATACATTATTTTGAGTATTCCACGAAGTATAGATACAATGTTTCCTTATTCAGTCCTGATCGGTGCCCTGCTTTCACTAGGAGCAATGGCAGCAGATATGGAGTTTGTTGCGATGCAATCTGCAGGAGTATCAGTAAGGAAAATTCTTATAATTATACTTCTTCAAACTTTTTTTATTTCCACTATTTTCTATATTATTGTTGATTCTATTGTACCTACATTTAGTAGCAAAGCTGAGACTGTTAGAAACATTGCGTTAAAAAAACAATCATACTTTAATAAAAATGGAACGTGGTTCAAGAACAATGACTCATTTATAAAAATTCTAGAGATTTACCCTAATGATACAGTTAAGGGGATCAGTGTTTATACATATGACGATAGCAACCAACTTTCTACTGTAAACTATATTGAGTCCGCAAAGTTTATTAAAGGAAAATGGAATCTTGAGAATGTAATTAAGATTGATCTATCTGAAGATCCTATTGCTACAGAACGATTTCAAAATATGCTCTCAGATGATCTTATCGATATCAAATTAATTAATATTAAAACTAATAAACCATACAGCTTGAGATTAAGAGACGTTAGACGTAATATAAAATATCTTCAAGCGAACAATTTAGATACCAGCATCCAAGAAAAAATATTCTGGGAAAAAGTTATGAAACCTATAGCTACGGTAATAATGCTATTCTTAGCTATGCCCTTTATTTTTGGTAAGATGAGGAGTATTAACGCTAGCAAAAGAATCGTAATAGGTTTGTTCATTGGAATTATATTTTTTATTATTTCGTCTATTTTACCTAATTTAGGTCTTATTATTGGAATAAATCCCTTTATAAGCGTGATGCTACCATTGATAGTCTTTGCATTTCTTGGTCAATATATCTATAAATATCAATTAGAGTCAGGTTTGCGTTAATCATCTTTTTTAACAATTCGTGTCCTAGATATTAGGTCATGCAAAGATTTATCGTTAAATATTAGTAAAATATGACCACCGATCAAAGAGAAAAATATTCTCAGTATACATTGCTTGATGGATATCTCTCCTATACCACTAGTATTTTCTATGTAGACTCTCCAGCTTTTCATACCAAGTGTTTGTTTATGCTTTTTCCAAAACCATGAGTAATAAAAAATAATGATAAAAAAAACATACAATTGATAAAAAATATTATTACCCAAATTATCCCCTTGATTTAAGAAAACCATAGGAAATGATAGAAAAAATAATATCGAAAATAAAAGCATCCAATCATACAAACAAATCACAAGTGTTTTAAATAATCCAATATTTTGTTTCATATAACCTCGTCATAGTTCAGTGCTAAAAGGCATGACCTCTACTAGATCACCTTTTTTAATGCTACTGATGCCAGCTGGTAATCTAATATAGCAATTTGCTTTTAGCATAGACATCATTATATTAGATCCTTGTAAACCAGTCGTTTCAACATGAACTTCGTTATTAATTATCGATATAATTGCACGCTTATATTCTGTTCGACCTGTTTTCTTTCTTAGTTCATTTTTAGAGATAGCTTTTATCAAAATCATTTTTTTTCTTTTTTGCGATAAGATTTGATTTATTGCTGGAATTACAAATAGTTGAAATGTAACAGCTGCAGATACAGGATTTCCTGGAAGGCCAAAGAAGTAAGAGTGGTTTATTTTTCCAAATGCTAAGGGTCTTCCAGGCTTTATAGCAATTTTCCAAAAACCCACAGAGCCAACCTCTTTTAGTGCATCTTTAATATAATCTGCATCACCAACTGATACACCACCTGTAGTAATTATGATATTGGATGTTTTTGAAGCTTTTTGTAGTTTTTTTATTAAATCATTTTTCCTATCTTTTACGACTCCTAAGTCATTGAAGTCTACGGGTAAGTCTTTAAGTAATCCGTGAAGAAGATATCGGTTACTATCATAGATTTGACCTTGTTGTAATTTTTTTCCCGTTGCTACTAATTCGTCACCACTTGAAAAAAAACTTATCTTTGGTTTACAAAAAACATTGACATATTCTATACCAAGAGATGACAGTATTGACAGTCCTGAAAAATTTAATTCATCCCCTTTTTTAAAAACTATTTTCCCTTTTTTTATATCTTCACCAATAAACCTAATGTTCTGATTTTTTTTGATATTTTTTGGAAAAGTAACAATAGTACCTTCTTTCGATACCATTTCTTTCATGATTACGGCATCAGCATTTTTTGGTATCAAAGCTCCTGTCATAACTCTTACAGTTTCACCTTTATATAGGGACGATCGGAATGGTTTACCTGCAAAAGAAGCACCAACCTCTGATAGTCTGAATTTATTAGTTTTTAAATCACGAAGATTAATAGCATAACCATCCATAGCAGAATTTCTAAATGGTGGAACATTTATTGAAGCTCGAACTGAAGATGAGATAGTTCTGTGTAAAGCATCTTTTATCTTTACTCTCTCACTTGACTTGATGGACTTAACTGACCCAATGATCTTGTTAACTGCTTGAATCTCTTCTAATGCATTTGGGTCAAATTCATTGATACAGTTATCTTTTATGGTATTTTTCATATCTTATAAGTTATTTTACATACTCACTTGATTCATAGTACAATTAGTTGTACGTAAATGTAAATGCAGACACAGAGAAAAAAAAGCTTGGTAACTGAGTATTGCGATCAAATCTGGATAGAGAGGGGTTTATCCAAGAATACGATATCATCATATTCAAGCGACTTACATAAACTTGAGTCGTGGCTATATAGTAAAAATATTTCACTTCTAAAATGTAGCGATGTAGATCTAAATTTATATCTGGCTAAGAAATTTGAGGAAGGCTGTTCATCTTCCTCCATTAACAGAATATTATCATCTATAAAAGGTTTTTTTGTTTGGGCGTCTAAAATGCGTAAAATTGACTCCAACCCGAGTGAGCTAATTGATTCACCTAAACTAAAGAGGAAATTGCCTATCAACTTAAGCGAAGAAGATATAACGAATCTTTTGAATACACCAGATACTTCAAATAGCGCAGGTATTAGAGATAGATGTATCCTAGAGATTTTGTATGCGACTGGTCTTAGAGTGTCAGAATTGACTGATCTAAGTATGAATCAAGTAGATGTAGAGAGAGGCTTAGTTAGAGTGATCGGCAAGGGCAATAAGGAGAGAATTATCCCATTGGGAGAGAAAGCAATGAACTGGTATTTAAACTATATTACCCATCATAGAGAAGTCCCAGTTGCGTCAAAAAATAATAATAGGATATTTCTTACTAATAAAGGCAAAAATTTCTCTAGGAAAGCTTGTTGGTCTATGATTTGTAAATATTCTAAAATTGCAATTCCAAATAAAAATATTTCCCCACATGCATTAAGACATGCTTTTGCAACTCACTTACTGAATAATGGCGCCGATCTAAGAGCTGTTCAGTTGCTATTAGGTCACTCAAGCTTATCTACTACTCAGATTTATACACATGTAGCGAAAGAGAGACTTCAAGCTTTTCATTCACAACATCATCCAAGGGGAAAAATGTGAAATATTTCTTAATAATATTGTTTTTGTCATTAATTTCTTGCACACAGCATGATACAACTAGCTATACAGCAAAAGATGCAGAAGAGAGGTTTACAAAATCATATCCTGACCTAAAAATAGATGCCATTGAAAAAATAAATAATTCATTCTTTGAGATATTAATTGGTGAGCAAATTTTTTATTTAACAGCAGATCTCAATTATTTGTTAGCAGGCAATATTATTGACATCAATTCAGGAATTAATTTAACTCAGCAAAAAATAGAAAATTTTAGATTATCAGTCCTGAACACTCTAGACGAAAACGACATTATCGTCTACAAACCGAAAAAAATAGATCATGTCATAACTATTTTTACAGATGTATCTTGCCCGTATTGTAAAAAACTTCATAACGAGATACCGGATCTGTTAGAAAATAATATAGAAGTAAGATATGTGCTCTTCCCTAGAAATGGGATTGATGATGATGCATATATAAACATGGCTTCGCTTTGGTGCTCGGAAAATAAAAAAGATTTACTCGAAATGGCTTTTGACGGTGATTTTATTGAGGAGGCTAAATGTGAGAATCCTCTTGAGAAGCATTTAGATTTGGCATATAGTCTCAGAGTAAACGGGACTCCAATGATATTCACTGAGGATGGTAAAGTTATACCTGGATATGTTCCTTATAAACAGATTTTGAATACACTTAATAATTAACGCACTAAATATTCTTTATATTTTTCTTCTTCTTCATTTATGAAAGATTCGATTTCTCTTATTGATGATGCATCATCCTTATAAGTATCATCATCTTGTAAGCTCTCGATAGCTCTTTTTGCCTTATCAATTGTACACCATTTAACATCATTATTAGAATCTAAAGCTCTTTGTGCGAAAAATTGTTTTCTTTCGTTGAGTTTATCCTCAGTGAAAACCTCAGGACATTCGTTAAAGAGTATTCTATATGCAATCTCTCTATATCTGGGATCTTCAAAATCCTTAGAAATACTATACTTTTTTTTAAAGTCAGCTGTTTTCCTAAAATCATTCATCTTCTCTTTATCGGCTTGTCCGCTGAATCCAGAGTAAATTTGAGTTTCAAGAAAATCAGGCATAGGATAATTTACTGCCTTATCTTGCGATCTATCAACTAATGCTTGCTCTAGTTTTTCGATAAATGCTTGATTGGATTTTATTATTTTTACTTTATCATAATAATTACTCTCTATTTTTTTAGACAAAACATCAGAATTCTTGATGAAATCCTCACCAAGTATTATTGGTGCTTTGTTTATTTCTAATATCTTTATAATTTTTTCTTTACTCTCTATGAGAGAAATAATTCCTGTCAATCTTGAGTCTTTATATTTTTCAAGATCATAATTAAGATCAAAAAAACTTAGCTCTTTTGTTCTCTCTGGGTTAGCAGTCATGAATGACATTGGAGAGAAATCGTGGGAGGGATGTGAGGGAGCCTTGAAAACAATATCATGCGAATTCAAATATGATAAGAAATTATTTGGACTACTTATAGAAATGCAGTGATTCCAGAAATCACTAGCTTTTTCTTTAATGATCTTTGCTAGTCCAATAGTTGCATAGACATCACTCATCGCATCATGTGCCTGTTCCTGCTCAACATTATTTGCAATAGCTAGATACTCAAGCTTGTAACTGTCTTTTTCTGTTTTAGGGTTGTGGCCAAGTTTAACAACATTCGGTCTTAACTTAGTAATGGCACACATTATATGGTATAAATCAGCTCTACGGTTATCATTTGTATTGGTCAAGTAAGGATCGTATAAAGATTGATATAGACTTTGTCTAAGAACTACTTCGTCAAAAAAAAGACTATTATAGCCAATGAAGGCTGCTGGTGACCAATCAGTAAATTTACCATGAACTTTGTTGATCATCTCAAAAAAGGATTGACCATTTTTGAGTGTGTTAATTTTAATTTTATTGATAAGAAGAGCTTGGGGATGGGGGACAATACCATCTTTGAGTTTGCATGTTTCATTCAAAGTCTCAACAATTTCAAAGTCTTCATTGACTAATGCTGCAGCTATCTGGATAGGCTGATCAAAATATCTGTTCGTCCCTGATGTCTCGAAATCATAAAAGACATAATTCATTTATACTCTCTCCTTTTTGTTGTAGTATAATTAAGTATACAGCAACACAGTGAAAAAAAAATATACATCATCTGATATTGAAGTTCTTAAGGGAATTGAGCCAGTTCAAAAACGACCTGGTATGTATACTGATACAACAAACCCTAACCATCTAGTTCAAGAACTAATAGACAATAGTGTTGACGAGGCAATCTCAGGATTTTGTGATCATATCATTATTACACTTCACAGTGATAACAGTATATCTGTTGAGGATAATGGTAGAGGTCTACCAGTCGATAAACATCCAGATCATAAAGTGTCAGGGGTTGAGGTAATTATGACAAACCTACATTCAGGAGCCAAATTCTCAGATAAGAATTACAAGTTTTCTGGTGGTCTTCATGGCGTAGGTGTATCTATTGTGAATGCTCTCTCAGAGTCACTAAGTGTTGTTGTTGTTAGAGGTGGCGATAAGCATCAATATGAAATGACATTTTCTAATGGTTCTATAAAAAACCAACTTTCTAAAATGAAGAAAAATATAAAAAAGAAATCAGGCACCATAATTAAGTTTAAAGTAAATGAAAAATATTTTGATACTCACAAACTTGATATTAAAGATCTTCATAATCTTGTAAAAGCAAAATCAATACTGCAGCCAGGACTTAAGTTACAAGTTATCGATGAGTTATATGAAAAAGGCATAACGGACTATTTGCACAATGGCGATCTAGGAGATTATCTGATTAAATCGACAGAGGGATTGTCTTTTATACCAGCAAGGCCTTGCTCTGGAAATTTTGAATCTTCTGAATTGACTATTGATTGGTCATGTGTGTGGCTAACAGAGTCAACTGATACTATCCAAGCTAGTTATGTCAATTTGATACCTACATCAAATGGAGGAACACATGTAAATGCTCTTAAAACAGCAGTTGTAGAATCGTTAAGAGATTTTTGTACTAGAAAAAAATTATTACCTAAAAATATTAAATTAACTCCAGATGATGTTTGGAAGAATACCTCTTTTATTATTTCTCTAAAGATGATGAATCCGCAATTTGCCGGACAAACTAAAACAAAACTCCAATCTGCTAACATTTCATCACTATTAACACCAAAGCTTAAAGATAGTTTTGAAATATGGTTTAATCAAAATTCAGAAACAGCTAAAATGATAGCCAATCTTGTCATTAGTAATGCAGAAGAGCGAACTAATGCAAATATACCAAATGTTAGGAAAAATAATAAAAATACACTACTACCTAGCAGATTGTCTGACTGTCTTATCAAGGATATAAGAGCAAACGAACTTTTTCTAGTTGAAGGTGACTCAGCTGGAGGTTCAGCAAAACAAGCAAGAGACAAAAATTTTCAAGCAATCCTGCCTTTAAGGGGTAAAATCTTAAACACATGGGAACTCAACTCTTCAAAAATCTTAGATTCTAGAGAGGTTAAGGATATTAGCACTTCGATAGGTGTTGAGCCAGGTAATTCGGATTTAAGTAGACTAAGATATGGAAAGATATGCATACTTGCAGATGCAGATTCAGATGGACTCCACATAGCAACATTATTATTAGCATTATTTTTAAAACACTATGAGCCATTAGTTAAATCAGGACATATCTATATCGCTAAACCTCCACTTTATAGAGTTGATTTCAAAAAGGATACTTTTTATGTCATTGATGACAGAGACCTGAACACTACGTTAAAGAAAATGAAGATAGATTCTGAAAATAAAGATTTATCAATAACAAGATTTAAAGGACTTGGAGAGATGAATCCTTCGCAACTTCGAGAGACTACCTTATCAAAAAAATCGCGAAAACTGTTAGCGCTTACTCTTTCAAATAGATCCAAAGATTATGAGATGATGGATATGTTATTAAATAAGAAAAAATCGTCTGAGCGTAAAACATGGCTTGAAAAGAAAGGAAATTTAGCTCACTTTGAATAAAAAAAAGATAAAATTAGAAGATATAATCAAAGAGAAAGATAGCTTTATTGAGAGATCTTCACTTAGTCAATTTTCAGAACAAGCATATTTAAATTACTCAATGTATGTAATACTCGACCGTGCCTTGCCGAGTATCACAGACGGGCTTAAGCCAGTTCAAAGGAGGATAATATATGCGATGAATGAACTGGGGCTCAACAATAAAGCAAAATTTAAAAAATCAGCTAGAACTATAGGTGATGTTTTGGGTAAGTATCATCCACATGGTGATTCTGCATGTTATGAGGCGATGGTAATGCTCGCACAAGACTTCTCATATAATTATCCATTTGTCGAAGGTCAGGGTAATTGGGGCACGCAAGATGACCCAAAATCTTTCGCAGCAATGAGATATACAGAATCAAGGTTGACAAAATATTCAGATCTTTTTCTGAATGGCATAGAAAAAAATACTGTTGAATGGTCTAAGAATTTTGATGGGACATTATTAGAACCCAAACAGTTGCCTGCTAGTGTCCCGAAT
This sequence comes from uncultured Gammaproteobacteria bacterium, assembly GCA_902628335.1. Lineage (GTDB taxonomy): Bacteria > Pseudomonadota > Gammaproteobacteria. The sequence goes on from CACOMO010000003.1 coordinate 25,820, forward strand.
ATAGTTATAAATGGGAGCTCTGGTATTGCTGTAGGGATGTCAACGGATATTCCATCACATAATCTCGCTGAAATTATAGATTCAACAATATTACTCATTGAAAAGCCAAAATCAACTATGAGTGAAATTTTAACTATCATCAAAGGACCTGATTTCTCGACAGGAGGTGAAATAATTTCATCAGAGTCAGATATAGTCGGCATATACGAGAACGGACACGGAAACGTGAAATTAAGGGCAACATATTCTATAAACGGTAAGAATATAATTATTGAATCTTTGCCTTATCAATCTCATACAACTAAAATTATTGAACAAATTCAGGATCAAATTAGTAATAAAAAATTAACATTTATTGAGAATATCTTTGATGACTCGGATCAAGATAATCCAGTTAGAATTATAATAAAAATCAGAGGGAGAGCACATAACTTTGATGAGATTATGGCACACTTATTTTACTCTACAGATTTAGAAAAAAATATTAGAGTCAATATGAATATTATAGGTTTAGACAATAAACCAAGTGTCAAAAATATACATCAAATTTTATCCGAATGGATAAACTTTAGATTAAATTCATTAAAACGAATGCTTCAATGGGAACTCGATAAGATACAAGAGAGAATAAATATTTTACAGGCTTATGTTGTGGTATTTAAGTTCCTAGATAAAGTTATACATTTAATTAGAACTACTGATGACCCGAAGAGGAAAATCATGTCATTATGTAAAATTTCTGAAAAACAATACGAAGCTATTATAAATATGAGAATAAGAAGCCTAGCAAAACTTCAAGAAAAAAATATTAAACAGGAACTTAAAGATCATCAAGATAAAGAAAAAGATTTGCTTCAGGTTCTAAAATCACCAGCGAGACTAAAGACTTACCTCAAAAAAAATTTAAAAAATATCAAGAAGGATTTTGGTAAACCAAGATTAACTAAAATCAATGATAAAAATATGCTTTCTTCAAATGAGATTAAGGTAAGCATTGCTGTTAGTGATATAACACCTGTTCTATCATCTAACGGTTGGATTAAATTTTACAGAGGACATGATGTCAATTTAGATAATATAAAATTTAAAACTGGTGACTCTTATTATGATCATATCAAAATAAAATCGAATGACACACTAGTTTTTTTTGACCATAATGGTTTTGTTTATAATATGTCATCCGAAAATCATCAAGTCAGTAGAGGTGATGGTGAGCCACTGAGTAAATTTTTCAATCTTCAAGATGGAACAAAGATGATTGGAATGTTTAATCATTCCAGGAAAGAGAGCATTTTTCTTTGTTCTGATAAAGGTTATGGGTTTATTACTACCCATGATGAGTTGAATGTAAGAAGCAAAAAGGGGAAAAAGATTATGAATGTAGGTAAATCTCAGACCATTTGCCCAGTAGCGACAGATATTGAGAGTGACTTATATTATCTCATCATCACAAGCTCTGGTTATATGCTAATAGAGAGGATTGATCAAATACCAATAATGTCAAAAGGAAAAGGAATAAAATTAATTAACATTCCAAAAGCATCAGATGAAACCATAATATATTTAGGTGTTTTAAATCCTGGTCAAGAGTTAGAATTTAATTATACAAATAAGCGGCCACGCCAGATGACCTTTGATAACCTCAAGAAATTTATAATGGCTAGGACCAGGAGAGGGAAGAAAATAGATAAAAAGTTTTTGCTTGAAAAAGTCAAAACAACCTATAATATTAAGTAGGAGATATTATGAAACGAATTTTTTTCTTTATTGTTACAAACATAGCTATATTACTGGTTTTAAGTGTATTTTTACATCTAATAGGATTCACTGGAATTCTGCAGCGAAATGGTGTTGATCTAGATTATGATTCATTGATGCTATTTTCTCTCGTATTTGGTATGGGCGGATCATTTGTTTCGCTTTATATGTCTAAATGGATGGCAAAATCCATGGCGGGTGTACAAGTAATAAAAAATCCATCCAATGAATTCGAGAAATGGTATGTTGAGGTTGTAAACAGACAAGCAAAGCAGCTTGGTCTTAAAAATCCTGAGATAGGAATTTTTAATTCACCTCAACCCAATGCATTTGCGACTGGATCGTCAAAAAATAATTCACTTGTTGCTTTAAGCACTGGTCTAATATCAAGCATGAAAAGGGATGAGGTGGAGGCTGTAATTGGTCACGAGATGAGTCATGTCGCGAATGGTGATATGGTAACATTGTCACTTATACAAGGTATAATCAATGCATTCGTGATTTTTTTCTCTAGAGTAATTGGACATTTTGTAGACAGAGTCATCCTCAAAAATGAACGCGGCTATGGCATAGGATATTTCTTTACTGTTATTTTTGCCCAAGTTATTCTGGGAATTCTCGCATCTACAATAGTTTGCTGGTTTTCTAGAAGACGCGAATTCAGGGCAGACTATGGTGGAGCACAATTAACATCCAAGGAAAGTATGATTAATTCATTAAAAGTTTTACAGAAAATGTCGGCAGCAAAACTTCCGGATCAGATGCTTGCTTTTGGTATATCAAACCATGGAAATGAGAGTAGATTCAGAAAGTTATTCTCAACACATCCCCCGATCTCGGATAGAATTGCAGCCCTTGAGCAAGCAAATATCTCAGGGTATACAAAAGCACAGACAAATTAATGTCTGATAACTCGCACATTCTAAAAAATGGGAATAAAATTCTTATTGATAGTCAACCATTCCTCATTATAGATAACGAGTTTGTTAATCCAGGAAAAGGCCAAGCTTTTACCAGAGTTAAAATAAGAAATTTACTGAATAACAAAGTCTTGGAGAAAACAATCAAGATTGGCGAAACTGTTGAAGAGGCTGATGTCTTCTCAACAAAGATGCAATTTTTGTACAAAGAATTAAATAAATATGTCTTTATGAATTTGGAATCTTTTGAACAAATACAAGTAGATTCATCCATAGTCTCTGAAAATGCGAGATGGTTTATCGATGGCAATGATTGCGATGTAATTATGTGGAACAATCAAATAATTCAAGTTAATCCAGCTAAACATGTAAGTCTTAAAGTTATTTCTACTATTGATGCAGTGAAGGGTGATACAGTGTCCTCAACATTAAAAGAAGCAGAACTTGAAAATGGTGAAAGTATAATGGTACCGATTTTCATTAAAGTGGGAGAGACTATAAGGATAGATACAGATAATAGCGAATACGCCTCAAGAGAAAAAAATGAATAGAGTACAAAAAAATCGTCAGAGAGCACAACAAGAGATTCAAGACTTTAAGGTTAGAAAGAACGCTCGTATAATATCTGTTTTATTTTGGTTTGCCTCAAGTATGTATATTTATTCAAACGATGTAGGTTTTTCAGATGTATACTCATGGAAGCCTTTTGTATTTTTCATATTAGGACCAATATTTTCTGCAATTTTGTTTGGTAACATTATCTTTTACGCGCAAAAATTAATAGAAAAAACTACTATTAAACTCCTTGAGGCATCAAGACCACAGATTATACCAGTAGTAGTTATTATAATATTCTTTTGTTTTTTAGTTGGTATATTTCTCTTAATATTCGAATTTGCTAAAATTTTACAACACTTACTACATTAGAAATTATTTTTATTACTAGCATGCTTGTTAATAATATCCCTAGATAACTCTTTAGCTATTTTGCTTTTCTTAATAGACCAAACTTTCTCTCGAGCAAATTTTGTTGACGATGCATTATCCACTAGGGGATCTGGATAAGTTATATTTTTTTTATAACCTATACATTTCATTTCTATAGGCGACATTGTCCACGGTTGGTGTATATATTTGCTAGGTATTTCATTAAGTTCAGGGACCCACTTTCTAATAAAGTCACCTTTAGGATCATGATCAATTGACTGTTTTATGGGATTATAAATACGTATTGTATTGATGCCAGTTGTCCCAGATTGCATTTGAATTTGTGAGTAATGTATTCCTGGTTCGTAATCTGTGAATAATCTTGCTAGGTACTTACTTGTAGTTTTCCAGTCAAGCCATAATTGATAAGATGCAAAAGAGATCAGCATTGCTCTCATCCTAAAATTTATCCATCCCATATTTTTTAAATATCGCATCGATGCATCGACAAAAGGGAAACCTGTCATACCATTTTTCCAAGCTTGAAAGAACTTTTCATTAAAGTTATTTTCGCGTAAACCATCAAATGCTCTATTCAGATTTGATATTTCTATGGCAGGCTCATCATAATATTTCTGAATAAAATGGCAATGCCATGCTAGTCTACTCTTATATGAAATAAGTGATTTTTTATGGTAATCATCTACAGTTGCTATTTTCTTGATAGTCTCTTGATATATTCGTTTCAGAGATATTGTTCCAAAAGCGATATGTGGGCTCAAACGAGAACAAGAAGTTTCTGCAGTAATCGGTGATGACATTTGTGATCTATAAAAGATTCCTCGATTATTCAAAAAACTTAACATATTATCATTTGCGATTTTAGAACCACCTTTTTGTATATTATTTATGTAATTTTCATTTATAGGGATTTTATTTAAATCAAACTTGAAATCAGTAATAAACTTACAACTAATATCATCTTTATTTATAATTTTTTTCGACATAAATTTTTTCCAATTCGATGACCATGATGATCTATCTCTCTTTTGTAGTTGAATACCGAATTGATCGAATTTTATCCAATTTATCCTATTGTCAGTGAACAACTCTTCGCATTTATCATTTAAATTTCTGATGTATGATTCCTTGAAAATATTATGACTATAAACATTCGAAACTTGGTACTTACTTACTAACTTCTTTAGGATTTCGATAGTATCACCATAGTATATATTCAAATAAGCATCATATTTATTTTTAAGATTTAATTCCAATTCATTCAGACAGTTTCTGATAAACTGTAAATGAAAGGGACTAGTCGTTTCATTTTTATAATATCTGTAATCTAAGATATATAGCAAAATAACGGAGTCAGATTTTAACGAATTATGGAGAGCTTCATTATCCTCTATCCTTAAGTCATTCCTAAACCACATTAAACTTGTCATCAACTAAGGTTACATCAGATAATAAAAATATCTAGCTTATTAAATGTGTGGTTTGAGAACTTCTTGTTTATGCTAAACTTATACTATGACACTAGGATGTGCAAATTCGTTATTAATATTGAATGCGATAATAATATCTTTTGGTGCTTATCAATTCTATTTCAAAAATCTAGATATATCATGGCTAGCACTAATCTTATTTCTTGCTATTGGTACTAGTGGCGAGATAATACTTACGGGAAAATGCTCTTAAAAAAATATTTCAAAATTTGTAACTCAGATATCATTTGCTCATTGTAATTAATGACAATAAGAAAATGCTATCACTGCGGTAATATTGAATCTAAATTATTTAGATGTAAATTCAATAATTTAGGTTGGATTTTTTTGTGTCAATCTTGTTTGTCCTCTGTAAAGAAAAATTTTGGAAAAACTTATAAATATGGCGGAACGTGGAAAATAAAAAAATAATAGGACTTGACCAATCTGTTGACCCATCTAGGGTAGAACATTGGTTTATATGTGCGAACAAATGATTATATTATTTAAAAATCTTAAAAGAACTTAGATAACTTTAACTTTAATTGCTTTTGGGCCTCTTGGGCCATCTTCTGTTTCAAATTCAACTTTGTCATTCTCATTAATTGTACCGTCGACTAGATCAGTCTGATGTACAAAAATGTCTTTATCGCCTTCATCTGGTTTTATAAAACCAAATGCTTTTGTTGAATCGAACCATTTTACAGTGCCTGTTTTCAAATTATTTCTCCTTATGTAATGTGATAAGTATACACATGTCACAGATAAATACCAATGCTATTAATAAAATTGGAATTATCAATATATCGCTTTTTTTCCGAATTCTACTACCTATTAGACTTTAAAAAGAGGTATATATTATGTTTTACTATTTAAAGACGATTGTAAGTATAATTCCCACAAACATTACAAGTGATAGAGAGAATAAAACTGGGAAATTTTTCATTGGACCAAGCCTCCAAAAGTCTGTTTCCTTATATTTGGAAAACTTGCCATCAATATATGCGATTCTCCATGAATTCTTTTTATTTTTCATATTTACACTATAAATGATCTCTCAGAATAAATGAAGTATATTCATCTTTATCATATTCCAATTTTGTATTAATATTATCGTATGTTTTTTCGTAAAGAACACATTAAGAAAAATAAAAAAATTATAAAGTACTCGATACTTACTATACTTCTGGCACTACAATCCACAGATATTATCCATGATCACCATGATCATGATCATGATGAGAGTCACTACTGTGTTGCCTGTCACGCACCAAACATTGATCATGATACGATTCTACAGACTTACAATTATCTTGTAGATTTTGTAGTAATCACAACAATTGCCTTAATCTTAGTTATTATAAAAAAAGACAAGCTTTCACCTAATCAATTACCTAGATCACCACCCCTCACTTAAATATCAAATAATATAATATAAAAAATAATTTAAGGAGAATAAAATGATTAGAAGTATTCTCTCATTAGTTGTATTAGTATTTTCTATTTCTAGTATTGCTGATGAGTTATCTGGTATTGATGTTAAATCATCAGTATTCACTAATTCTATTGAAGAGAGTAAATATCCTCTACATATAGTAGAAGATGAAGAGATATATGATGTAAACTCTCTTGGAGAGAACTTAGAAAACCTACCTGGAGTGTCTAATGCAGACTATGGTCCTGCTATTGGTCAACCAGTAATAAGAGGCTTAGGTGGTAGTAGAACCAAAATCATGCTCAACAATGATATGGTCAACTCTCTGAGCCATCTTAGTCCGGATCATCAAAATAATGTAAATATTCAAGAGATATCGCACATCGAAATACTACGTGGACCATCTTCGATCTTTGCAGGAAGTGGTGCAAGTGGCGGCATTATTAATGTAGTCACTGATGTAATTTCAGGTGATAAATACGAAAATAATGTAACTAGCTATGATTACTATTCTGTTAATAATGGCTATGGTCATAATGTTACTATGAAAAGAAATATTTTTGATACGAATATTTATTTCAACATTAATAATAAACAATTGAAAAATCATAATCTGCCACATGGTACTAAACTTGAGGATGGCCTATTTAAAGGAACTCTTGCAAATTCAGATTATAAGGATCAGAATATGATTTTTGGAATTTCTATGCCACAAACATGGGGATATCTTGGTTTTTCATTTGAAAATAATGACGGCAATTACGGTATTCCATTTCACGCTGAAGAGGAAGAAGAACACGAAGAAGAAGAGGAGCACAGAGTTCACTCTAAAATTGAATCTGAGACATATACTGTCAAAGGCACAATCAATACAATTCCAATTTTCAATTCGATGGATTTCTCTTTTGTTGACTCAAATAGTTTTATACGTGAGCATGAGGAGGATGGTAATGCATCTTTAGATAATAATATGACTGCTATTAGCGGAAAGTTTAATCTTGATAGCGGTGATTTTGAGAGAAGGATACTCGTTGAGTACTCAAGGACAAAATCTCCAATGACAAGTGCATATATCCCATCTTCAATAGCATATGATCGATCTATTGCATTCTTTCAAAGAAACTTGGGAAAGCCTTATGAGCTAGATTTCGCAGTACGATATGAGTCAAATTCTAGAGACAATCTGATTCAGAGATATGGTGATACATCTCTTAATTTAGGTTCTAGTTTACTCTATAGATTATCTAAATCTACAAACCTATATTTAGGATATTCACACGTATCAAGAAGCCCTAACATAGCAGAGCTTTTTGCAAACGGATCGCATGGACCGACTCAAAGATATGAACGAGGTAATAATCAGCTTTCAAGAGAAGTATCACGTGGTGCTGAAATTGGAATTACCACCGAGTACAAAGACTTTGATATAGATATGAGATTCTATGACAATAATATCAACAACTATATCTATCTTAAAGATCGTACTACCTCAACTGGTGGCAAAACCGATGCAGACTGGAGACAAAAAGATGCAACATTTAGAGGTTATGAGTTATCTATCTCTAAGTCCTATAATATTGCCAGTGGCTTATTGCAGGCTAAATTATCGACAGATGATGTCTCAGCTGTGTTTGATGACAACACTTACGTGCCCAGAGCTAATCCGTCAAAAACTGTTTTGAGTCTTCAATTTGATAATCAAAATAATGAGAGTTTTACTACTGACTTAGTCTATGTTGATAGTCAGGGTGACTTTTCATCAACCGAAACTCAAACAAATTCTTATGTATGTCTTGATATGAAGTATACAAAAGGCGTGAGACTTGCTGGTAGTGATATGCAAATTACCGTGTTTGGTGAAAATCTAACAAATTCATCACAAAGAAATCATTCATCTATGGTTAAAAATGAAGTCCCATTACCAGGTGTCAGGGTGGGATTAGCACTATCTATCGATTATGACTTGTAATTTTGACATAGAAATGTGTTTTTTTATGAAAGACATAATAGATTAGTTGTACACAATGTAAGGTGGTATTTATGCAAAATAGAATAATGAGAAACAATTTTTGCATTAATACCTACCTTATATTCACAGATGTTGATAGGATATTTTTAAATAATAAAAATATGTATTATTTGTAATCTTCTTTGAATTTCTCTGGATCTTTATCTTTTTGATCCTCACATATTTTTATTAAAGCGTTATAGTAATCATATTCAGTTTTATTGTTGAAAGATTGAGTTAAAAATTCTCTAATTGCAGCTTCTGGTTGAGCTTCACCTGGCAACCTTTCTGCCATCAATTCATTCGTAAGAATAAACATAGAATCAGCACATGTCTCAAGTTGCTTATTATTAGTACTAGAGGTGCATCCGATCAAAATTAAGACTAGCATCGTAAGGAGTATTTTATTCATATTTATCTCTTGAGTTTTTTTTATCATACCACACAGTCACTATTATTCCTCCCCACCCGGACTCGAACCAGGAACTAAACCTTAGGAGGGTCTTGTTATATCCAGTTTAACTATGGGGAGAATACATAAAATTGTATATAAAAAACTTATGATGTACTATGTTTTTATGATTATCCTTGCAATTGACTCCTCTAGTAAAGATTTGTCTTTATCATTAAGATCTGAGAAAGGTATAGAAACAAAAATATATCAGAAAGATGGCAAACACAGTGAAATATTTCTTCAAGCACTTAACGACCTGCTAGATACAAACAATATGCAGGCATCAGACTTATCAGGTATACTATTTAATAAAGGTCCTGCTAGTTTTACTGGTACTAGAGTCGCAGCTTCGTCACTTCAAGCAATTGGATACACTTTAAACATACCAATAGTGGGTATCTCATCTTTAGAGGTAATGGCTTATGTATATTCATCAGATTCTAATATGACTAGGTTTGAGTGTGCCAAGTACGCTTATGGTGATAGATATTTTACTGCTTCATTCGAAAAATCAAAAAAGTTATATCAAATCAAAGACACATTACTATCTGATATTAAAATGATAAACATATCACATAATGAGCACCTCGTTTTAAATACTGAACTTTCTAAATACATCGAGAGAAAATGTATACCTATAACATACGATCACACAATTTTATCACGAGAGACAAATAGTGAGGATTTAATATCTTTTGCAGAAAAGTATATAAATCTTGGCAGTGAATTCAAACTTTCTGATACACTGCCTGATTATGCAAATCACGAAATTTAGCTAAGATAAGTTCCCTATCTTCTGGCCAACTCTAATTTTTTGACCTTTTTTGATAGATGATAAAAGCTCAACATTCTTATCGAATAACATAATTACTGTTGATCCGCTTTTGAACATCCCAAGCTCTTCTCCTTTATCTAAAATTATTTTCTTTTTACTATAATTAGTTGATATTGTTTTCTTCGGATATGGAGGAGAAACCTCTCCTTTCCATTTTACCTCTATTGACGATACGTTTATGGCAGCAATAAATATTACAGCAAATGTAAGATCATCATTTTTAAATATACAGGATAAACGCTCGTTCCTTGCGTAAAGATTATGAATTTTATTTACAGCATGCTTTGCGACACTGAATAATCTACCAGGTATGTGTGACGTGCTAGTTAGTTTGCCATTATATGGCATGTGTACTCTGTGATAGTCTCTTGGTGATAGATAAATTGTTAGAAATGAACCATCCATGAAAAAATCATTTAGCTTTTTATCATGTGTGAGATCATTTATCGATATTTTTTTACCTTTGACTTGAAGTATTGTATTGTCATCGATATTTCCATATTGAGTAATTGTTCCGTCGCAAGTTGAAACAATTGAATTTTTTGTTTTATCAATTTTATGGATACCTGGTTTTAGCTTTCTAGTAAAAAAGTCGCAAAAAGTTTGATAGTCTTTTGGTGACTCATAAACGCATTCACTCATATTTACTCTAAACAAACTAACATATAACTTGATCAGGCTCGGCACAAAAGGGTTTTTTGTTCTGGTAATAATATAAGTTAATCTAGAAATAACATAATGAGGCAATAAAAAAAGCCAATATGCTTTTATGGACTCTAAAATGTTCCTCGATAAATTTTTCATCGATTAATAATCATTTACTATATCTTCAAAGATATTATTAGCATCCACAGGTGATGTATACAATCCTATCAATTTTGAGTGTTCATTTACTAGAAATATTGCGCTTGTGTGATCAAAAAACTTTACATTATTCTCTGAAGAAATTTCTTTATAATAAACCCCAACTCTTTTCGTAAGTTCTTTCAGCTCTGCATCCTTGGGGGCTATCCCTACAAATCTAGTATCAAAGTATTCTACATACTTTTTTATTTTTGCTATATCATCAGATGTATCAACAGAAATAAATAGCATTCGAATATCTTTTCTGATTTTAGCATTTTCTAATTTTCTGAATATTTGTCTTATTTTCATAAGAGTGTCTGGACAATAATCTGGACAATTAGTATACCCGAAGAAAACAAGTGTGTGAGCTCCTTGTAAGTTTTCATTATTAAAATTTGGATCATCTGTAGAAATGTAATTTGATTTATCAGGGAAAAACGATCTCTCAGATCCTAGTTTCGTGTAGTGTGGAGTGTAGTCAGCATTAATCATCATTAATCCCTGGAGTCCAAGGATCACAATAATTATTAGAAATACATACTTTATTTTCATAATCCTCTTCTAATTTTTATTATTCTCTGATTTGTACTATAATAATATACTGGTAAATATATGATATTTATGTTCAATTTGCTAATAATTTAGGTCTTTTATGTCAGGTAATACATTTGGTAAAATATTTTCGTTAACAACTTATGGTGAAAGTCATGGTAAAGCTATTGGATGCGTGATTGATGGTTGTCCACCTGGATTAAAGTTAGATGAGAGCGATATACAAAAAGATCTAAATAGAAGAAAACCTGGTCAATCTAAGTATACAACACAGAGGAAGGAAGATGACAAAGTTGAGATCCTATCAGGTGTATTCGCTGGCATGACGACGGGTACTCCTATTAGTCTGATTGTATTTAATCAAGATCAAAGAACAAAGGATTATTCCGAAATTAAAGATAAGTTTAGACCAGGTCACGCGGATTTCACATATCAAAAAAAATATGGTATCAGAGATTTTCGTGGTGCTGGTAGATCATCAGCCCGTGAGACACTAGCAAGGGTTGCAGCCGGCGCTATTGCAAAAAAATATCTACTTAAAAATTGTAAGATGAAAATATATGGTTTTGTGTCTCAACTAGGTGAATTGATCCCTAGTAAATTTCAGAAATCAGAGATTGAGAAAAATCCATTCTTTTTCCCTGATAAATCTATGCTAGATGATCTAAAAAAATATCTTAATCACATAAGAAAATCTGGCGATTCTATTGGCGCAAAAGTTTCTGTGATTGCAGAGAATGTACCGATCGGACTCGGTGATCCCGTTTTTGACAAAGTAGATGCTCTAATTGCCCAAGCCATGATGTCGATCAATGCTGTTAAAGGAGTTGGGATTGGTGATGGATTTTCAGTAGTTACTCAGAGGGGCTCTGAAGCAAGAGATGAGTTAACACCAAAAGGTTTTTTAAGTAATCATTCAGGTGGTACCTTGGGTGGCATCACATCAGGGCAAGATTTACACGTAGACCTTGCACTTAAGCCAACATCTAGTATTCTTGTACCCGGAAAAACGGTAGATAAAAAAAATAAAGCGACTACAATACGTACCAAGGGCAGACATGATCCCTGTGTGGGAATACGAGCAGTTCCTATTGCAGAGGCAATGTTAGCTAATGTTTTAATGGATCTTTATTTGAGAAATAAAGCTCAAAACAATTAGGTATAGTTATGGGCAAAACACTTTATGACAAAATCTGGGATGAGCATCAGATTATAGTTAATTCTGATGACTCCTCTTTAATATATATTGATCGACATTTAGTTCACGAGGTAACTTCTCCGCAAGCATTTGAGGGTCTCAAATTAGATCAGAGAGAGATATGGAATAAAGATTCGATTTATGCAGTATCAGATCATAATGTCCCTACTAGTGCTAGAAATCATGGTATTGAAGATAAGATTTCAAAACTGCAAGTAGATACACTTGTAAAGAATTGTAAAGAGAACAATATTACTTATTTTGATTTAAATGACGTAAATCAGGGGATTGTTCATGTCATAGGTCCTGAGTTAGGAATCACACAGCCAGGGATGACTCTTGTATGTGGAGATTCTCATACTTCAACTCATGGTGCATTAGCAGCACTAGCTTTCGGTATAGGTACAAGTGACGTTGAGCATGTTCTAGCTACACAATGTATCAATGTAAAGAAAGCCAAAAATATGAAAATAAGTATAAAGAATAATCTTCGAGAATTTGTTACGCCTAAAGATGTAATATTATATGTGATAAAAAAAATAGGAACATCCGGTGGAACAGCTCATACAATTGAATTCACTGGTGAGTGCATAAGCGAGATGAGTATTGAGGGTCGCATGACAATTTGTAATATGAGTATCGAAGCAGGGGCTAAATCCGGTTTGGTCGCATTTGATGACAAGACATTTAATTATGTTATTAATAGAAAACATACTCCTCCAAAAAAATATATTGAAAATGCCACAAAATATTGGGAGACACTTAGAAGTGATAATGATGCCTCTTTCGATTCGGTTCATGAATTTGATGCTGATTTGATAGTTCCGCAGGTAAGTTGGGGTACATCTCCAGAGATGACTGTAGATGTAACAGGGAATATTCCAGATCCCTCAAAAATACAAGACCCTAAGAAAAGAGACTCGATAGCAAGAGCACTTAAGTACATGGGCTTAGAACCTAATCAATCTATTAATTCAATCACCTTAGATAAAGTTTTTATCGGTTCTTGCACAAACTCGAGAATTGAAGATTTGAGAGCAGCTGCATCAATACTAGAAGGCAAGAAAGTCGCGAATTCTATTAAACAGGCAATGGTAGTTCCCGGATCTGGACATGTAAAAATACAAGCCGAAAAAGAGGGATTAGATAGAATTTTTATTGACTCAGGATTTGAGTGGAGAGAGCCTGGTTGCTCGATGTGTTTGGGCATGAATGATGATAGCCTATCTCCCTACGAAAGATGCGCATCAACTTCTAATAGAAATTTTGAGGGTAGACAAGGAGATAGAGGAAGGACACATTTGGTCAGTCCAGCAATGGCTGCAATAGCGGCAGTAAAAGGGCATTTTTGTGATATTACTGATCTATAATGAAGAATAAGATTATATCGGGTCAGGTAATACCAATAAATCAAGCTAATATAGATACAGATGCGATAATACCTAAGCAGTATCTCAAGTCCATTAACAAATCGGGCTTCGGTAAGTTTCTTTTTGATTCACTTCGTTATTCCAAACCTGGGACATTGGATGATCATGAAGATAGAGAGCCCAATATGGACTTTATCCTTAATAAAGAACCTTTCAATACAGGAAAAATATTGATCGCGAATGATAATTTTGGATGTGGATCGTCGAGAGAGCACGCTGTTTGGGCAATAAAAGATTTTGGTATAGAAGCTATAATCTCTACTTCTTTTGCAGATATATTTAGCAGAAATAGTTATAAAAATGGTATTTTATTGATAACAATAAATAAAGATATATTAGAAAAATTATTTGAAGAAATTATAAATAGTAGTGACTACATATTAACAATTGATGTTTTAAACCAGTCACTAACTGGTCCGAATAATCTGGCTGTAAGATTTGAAATTAACGAATCAGATAAAGAGCGTATAATACATGGGTATGACGATATCGCTATTACGTTAAAAAAGAAAAATCAAATAATTGAATACGAGCAAAAAATGAAAAAGAACAAACCTTGGTTATTTAGTGATGAATAACAAAATACTTTTACTTCCTGGTGACGGTGTTGGGCCAGAAATTATGTCTGAGGCTGTCAAATTGCTCGATTATCTTATTGATAGTAAAGTTATTGACATTAGATATGAATTTTCAGATATTGGTGGCATTGCAATAGATAATCATGGTAATCCTTTTCCAGATGTCACTTTTGAGAAAGCAAAATCATCTCATGCCATACTTCTTGGTGCTGTCGGGACCAAAAAACATGAGAAAAATGCAAATAAAATGAAACCCGAATCAGGTTTACTTGCATTGAGGAAGACCCTTGATCTATATATTAACTTAAGACCAATTTTTATTTTTAAAAGTTTGATCGATAAGTCTTCATTAAAACCAGATATCATAAAAGACATTGATCTAGTAATTGTTAGAGAGCTAGTCAGTGATATTTATTTTGGAGAACCAAGAGGTTTCTCTGAAGACAATAAATCAGCTTTTAATACTATGAGATATACAGAGTCTGAAATCATGAGAATTACTGAGTACGCGATCAAATTGAGCAACAAACGAAAAGGTAGAATAACGTCTGTTGATAAAGCAAATGTTCTTGAAACATCTCAATTATGGAGAAAATGTGTAGATGACGTTGCAAGTAAGCATCCTAGAGTTTCTGTAAATCATATGTATATAGACAACGCAGCTATGCAATTAATCCACTCACCAAATCAGTTTGATGTCATTTTAACTGGTAATCTTTTTGGTGACATTTTATCTGATGAAGCGTCTATGTTGACAGGTTCGATAGGCATGTTGCCATCTGCGTCTTTGTCTGACAATCATGGTGTTTATGAACCCATTCACGGGTCTGCTCCTGATATTGCGGGAAAAAATTTAGTTAATCCAATTGCTATGGTATTATCCATGGGAATGATGTTTGAATATAGCTTTGACCGCAAGGATTTGGCAGATACGCTTAAATCTGTAGTTAGCAATGTGCTTAATTTAGGCAAATTCACTAGAGATTTATCACGTTCTGAAGACTATGTGACAACTTCAGAAATGGGTGATTTGTTACTTGATGAGTTGGTGAAAAATGTCAAAAAGTAGAGAAAAATACAATATTGCAATCATTGGGGCAACCGGCATAGTTGGAGAATCATTTTTAGATATTCTTGTGTCGAGAAATTTTCCACTAGGTGATGTTTATGCTGTAGCAAGCGATAGATCAGCCGGAAAAACTGTAAGATTCGGAAAAGAAATCCTTGAAATTATCGATATAGCCTCTTTTAATTTTTCAAAAGTAGATATAGCATTTTTCTCTGCTGGTAGTGATGTTTCAGCAATGTATGCAAAAGAGGCGGCAAAGTCAGGCACAGTGGTAATCGATAACACATCTTATTTTCGATATGATGATGAAGTACCTTTGATCGTTCCAGAGGTTAATCCAGAGGCAATTGCTGGTTATTCTAAAACAAACATTATTGCGAACCCAAATTGTTCAACTATTCAGATGTTAGTTGCTCTAAAGCCTATACATGATCTATTCAATATACGAAAAATTATCGTTTCAACTTATCAGGCAGTCTCAGGATCTGGAAAGAGTGGGATAAACGAATTGTTAGCACAAACGCATTCTTACATGAATCAACAAGAGGTTGAAGTAAATGCATATCCAAAACAAATAGCGTTCAATGTCATACCATTTGTCGATAGTTTTAACGATAATGGTTATACAAAAGAAGAGATGAAGATGGTATGGGAGACACATAAAATTTTGGATGAAAATATAAATGTTAACGCTACGGCGGTGAGAGTACCGGTCATAACAGGACACTCAGAATCAATAACTATCGAAACTAAAAAACCTGTTGATATAGACTTACTAAAAAATAGATTTCGTGCACTGGAATATATCAAACTATTGGATGATCCATCAAAGAATGAGTACCCAACTGCCGTCACTGATGGCTCTGGTACAGACCATGTTTATGTTGGTAGAATAAGAAAAGATCTTGAGAATGATAATATTTTGAACATTTGGGTAGTTGCTGATAATGTAAGAAAAGGAGCCGCACTTAATAGCATTCAAATTGCAGAGTTACTAATTAAGGGAGACTATTTATGAAGCAAGTCATTATCATATTTTTTGTGTTGCTCTTGATAATTATAGGTCTAGAAGTAAATAATATTATACCTTCCATAATTTTGCCTAGTTTAATTGCGATACATGATTCAATAAAAGCAAACCCATATATTCTAGTTTTTATTACTAATATAAAGTCTTTTATCACTAATTTTGAGATAAAACCTTATTTAGATGCACTTGATGCTACGTTAATTAGTATTTATGACTATGTTAAATCATTACCGTGGGAAAAGATAAATATATGGTACATATTAGGTATTATTTTCGTTATTGGTGTTCTTAGTGAGAAATTTAGAACACTATCTAACGAAATGAAATTGATCAATCAAAAATTATCAAAAATTAAACGTGAAATTGTATCTGATAATAATGACATCAATGCTGATTCTAAAGTTAACATTACAGATAACTTACATGAAGATGCATTAAATATCATAAACCTATTAACTGACATAAAAAAAACTACAGATAATCTTAAATCGACCGAACTTAGAAGTAAAAAGCTTAGGAGGGAAGTTGCACTAATGGGTACCCCAAATGATTCGGAGACTTCCAGAATAATTGATCAACAAAGTGAGCCTGTGGATAGCACAATAATACAAGAGCGTGACTATGAAGAACAACCACTATCGGATTCACCTAGTAGGAGCGAGAGTGATGAAAATGATGAATTAGACATATCTACAGATGATATTTCTCACTTAGATTTGGCCAGGACTTACATAGAAGCCGATGAGATAGATAAGGCAGAGAATATTATTAAAAAAGTAGTGCAAACTGGAACTGAGCATGAGAAACATGAGGCTAAGCTTCTTTTCATGCAACTAAGGAAATGAGACTTGCGCTATGTTTAGAATATAAAGGTACTAAGTATTACGGATGGCAAATCCAAAAACATCATCAAGAAAAAACAATACAGTATCATGTTGATCGGGCTATATCAAAGATAGCTAACCATCCAGTGAAGACAGCTTGTGGCGGAAGGACTGATACAGGAGTGCATGCATTTATGCAGGTCATACATTTTGATACAGATACAAGACGAACTAAGTTAAATTGGCTGAGAGGAATCAATACTTTTCTCCCAGATGATATTCTACTAAAAGATATTTTTAATGTTGATGAAAAATTTCACGCAAGATTTAGCGTAATAGATCGAACGTATAGATATATAATCATTAATAAGCCTTATCAACTTACAGCATTTAATGAAAACTTTTTTCAAATTAACAAAAAAATAAATATCTCTAAAATTGAGAAATCTTTTAAGTATTTAAAGTGTAAGAGAGATTTCAGTACATTTCAGAGCTCAGGCTGTGTCTCTCCATCTCCTATAAAAAACATTAAAGCAATATCTATCAAATCGAAGAAAGATATCCTTATTATTGATATTACAGCAAATAGTTTTTTATATCATATGGTTAGAAACATTGTTGGTTTTTTAATAGACATAGGTAGTGGTAAAATACCATTAAGAGATGCGAATCGTCTTATCGAGACGTGTGATAGAAGTAAAATAGGTTTAAGTGTTCCTCCTCATGGTTTGTATCTCTTAAAAATACGATACCCTCATCGTTATAACATCTCTTTAGAGGATAAATTTAGTATCTCCATCTAGATATTTAAATATAATCAAACATGTTAAAATGGTCTAATGAGTAGAACATACATTAAAATCTGTGGGCTAAAAAAAAGTGACGATCTTGTGTATGCAGACTCACTGGATATTGATTTTCTCGGTCTTATTTTTACACCAAAAAGTCCAAGATGCATAAGCGAAGATAGGTTAAAAGAAATATCATCTTTAACAATCACTAAACCGCTAGTTGGTGTATTTATGGATCAACCAGTTGAATACGTAAATCAAATCAAGAATATTATGAGTTTAGACTACTTACAATTCCACGGTTCTGAGAGCCATGAATACTGCAAATCATTCAATACACCTTTTATAAAGACCGTACATATTGGTTCAGAACAAACCGTAATTGATCAAATGTTAGTCGAGAGCGCATCAATGACTTTGTTTGATACGCAGATATCTAATCAGAGAGGTGGCACAGGCACTACATTTAACTGGTCGAACCTTATCGAGGATCATTCTCTACAAAAAATTATTCAAACTAGGGAATACTTAGTTGCTGGTGGATTAAATCTTGATAATATCAATGATTTATTGGTAACATACAAACCCAAGGGTTTAGATGTTAGTAGTGGTATAGAACATAGTGTTGGCATGAAAGATCATGAGAAAATGGAGCGTTTTGTGAAAATTGTAAGGACATTTGATAGTTAGCAGATGAAGAAAATCATTTTACCTAAATTACCAAACAAAGATGGTCATTTCGATGAATACGGAGGTATGTTCGTATCTGAGACACTAATGTATCCTCTAAAAGAATTATTAGAAGCTTATAATAAAATTGCCAAATCAGCAAAATTTAGGCAATTGTTGACAAAAGAACTTACTATGTACGTTGGACGTCCTACACCAATATATTATGCATCTAGGATAAGCAAGGAATTAGGATCATCACACATATACTTAAAAAGAGAAGATTTAAATCATACAGGTGCTCATAAAATTAACAATGCCATGGGTCAAGTACTTCTTGCAAAAGCAATGAAAAAAACTAGGATAATTGCTGAAACAGGAGCTGGACAACATGGTGTGGCTACTGCAACAGCATGTGCAAAATATAATATTAAGTGTGTTGTATATATGGGTGAGGAAGATATTGAAAGACAGAAAATAAATGTATACCGAATGAAGTTACTCGGTGCTGAGGTAATCCCCGTTTCTTCAGGATCTAAGACACTTAAAGATGCATTAAATGAGGCCCTAAGAGATTGGGTGTCAAATGTTGACGATACACACTATATAATAGGATCCGTTGCTGGTCCGCATCCATATCCAATGATTGTTCGAGATTTTCAATCTATTATAGGACATGAATCAAAAAAACAAATGGCATCAATATACAAGAAAAAAGCCGATATATTAGTTGCATGCGTTGGAGGTGGATCAAACGCGATCGGATTATTCCATCCGTTTCTTAATGATGATGTAGAAATAATTGGTGTTGAGGCAGGAGGGTACGGTCTCTCTACAGGCAAGCATGCTGCTCCACTCAATAAAGGTAAACCTGGAGTTCTCCATGGAAATAGAACATATATTATGGAAGACGAGAATGGCCAAATACAATCTACACACTCTATCTCAGCTGGTTTAGATTACCCTGGCGTAGGACCAGAACATTCATGGCTGAAAGATAATAAGCGTGTAAAATATGTTTCTGTAACTGACAAAGAAGCATTAAAAGCATTTTATTATTTAACCGAGAGAGAGGGAATTATACCTGCATTAGAAACAGCACATGCCCTTGCATACGCGTTTAAGATTGCGAAGAAATATAAAAATAAAAATATTTTGATTAATCTATCTGGTAGAGGCGATAAAGATATAGATACTATTGCTAGAATGACACAAATGACTCTATGAATAGAATAGAAAAAACTTTCATAAATAATAAAAAAAAAGTATTTATTGCATATATTGTATGCGGTGACCCTGATATTCATACGACTGTAAAAATAATGAACACCCTTGTCGACTCCGGTGTCGATCTCATCGAACTTGGTGTGCCATTTACAGATCCAATAGCAGATGGTCCAACAATACAAAAATCAATCGAGAGATCGCTTAAAAAAAATACAAGCTTAAATGATGTCTTTGATGTTTGTAATAAATTTAGGGCAAAAAATAAAACAACTCCGCTTGTCTTAATGGGATATTTAAATCCGATAGAAAACCTAGGATACAAGAAATTTTCTAAGATAGCTGTCCAATCAGGTGTTGACGGTGTACTTGTTGTCGATTCACCGCCAGAAGAGTCATCAGTATTATCAACTGTGTTAAAAGAGTATAAAATTTGTAATATTTATCTCGCTTCACCGACGACAAGCAAATCAAGGTTAGAGACTATTATAAATACATCTAATGGCTATTTATATTATGTCTCATTAAAAGGTATTACTGGTTCAAAGATTTCTGATATAAAATCTATAGAACAGAACATTAATATGATTAAAAAAATCAAGAAAAATGATCTTCCGGTAGTTGTTGGATTTGGAATAAAAGACAAAAAAACAGCCAAGGAAATTTCGAAGATATCAGATGGAGTCATTATTGGTAGTTCCTTTGTAAAAATAATTGAAGAAAATCTTCATAATAAACAAAGAATGGTTGATAATATTAATAAATATGCTGTAAAAATTAAAACATCAATAGTAAATAAATGAGCTGGCTCGACAAAATATTACCATCAAGAATCCGTGCTAATAAGGACAATAAAGCATCTGTTCCCGAGGGGCTTTGGCATAAATGCGCAAGTTGCGAGACAGTAATTTATAGAGCTGAATTTGAGAAAAACCTAAATGTTTGCCCGAAGTGTAATCATCATGGACGAATTTCTGCCAGAAAAAGAGCTGATGTTATTTTAGATAAAGATGATAAACATGAGATTCTTACAGACATTAAGCCTATTGATATGCTTGGTTTTAAAGACAAAGAAAAATACAAAGATAAACTCTCGTCAACACAAAAAAAGACTGGAGAGATTGACGCATTAGTTGTTTATGAGGGCAAGGTCAATAAAGTCCCAGTGATCGCTTGCTTCTTTGAATATTCTTTTTTTGGTGGATCTATGGGATCAGTTGTTGGGGAAAAATTCTCTAAAGCAATAAATAGATGTTTGGATACTTCTGCGGCGCTTTTATGTTTTTCTGCGAGTGGTGGCGCCAGGATGCAAGAATCACTTTTCTCTTTGTTCCAGATGGCAAAAACAAGTTCGTCACTTAATAAATTATCCGAAAACAAATTACCTTATATTTCAGTCATGACAGACCCTACTATGGGCGGAGTTTCTGCAAGTCTTGCAATGCTTGGAGATATTAATATTGCAGAGCCAAATGCACTTATTGGTTTTGCAGGTCCTAGAGTAATAGAACAAACAGTAGGAGAAAAACTACCGAGTGGTTTCCAAAGAAGTGAATTTCTTCAGGATCATGGCGCCATTGACTTTATTCTTAATAGAAATGAGCAGAAAGATAAAATATCAAGCATTATAGTTTCATTAACGAGTAACATAAGAGATGATAAATCGTTTTAAATCACTCGATGAATGGTTAAATTGGCAACAGGATCTTCATCCAAAAAATATTGATTTTAAAATTGAGAGAATTACATCTGTCTATAATAAACTTAATATAGATAAAATCGCGAAAAAAATAATTATAGTAGCTGGTACAAACGGCAAAGGATCGACTGTTGCTATTCTTGAGAGTCTTCTTCATGCATCAAAGCTCAAAGTTGGCTCATTCACATCACCACATATCATTAAATACAATGAGAGAATAAAAATATCGAAGCAAAATGTTGCTGATGAATTGTTAATAGAGGCATTTAAACTTATCGATGCTGTCCGTGGTGATACGACATTAACATACTTCGAATTTGCAACACTTTCAGCATTCTACATATTTAGTAAGCAGGATCTTGATTACGCAATATTAGAGGTAGGATTAGGAGGTAGATTAGATGCAACCAATATAATTGACTCTGATCTTTCCATAATCACTTCTATTGGCATTGATCATACAGAATTTTTAGGATCTTCTATTGATAGTATTGCAAACGAAAAGGCAGGTGTAATGAGACCATCATGTTATTCTTTATTTGCTGGAAGCAATCCACCTGCTACATTACTGTCAAACGCTCAATCAAATAAAGTTTCATTTATTTTCGGACATAAGCATTTTTCACATAATATTTATAATAGTCACTGGGAGTGGAGAGGTATGAATGGTACTCGACTAAATCTTCCCCTGTTACCTCTAACAGGCGATTTTCAGTATGATCATGCTTCCGCTGCATTGCAAGCGATTGAGATACTTGATCGTGACATCTTAAAAAATGACACCCTTTTATTTTCAGGATTAAAAGATATATCTCTCATGGGTAGGTACCAAAAATGTAGCAAACACCCTGAAGTAATCATTGATGTTGCTCATAATGAGGATTCTGCTGTAAAACTCTTTGATAATTTGAATAAAGAGGATAAAAAGAAAACTTATGCTGTCATAGGTCTACTTAATGATAAAGATGCATATAGCCTGATAAGACCTTTATTACCGATTGTTGAAAAATGGTTCATTGGAACTATTGATAGTGAAAGAGGAATGAATTCCTCGGAAATTAAAGAACGAGTAACAGATCTGATCGATGAGAATAAGATTGATTGTTTTGAAAATATGCATCGTGCTTTCGAAGCAGCATATGAAAAACTATATCTTAGAGATAGATTAATAATATATGGTTCATTTTATACAGTTTCAGAATTTATGAATTATCAAAAAAATTCCAAGAAAAAACTTCTAAATGGATAAAAAATCTATATACATATTTTTTGTGTTTGTAGTGATCCCTATTTATTTGTTTTACGAGACAATCTCCGTATATTTTTCAAAGATGGGTGAGATTACTTACTCTCTTGAAATACCTGTTAATAGAGATATCAATACTGAAAAGATAGTTTATGAAACACAAGAATTACCAGATATAAAAGAGAAAAAATCACTTAGAAGGTCATGGGTAATTTTAATACAAACTAATGATGACATACAAATAAAGCATTTATTAGAAAAAGTGGGCTTAGTAAATACGATCAAGGTAAAATCAAAAATAGATAATATACAAAGAGAAGCTATAGGACCTTTTCTCGATAAGCAGATTGCTCTAAACATGCAGAGAAAAATTAAAAAAATTACATCAATAAATATAACTATTCAAGAGATAGTAGATCAGTGATAGAAACAGATATTATTCTTTCATGTTTTTTATTATTTTGGGGATTATATGGTCTTGTCAGAGGCTTTATGACCGAGCTAATCTCTTTCATCTGTTGGGCAGTTGCAATATATGTATCAGCAAATTATTTCTATATACCTACAAATTTTATTAATGCTTACCTCAGCAATGCTCAAATATCAAGATTCCTAGCTTTTATCTTAATTTTTCTCTCAACTTTTATTGTATCTGCAACACTCGGATTCTTGCTATCTAAAATGATAGGTCTTTTTGGTCTTGGTGTTTTTAATCGAATCTTAGGGCTAGTTTTTGGTTTACTTAAAGGATCTGTTTTTATAATAATCACTATTTTTTTACTCGATCTTACTGATTTCAGAGAAAATATATTCTTCCAAGAATCCCAATACATATCGTTTTTTGATGCTATAATCAACGAATATCTTAGCGATACAAATTCACTATTAGATGATATGGGGATTAATATATAGTTATGTGTGGGATCGTAGCAGTATATGGAGAAAGTGCAGTTATTCATGATATCTATGAGGCATTAACTGTATTACAGCATAGGGGCCAGGACGCCTCGGGTATTCTAACCAATGATGGTGGTAAAATACTTCTTCGTAAATCACTAGGTCTTGTAAGAGATGGTTTTGAAAAAAAACATATTGAGAGGTTACGTGGTTTTACAGGTATCGGGCACGTGAGATATCCTACAGCGGGTTATGCTGAGAGTTCAGCAGAAGCACAGCCATTTTACGTTAATTCTCCATATGGGATTGGGCTAGCACATAATGGTAATCTAATTAATTCAAATGAACTAAAAGAAAATCTCTTTAGCGAAGATTTACGTCATATCAACACAAGATCTGATTCTGAAATTTTACTAAACATATTTGCACATGAGCTTCAATTGCATAGCAAGGAGAGTTTCACTCCTGATGATGTATTTTACGCAGTCGCAGGCGTTCACCGAAGAGTGAAAGGTGCCTATTCTGTTGTTTCTCTAATTTCTGAACGAGGAATTGTTGCATTTAGAGATCCTAATGGTATTAGGCCTTTATGTTACGGGACTAGATTAAAAAATGGCAAAACAGAAACAATGATAGCATCAGAGTCTGTTGCGTTAGATACTGCTGGTTTTAAACTCGAGAGAGATATTTTACCAGGAGAGGCGATTTATGTTGATATGAATGGAAAAATACACTCTAGAATGTGTTCAGATAAAACTAATCTTACTCCATGCATATTTGAGTATGTATATTTTGCACGCCCCGATACAATTATAGATGGGATATCAGTGTATTCGGCTAGAATGAAGATGGGTCAGAAATTAGCTGATAAGATCAAAAGAGAGTGGAATGATCACGACATTGATGTGGTAATACCGATACCTGACACCAGTAGAATTTCTGCTCTTGAACTTGCTATATCTCTTGGAGTTCCATATAGAGAGGGTTTTATTAAAAATCGGTACATAGGTAGAACATTTATAATGCCTGAACAAAATGAACGGATCAAATCAGTTAAGAGAAAATTAAATGCAATTATTACAGAATTCAGTAATAAGAATGTTCTATTAGTAGATGATTCAATCGTGAGAGGCACGACGTCAAAACAAATCATTGAGATGGCAAGAGATGCAGGAGCAAAGAGAGTTTATATGGCTTCGGCAGCGCCCCCTGTAAAGTATCCGAATGTTTACGGCATTGATATGCCTGCTAGTAATGAATTCGTAGCAAGTGGAAGAAATATTAATGATATAACAAAGCTTATTAATGCTGATAAATTGATATATCAGGACTTAGAGGATTTAATTGAAGCAGTAAAAGCTCCTAATGCAGATGCTCTCAAATTTGATTCCTCGTGTTTCGATGGCAAATATGTAACTGGAAATGTCACTGAAGAATATCTAGAAGAGCTTGATCATCTAAGAAATGATACCGCTAAGAAAAAATATAATCCTACTGATCTTAGCGACGATGTTATGGTTTATTGATAATGCTAGATGTAACAGAGGAAGTCTACCTAATTGAAAAATTAATCAAAGAAAAATTTCCAAAAAGTACTCTAGATAAATTTATACTAATAGATTTAAATATTCAAAAGTTATTTTTGATAAATGATCTAAAGAAAAAAAAATCATACGATATTTCATCATCAAGATTTGGTGTCGGCAATATAAATAATTCATATCAGACACCACTAGGACTACATACTATTAATGATAAGATTGGCGAAAATAGACCGATAAATACGATTTTTAAAGGAAGGAAGATTGTAAAAGGTGGTATTACTCTTGAAGATTTATCCGAGCCAGAGCATGAGAAGTTTAAAAATGAGCATTTTAAAGAATTTGATGACTTAATTACTTCTAGAATTCTTTGGTTAAAGGGATGCGAAAGAGGGATTAATCTAGGTGATAATGTGGATTCTCATAAAAGATTTATTTATATTCATGGGACCGCACATGAGGAATTAATTGGTCATCCCGCATCATATGGATGTATAAGAATGAGAAATAAAGATGTAATTGAACTATTTTGCTTAGTTGATGAAGGTACTTTTGTTTATATTTATGATAAAAATATTAATCTATAATGGCTTCTAGTTCTGCTGGCTGTAGAATGATATTATCTGCATTCCATGAATTGACTTCAGAGCGATCCAGTATAAAACCAAAATCTGCTGCGACTGTTTGAACCCCAGCCGCTTTCCCAGCAATAATATCCCTCTCATCATCGCCAACATAGATAATATTTTTTGGTTCTTCTTCTAATAAACACATAGCATGAATAAGGGAGTCTGGTGCTGGCTTAGGTTCGTTTACCATATTACCAGTGACTAAACATGATAACCTCTCAGTAATGTTCAGTCCTTTGACTATCTTGTCAACGTATTTAGAGTGCTTGTTTGTGACTATTCCCCATCTATAACCTTTTCTTTCTAGAGACTTTAGTAAGTCACTCATACCTTGTACTAATCTAGTTTCAACAAAGCAATTCTTTGAATACTCCTCTAAAAAATCTGATCGAATCATTGAGGAATCTATAGACCTACCATTTACTTCTGATGCATATTTAATTATTCCAACAGCACCTCTAGAGATATGATATTTTAAATCTTTGCATTCAACAATTTTCAGATCTCTTTTTTTTAATATTACATTAAGAGCATTACACATATCCACAGAAGTATCTGCAAGTGTTCCATCGAGATCAAATAACACCGACTTTTTCAACATATTACTTCTTTACTGCAGTTAGAAAATAATTAATTTTGTTAAATTCAGAGATCGAAAAACTCTGATTTATAGGATTGAATTTGATACCAGCAATATTATCAGTTTCGAAAGAATTTTTCACAAGCATTCTATTTAATTCGGAGGGTTTTACAAATTTATCATAAGTATGTGTATTTTCTGGTACCATTTTAAATACATATTCTGCAAGTACCTTAGCAAAAATGAATGATAATAAATTTCTATTTATAGTTGAAAAAAACACTTTAGATTTTTTATTCAATAGAACTGCTATGTCATTTATTAACTGATTCTGATCATCAACATGTTCTATCATCTCGAAGCAAACAATATAATCGAATTTTTGATCATTAGACTTAACAAAATCACTAAAACTCTGGCAGGTATAATTAATATTAAGACCTCTTTCATTTGCATGATTTTTAGCAATTTCAATCGTTTTTTTAGAGGCATCCACTCCATAAACAACAGCCCCAGCATCATGGAGAGCTTCACATAGTAATCCTCCACCACAACCAATATCAAGAATTTTCTTATTGTTTATATCAATCTGATCCAAGATATATTTTAATCTTATTGGAGTTAAATTATGGAGTAGCTTATATGGACCTCTTTTATTCCACCACTCATATGCATGCTTATCAAAATTTTGAATTTCAATTTTATTCGCTGACATCTATTTTGATCCATTTAAATATTCAATTTCATCATACAGAATATATTCGTTTATTGTAACTAATTTTCTATTTTTGTATATATGTTTACCTGCAATCCAAACATTATCAATCATGTTACACTGTTTTGAGTCAAAAAAGTGTAAATTCATTACGTTTCTTTTAATCAAGTCAAACCTGTCAATATTAATTGATATCATATCTGCGCTTTTATTAATTTCTAATTCCCCTATATTATTATCTTCAGATACAACTTTTGCAGCATTATTATTTATGATTTCAAAAAATAAAGTTGATAATTCAGATATATTTAAATTATATTTATTACGTAAAAATACATGCTCAACATTTCTCATTAAACTTATATCCATGTTAATAGAATAATCTTTTATATATATTGATATATTATTTCTTTTAACTTTATCTTTCAGTATTCTCTCTGTTATATCAGATAAAACAAGATTAATACTATACTTATCTATCAAACTTGATACATAATTATTAAGAGGGAAGTTTACACACGTAAAATTCTTGTTTACTACGTTTAGTTCAATTAAAGGTTCAAATATGTTTTTTATATTATCTAGTGATTTAATTGAGTTATTTACAAGTACAATGGGAAGCTCAAGCTCGTTAGCAACATTAGCTAGTTTAATTAACATAGAATGAGATACAGGATCAGATACAAATAAACAAAAAAACATCTTCGTATTCGTGTAAGATTTATATTTATCGTACACAGCGAGATTTTTTTTAAAACAATCTTCCTCGTTATTGGACCAAGTGTTTTGATTACCAAACATAGGTAACCCACAAAATAATCTTATACCTATCTGACTAAATATATCGATAACAATATTTGGGTAATAAGATACATTTGTATAGGATGTTGTACCGGATTTAATAATTTTAATAGCAATCAACTTCGTAGCAAAATCTAAATAGTAACTATATGAAGTTTTATCTTTATCTTTATTAAAATTTTCTTTTGATTTATAAGATATTATTTCATCTGTGAGTTGTTGACTCAATTCTGAATAAGGATTGATTAACCCAGGCAACAAAATATGATTTGGAAGTTTTATGTGTTTCTCAGTACTGTATTTCTTTTTAACATCATTGCTGTCCAAAATATCATGAATTTTATTACCACTTATAACAATAGATTGATTTTTTTTTGGATTCTGATTTTTTGATGTCAGTATCCATTTAGGGCTAATAATTTGATCAATTTTTATCATAATATGATTATACGACTTATTCTAAAAATATGACTATAAAAACGATAGTATTACTGGGGGGTCAAAATAGCTGTATTTTTTAGGTTTTATAATTTTTGTCGTGTCTATAACTGCTTTATGTTAAAATTATCTTATATATCTCTATAGGGGCTCTTAACAGCATATGTCAGATAATAGACAAATTCGTTTTGAACAAGAAATGAGGCAATCATATCTTGATTATGCGATGAGTGTGATAGTAGGGAGAGCCCTGCCTGATGTTAGAGATGGTCTAAAGCCAGTGCACAGGCGAGTATTATATTCCATGTACGAATTGAATAACATTTGGAACAAATCCTATAAAAAATCTGCAAGGATTGTTGGTGATGTTATAGGTAAATATCATCCTCACGGTGATTCGGCAGTTTATGACACCATTGTTCGTCTAGCGCAACCTTTTTCAATGAGACATCCATTAATTGACGGGCAAGGTAATTTTGGTTCTATAGACGGCGATGCGCCAGCCGCTATGAGATATACAGAAGTAAGAATGTCCAAGCTTTCTCAGGAGCTATTACATGATATTGACAAAGATACTGTTGATTTTAATCCTAATTACGATGGGTCGGAGACAGAGCCAAGTGTTCTACCAACTAGATTGCCTAATTTACTTATTAATGGATCGACTGGGATTGCAGTGGGTATGGCAACAAATATACCACCACATAACTTAAATGAAGTTATAGATGCTACTACCGCAATAATTAAAGAACCTCATCTTGCACTTGAGGAGAATATACAAGAATTAATTGATAAGAGTGGTTTACAGGGACCAGATTTTCCGACGTATGGAGAAATAAAAAATGATGGAGGAATCTTAGATGCCTTAACTACCGGTAGAGGCTCTTTCAAAATTAGAGCAAAGCATGCAATCGAAAATAAAGATAATGACAAGACTTCTATTGTGTTTACAGAGTTACCTTATCAAGTAAACAAGGCTAAGTTGATTGAAAATATCGCTCAGCTTGTTAGAGATAAAAAAATTAATGAAATAAGTAATTTACGCGATGAATCTGATAAAGATGGAATGCGTCTTGTAATTGAACTAAAAAGAGGAGAACAACATGAAGTAGTTCTAGGATCTCTATATAAGCATACAAATGCACAAATTTCTTACTCGGTAAATATGGTGTGTCTGGTAAATGGTGAGCCCAAAACGCTGGGTTTTACTGACATTGTAAATGAATTTATAGCTCACCGCAGAGAGATTATTACAAAAAGAACGTTATATGAACTCCATAAGTCAAAAAATAAAGCACATATATTGGAAGGTCTGGGTATCGCTCTTGTAAATGTTGACGATATTATCGAATTGATTAAAAAAGCAAAAAATATTAGCGATGCAAAAATATCATTAACATCTAAGTCTTGGGATTTCAAAACTATTGAAAAGTATATCGGGGTAGTAGATAAAGAAACTAAAGAGTTCTTTAAACAAGATTCGAGCCAGGGATTAATCAATGGTAAATACAAACTATCAGCACAACAGGCACAGGCAATTCTAGAGCTAAGATTGCAAAAACTAACAAACATGGAACAAGAAAAAATATTTTCTGATTATGAGAATGAAATTAACTCAATCCGAGAATATATCAAAATCCTTACTAGTCCCGAAGAACTTGATAAGGTTATGATAAAAGAACTCAATGATGTCAGAGACAATTACGGTGAACCACGTAGATCCATCGTTACAGCTGATGAAGGAGAGTTAAGGAAAGAGGATTTAATCAAGAAAGAGAAAGTTGTAGTTGTTCTTACAAAAGCAGACTATGTAAAAAGACTTCCTTCAGATGATTTCAAGAGCCAAAAAAGAGGTGGAAGAGGGGTCAATGCCACGAAATTTAAAGATGGCGATGAGACAAAACTAATTTGTCAAGCACACACACATGACACCATTCTGTGTTTTTCAACCCTTGGCAAAGTGTATGCTATTAGGGCATTTGATATCCCTGATCCTAGTAGACAAGCACGCGGTAGACCAATTAATAATGTAATACCACTATCAGCAGATGAATCGATAAGCACATTTGTTGTGCTCAACAATGTTGATGATAACGGTTATTTATTCATGTCGACGAAGATGGGTATGATAAACAAAATTCCTGTAGCATTGTTTAAAAAAATTAGATCAACAGGTCTTAAAGCCATAGTACTCAAACCCGGGGACGAATTACTCGGTGCTCATTATACTTCACCAAATCAACAACTAATGTTAATTGCTGACAATGGTAAAGCGATAAGATTTTCTGAACAAGATGTAAGGGAGAGATTTAGAGGAACGTTAGGTGTTAAGGGCATGCAGTTAACCACAAATAGTTCTCTTGTATCAATACTAAAGCCAAATATTGGAGAAATAATAACTGTCACTGAAAATGGTTATGGGAACAGAGTATCTGTTGATAATTACAACGTCCAGAAACGTGGTGGAGTTGGTGTTATTTCAATAAAGACAACAAAGAGGAATGGTAAAGTTGTAGGCGCAGTAAATGTCTCAGCAAATGATAATATTATAATGATTACTAATAGAGGCAAAACAATTAAGATTTCTGTCAATGATATGCCTATAATTAATAGAAATACCCAGGGTGTCAGAGTGCAAGTATTACAAGACGACGAGAAGGTAGTAGCAGTATCAACGGAGACAATAGTAAATAATGGCTAAAGAACTTAAACAGATTAGACAATCAATTGATAAAATTGATAAAAAACTTGTTGATCTCTTGAATGACAGGGCAAAATTAGCACAGAATATTAAAATTGAAAAAGAAAAATTGGGTGATGAGAGTATCTTTAAGCCAGAGCGAGAAGCACAAATTCTTAGGAAGCTTAATTTGCTAAATCGTGGTCCTCTATCAGAAAAACATTTATATATTGTTTTTCGAGAGATCATGTCAGCATGTTTATCTCTTGAGACACAACTTAAAGTAGGTTGTTTAGGCCCAGAAATGTCATATAGTAATTTGGCGCTCATAAGATATTTCGGTTCTTCAGTTAAAAGCTCTTTCGCATCTTCAATTAAAGAGATATTTAATGAAGTAGAGGCTAATAATTATCATTATGGAGTTGTTCCAATAGAGAATTCTTCACAAGGTAGTATTAAAGAGACTTTGGATAATCTAATTTCCTCAAAACTATCAATATGTGGTGAAGTCAATTTAAAAGTTCAGCATTGTTTATTATCCAAAGTTAAAATATTAAAATCTATAAAAACAATTTATGCTCATGATCAATCTTTCCTGCAATGTAATCAATGGTTAGAGAGAAATCTTCCAAGTGCCAGAAGAATAAGTGCAACCAGTAATTCAGCTGCTGTGAAAAAGATAAATAAAATGAAAAATTCTGCAGCTATTGCAAGTGAATATAGTTCATTGTTTTATCAAATCCCAATATTTAAGAAAAACATTAATGATTATAAAGATAATACTACTCGTTTTATCGTTATTGGTAAAAATAATATAGCATCCAGTGGTAATGATAAAACTTCTATATTAGCATCAATACCCAATAAGTCAGGCTCATTATCAAAGCTTCTAAAACCATTGGCAGAGAAAAAGATCACTATGACTAAAATAGAGTCAATTCCTACAAAAATAAATAATTGGGAATATATGTTTGTCATTGATATTAAAGGTCATAAAGATGACAAGAGAGTTACAAATGTTTTAACTCAGATGAGCAAAGATAGCGTATTTTTTAAAGTACTTGGTTCGTATCCAATAAATGATTAATAAAGTGTCCACAAATAACTATAAGCCGGGTTTAGATATTGAATATGTCAAAAAGAAGTATAAGCTCAGCAAAGTTATTAAACTTGCTTCTAATGAAAATCCAGTTGGACCATCAAAATCAGCACTAAGTATATTAGAAAAAAGTCAGAAAAATATCAATAGATATCCTGATGGCAAGTGTGATGCTCTTAAGAAAGAAGTTGCTATGTTTATATCTAAAAGTTTTGTGAGTCCAAAAAATATTGTGATAGGTAATGGCTCTAGTGAGATTCTTGAACTAGTAGCAAAGGCATTTCTAACTAAGCAATCAGAAGCACTTTTTAGCAAGCATTCATTCATTGTTTATAAATTAGTGTCCAATTTTATGAACGCGAGAATCAGAGAGTCTAAACTAATCACAAAAAACGGCGCAAATTACATGTCATCTGATCTCGATGATATGAAAAATAGCATAACATCAAAAACAAAAGTGATATTCATACCTAACCCAGCTAATCCAACTGGTGCGATTATTACTCATAAGAAAATTGATAATTTTATTTCCTCAGTTTCAAAGAAAATAATTATCGTGATTGATGAGGCGTATATTGAATATGCATGTATGCGTGGTCATAAATCTTGTGTCGATCTATTGAGGAAATACAATAACATAATTATTACCAGGTCTTTTTCTAAGATATACGCTCTAGCTGGTGTTAGAGTTGGGTATGGTCTAGCAAGTGAAAAACTCATATTAGCACTCAATAACAAAAGACAACCATTTAATGTCAATCAAATTGCCCAACTTATGGCAATTAGGTCACTTAAAGATAAAAAATTCCTCACAAATAGTTTAAAAGATTATGAGATATGTAGAGAATATCTTACAAAAGAACTTGATAACCTGAATCTTAAGTATATAGATTCTTACGCTAATTTTATTACTATAAATTTTGGTAAGGCCACACAATCTATTTTTAATAGACTCCTTAAGTCAGGTATTATATTAAGGCCACTTGATAACTATAAACTTCCAAACTACCTGAGATTAACGATTGGCACACTCGGAGAGTGTAAATTTTTTATATCAAAACTGAAGCATATCCTGGTCAAAAAGTAATGTTTAAAAATATCTACATTTATGGTTTAGGTATGATGGGTGGTTCTATTGCGAAAGCTATAAGGATAACTAATCCAAAAATAAAAATATTTGCGACAGATATTGATTTAGGGTCACTTAAATATGCCAAGAGAATGAGAATTATTGATGATTTTGATTCGAGAAAGTATAAATGTCTAAATAAGTGCGATTTAATAATTATATGTGTGCCAATACTTTCTTATAATAGTGCAATAGACATCATTCAACAGCATCGAAAGAGTGAGTCTTTGATAACAGATATCGGAAGTACTAAAAAAGAAATAATTACAATTGTAAAAAAGAATAGATCAATCAATAAATCATTCATAGGTTCACATCCACTAACTGGTATGGAAAAAATATCTGTTAAAAACTCTAATGCAGATATTTTTGAAGATTCTTTCGTCTTGATAAATACAACGGGAAGATCAACAAAACAAAACGAAAAAAGGATAATAAATTTTTGGCGTACACTGAATTGTAAAACAATTTCTGTTACTCCAGAAACTCATGATAAGATTCTATCGATGACAAGTCACTTACCTCATATCTTATCTTTCATACTTGTTGACATAATATCTAGAAATAAAATGATTGATAACTTAGATTCATATACAGGTGGGGGTTTTAAAGACTTAGCCAGATTAGCCAGAAGTGATGTTACTATGTGGACTGATATTATATTAACAAATAGGTCTAATATAATATCTTCAATCACTAAATTCTCTAATAATCTTGACTCCTTCAAAAATTTGATATCAAAAGGAGACTCGAAAAAAATAAAAGACTATTTAGTAAAACGAAAAAATAAATCTGTTAATTAATAAGATGGCAAGAAATATTATTATAAATGGATCTGATAGTTTTGATTTCCAAGTTGAGATACCAGCTGACAAATCAATAACACATCGTGCTATTATCATTGCTTCTATGTGCGAGGGTGAAATTAAACTACTGAATCCACTATTAGCAGATGATTGTTTGTCCACTATTGAAGTTATGAGGCAACTTGGTGCTGAAATAAAAGAAGAAGGCACAAACCTAATAATACATGGAAGAAATTATAATAATTTCATACAACCTAGAGGAAAATTGAATGCAGGTAATTCAGGAACGTTAATGAGATTGATATCTGGAATTTTATCCATGCAAAATTTTACATCTGAGATTTTTGGTGACGAATCACTGATGAATCGACCCATGAACCGCATATCCAGTCCACTAGCTGAAATTGGATGTAACTTAAAAACTCTTGATGGAAAACCACCGATCAAATTCTATCCTTCAAATACTAAAAAATCTTTTCAATATGATAATGTTTTACCAAGTGCTCAGGTTAAATCTTGTATGATATTTGCAGCAATCTATCTTGAGGGCGAATCAATTGTTAAGGAAAAATTTATCACACGAGATCATACTGAAAGATTGCTAACATATTTAGAGTATCCTATCAAAACAATTGGTAAAAACATTCATATTATGGGACAAGGAAGAATAAATGCTAAAGAAATTAAAATTCCTAATGATTTTTCATCAGCTGCATTTTTTATTGTGGCAGCATTAATCAAGAAGAACTCAAAACTATTTATGAAAGACATTAATTTTAACGAGAGAAGAACAGGTATCGCCAAAGTATTACAGAAAATGGGAGCAAAAATTACAGTAGAGAATAAAAGATATGAGGCAAATGAACTCATAGTCGATATCACGTCTGAATATAGCGTTCTAAGTGCTGTTGATGTATCTGGAGAGAATATATCTGATTTAATTGACGAGTTTCCTATACTTTTCATAGTCTGCGCAGTGTGCAAAGGCGTTTCAAATATTGATAATATTGAGGAACTAAGATACAAAGAATCTGACAGAATTAACTCAATGGAGAAAGGTTTGAACACACTTGGTATAAAGACGGAGTCTACTAAGACTTCTATCAAGATTCATGGTGGAGAGTTTAACGGCGGCATTGTCGATAGTTTTGGAGATCATCGAGTAGCTATGGCCTTTGCGATCGCAGCTTTAATTTCTAAGAAACCAATAACTATACTTAATACTCAGAATATATCGACTTCTTTCCCTAATTTTATAGATTTACTAATGGAGATAGGAGTGGAAGTGTATGAGTCATAAAATCGCACGTGTTATCACTATTGATGGTTTAGCAAGCTCAGGAAAGACATCTATCTCTAAAAAGCTGTCTGAAAAGCTTGGATATTATTTCTTGGATAGCGGCATATTATACAGATCAGTGGCTTATATATGCTTGACAGAGTCTCTTGAGAAGAACACAAATTTGCTAATTAATAATTTAGAGAATAATTTAGAGGTTGTGGCAGATAAAAAAAAACACTACGAGGTTAATTATAGAGGTAGCGATATATCTGAACATCTCTATAATGAGGAGATTGGTATATATGCATCGATAGTATCTCAGAAGTCTGAAATAAGAGAATATTTAATGAAACTTCAACACAATTGCGTAAAGCTACCAGGGTTAGTTGCTAATGGTCGAGATATGGGATCAAAAGTTTTTCCAGATGCAGATTTTAAATTGTTCATCACAGCTGAATTAGCAGTTAGAGCCGAGAGAAGGTTTAAACAATTAACTGTTGCAGGAACAGAAGCTTCATTAGAAAAAATCACATCACAATTAGCAGAAAGAGATAAAAATGACAAGAATAGGAAAATATCACCACTAATAGCTCCAACTGGATCAATTGAAATAGATTCTAGTCATCTAAATGTAGATAGAATCCTTGATAAAATCCTTGAATTGTATAAGATATGATAGTTCTTATTTTATTGAGGTGAACAATTTAATGCAGTCAGAGTTTGAAGTACTTTTTAAAGATAGTGTCAAAGATATTGATATGACTCCAGGAAGTATGGTCAACGCCAAAGTAATTGAGATCAGAAACGACTATATTGTCATAAATGCAGGCCTTAAATCTGAAGGCATCATCCCTAAGAATCAGTTTTTAGACTCTAATGGTGATCTTGAAATCAAAATTGGTGATACTGTAGAAGTCATTCTTGATATGGTTGAAGATGGTTATGGTGAGACTATTTTGTCAAGAGAGAAGGCTAAAAGAACAAAAGTTTGGTCTGAATTAGAAAAAATACAAACCAGTCAAGAGACTATCACAGGAAAAGTTTGTGGCAAGGTGAAAGGTGGTTTTACAGTTGAACTCATGAACGTAAAAGCATTCCTACCTGGATCTCTTGTTGATATAAGGCCAAATAAAGAGGTAGATTATATAGAGGGAAAAACTCTCGATTTCAAGATAATTAAAATGGACAAACTTAGAAATAATATTGTGTTGTCAAGAAAGGCAGTTTTATTAGATCAAACCTCCAGCCCAGATGAGGTTGCTGATAAGTATACTGAAGGTAAGATTGTATCAGGGTTCATAAAGAACCTCACAGACTATGGCGCATTTATTGATCTTGGGGGTATTGATGGTTTACTACATATAACAGATATCTCATGGAAAAGGATTAATCACCCAAGTGAATTATTAAAAATAGGTGATGAAATAGAAGTAAAAGTACTGAAATATGATGCAGAAAAAAATAGAGTAAGTTTGGGCATGAAACAACTACAAGATGATCCATGGGATAAAGTTAAAGATACATTAGAACTTGGTAATCAATATAAAGGGAAAGTCACAAATATTGCGGAGTATGGAGTATTTGTAGATCTTGGAGATAACATTGAAGGCCTAATAAGAACCTCTGAGCTTAATTGGACAAATAAAAATATTAATCCAAATAAAATTGTCTCTATTGGTGAAGAGCTTGAGATCAAAGTTATAGAGATTGATGATGAAAAGAGAAGAGTTTCGCTAAGTCTAAAACAATGCTTAGAGAATCCATGGAAGATATTTGAGCAGAACAACAGCAAAGGGGATATACTAAAGAGCCAAATAAAATCAATAACAGATTTCGGGATCTTTGTTGGACTCGAAGGCGGGATTGATGGCCTGATTCATATTACTGACATATCAAAATCTGAAGATCAAGAACAAGCAATCCGTAAATATAAAAAAGGTGATGAAGTTGAGTCGATTATTCTATCAGTTGATTCAGACAGAGAGAGAGTTTCTCTTGGTATTAAGCAATTAGAAGATGTTGGTTAGAGTGTTAGAGATATATGGTTATAAATAAATCAGATATCGTATCTAGCTTATCGGATAACTTAGAGTCTTATAGCACCTCTGATATAGATTATTCTATCAAGAAGATTCTATCTTTAATGTCGAAGTCTTTGTACTCAGGTGAGAGAATAGAAATACGTGGGTTTGGCACATTTTCACTCCATCATCATAACTCCAGAACTGCAAGAAATCCAAAAACAGGTGATTTAATTGCGCTTGAGAGTAGGTCAACTATTCATTTCAAACCTAGCAGCGAACTTAGAGAAAGAGTCAACAATAAAAATTAATAACATATTTCTTCAATTTACGTTATTAATAGAATAATATGTTACTAAGATGTTTAGAGTACTTATATTTCTAATAACACTTTCACTAATTGCATTTTCAATAATCATCTCAATGTTTAATGCTGGTAACATAGATCTTGACTTATATTTTATAACATATACTGCTCCAATCCCTCTGTTTTTATTTATAAGTTTTTTGCTGGGCTCATTTTTAGCTTTATTATTTTTCTTTTCTGCATACATTAAACATAAGCATGAAAATATAGGGCTTAAAAAATCAATGAAAATAAAAGAGGATGAGATAGATAGTATGAGGAAGAATCCACTCAGGGACGATCATTAATGATCTATTTTATCGTTGCTGCGGTAGCTATAACATCAATTATTTTTTACTATTATTACAAACCAGAAAAGAAAGTAACTAAAAATGTTTTTAACGCAGAGTATTATAGAGGTTTGAATTACTTATTAAACAATAAAGAGGATCGAGCTTTTAAAATATTTACTGCATTGATGGATGTAGATAGTTCTACAATTGAAACTCATTTGGCGCTCGGAGGTCTTTATCGTAAAAGAGGAGAGTTTGATAAAGCAATACTAATCCACCAAAATCTTTTATCAAGGCCAACACTTGAGAAGGAGTTAAAAAATCAAGCGTTATATGAGTTAGCAAAAGATTTCCATTCAGCAGGACTTTACGATAGATCTGAGAAAATCTTCAAAAATCTCTCTGAATTTGACTCATATGCACTCTCTTGTTATGAGGAGTTAGTCAAACTTTATGAGGTTATCAAAGATTGGGATAAAGCAATTAATACAATAAATAAATCTGATAGTGTTGAGATAAACAATCATCCAAGAGATTTATTAATTTCTCATTATCTTTGTGAAATATCAAATAATCATTATAATGATTCAGAAATTGAAAGAGCGGTTGTTGTTACAAAAAAATCACTCAAGATATCACCAATGTCTTTAAGGCCATATCTCCAGCTTGGAGAATACTATTCAGAAACAGACGTTAAACGTTCTTTGCAATATTACACTCAAGCAATACAAGTTGATACAGATTTTTCTAAATATATTATTAGTAAAATAATTAATTTAACTAAATCAGAACATAACAGTAGTCTAGTGATGGATACCATACAATCGCTATCTGGTGAAAGCGAGCTTCCATTCATCCCTGGAGTATATGTTTATCTACTCTATGAGGGTAATGATACTATAGCCTCATCATATATAAAGAGATATCATGGTGTCAGTGATTATGATGATTTCACAATCAATTGCACACTAGCAACAGTGGAAAAAAATGACATGACTAAAATACCAACAGTTGACAATATGATAAATAGTTATAAGAAGATCTTTGATAAAGGTTTTATTTTCTTATGTTCGAATTGTGGGTATAAATCTAATATTTTGAATTGGTTATGTCCAAGTTGCAACAACTGGAATTCCTCAAAACCGATTACGTCATTTGATTTGATAGAGAGAGGTCAGAAAAATGCTGGACAGTAAAGTCATCATAGCACTTGATTATTCGGATGAAAAAGAAGTCTGGCAATTTTGTGAACGACTAGATAATAATAAATGCAAGTTAAAAGTTGGAAAACAGCTTTTTACAAAGTATGGACCAAGCTTAGTTGAGAAACTTCAGTCAAAAGGTTTTAAAATTTTTCTTGATCTCAAATTCCATGATATACCAACTACAGTATACAAAGCATCAATAGAAGCATATAAATTAGGTATCTGGATGCTGAATGTACATGCTCTAGGTGGAGCAGAGATGATGAGAGCGGCTTTACAAGCTAGAGATGAGATTAATTCTGAATCAAAATTAATCGGGGTTACGGTTTTAACTAGTCATTCAGATGAGAGCCTTTCACGCATTGGTATTGGCAAAAGAGATAATCTAGCAAAAATACTTGCTAATCAGGTAAGTGATGTAGGATTAGATGGTGTTGTGTGCTCACCATCAGATATTGAGTCAATTGGAATTAGAGAGGAGTCGTTTTTATTCGTCACACCTGGAATACGATTATCTCTGGATAGTGATGATCACA
Source organism: uncultured Gammaproteobacteria bacterium (assembly GCA_902628335.1). Taxonomy (GTDB): domain Bacteria; phylum Pseudomonadota; class Gammaproteobacteria. The sequence goes on from CACOMO010000003.1 coordinate 65,801, forward strand.
ATAATGCTTTTACACCGAAACAAGCATGTAGTTTGGGTGCTGATTATATCGTCATAGGTAGACCAATCACAGAGTCAGATGACCCAATGTGTATTTTAGATAAGGTAGTTTCATCTACTTATTAAGGATTTATAGTCTGAGTCCTCCTCAAACTTTGCACCATAAACTTTAATTATTTCCGAAGCACAATTATTCGCAAATATGAGGGATTTTTTTATATCTGCATAAGTAACGAAGTAATGCATAAAAGCTCCAAGAAACATGTCGCCTGCACCAGTAAAATCTATTGAGTGAACTTTATTACCCTTAACTCTGTGATAATTATCATCGTCACTATATATAGCCCCTTTATCACCAAGCGTAACGATTACTCTTTTTGAGAAATTCTTTAGATAATCTAGAGATTTATCAAGTTCATTGATTTCTGAAAAATTATACGCCTCTTGCTCGTTACAAAAGATGAACTCAATTTTCTTTTGAAGCAATGACAGAATGTTGCTCTTAAAATATTGAACAATGTTCGGATCAGATAATGTAATTACTATTTTTGTATTAGTTTCATGTGAAATATCAACAGCGTTATTGCATACGGACAGTGTTCTATCATTACTTACCAAGTAACCCTCAATTAAGAGATATTTTGAACTAGCAATTAGATCTCTAGATATATCATTTTGTTCCAACATACTCGACGATCCAAGATATGTATTCATTGTTCTCTCATTATCTGGTGTAATTAGAACTAGACATTCTCCGCTACTCCCAGAATCAATCTTTTGTACATCAGATTGAATTCCAGAATCTTCAATACTTTTGATAAATTTATTTCCTGAGTCATCATTTGATACTTTGCCAGAAAAGCAAACATTATTGCCAAATTTGGCCATGGCATAAATTGAATTTGCGACAGAACCGCCAGGCATGATCTTTTTAGATTTAATTTTATTTTTTAGCGAATTATGGATTGATACATGCTGATCAAATTCATTCAACAACATTGTCCCTTTTTGGAGTTTTAAATCCTCGAGTAAACTCTCATCTACTAGGTATTCATAATCTAGCAGTGCATTTCCGATTCCGTATGCTACTAATTTTTTCATAAATAATATAATATCATCTATATATGGCTTGTTGAAAGAAAACTAGATGTTATCATGAATATATAACTTACATAATAAGAGTTATATTTGAACATTGACTTTAAATGATGATTGTTACAAGGAGTTAACATGAAAATACTTTGCATATTATATGATGATCCAAAAGATGGGATGCCAAAATCATATCCATTAAATGAGCTACCTAGGATAGAGAAATATCCGGATGGCATGACATTACCGTCCCCAAAAGGTAGGGACTTCAATCCAGGAGAACTTTTAGGCTGTGTATCTGGAGAGCTGGGATTAAGGAAATTTCTAGAACAGAATGGTCATGAATTTTTTGTTACTTCAGATAAAGATGGCGAAGGTTGTGAGGCAGACAAGCATCTTGTTGATGCAGATATTGTTATATCTCAACCATTTTTTCCATATTATCTTACAAAAGACAGGATAGAGAGAGCGTCTAAACTTAAACTAGCTATCACAGCAGGCATCGGCTCTGATCATGTTGACTTGCAAGCTGCTATGGATAATAACATTGATGTAGTTGAGGTCACGTACTGTAATTCACGCTCAGTGGCTGAACATATTGTCATGATGATTTTGTCAATGGTCAGAGATTATCACACACAACATAGCATTGTGAAAGCTGGAGGCTGGAATATCGCAGATGCGGTAAAAAGGAGTTATGACGTGGAGGGTATGCATATTGGCACTGTTGCAGCAGGGAGAATTGGTTTAGATGCTTTGAGAAAACTCAAGCCATTTGACGTCCATCTCCATTATTTTGACAGACATAAACTACCGGATTCTATTGAGAAAGAGTTAAATCTAACATTTCATGAGTCAGTTGAGTCTATGGTCGAGATCTGTGATGTGGTGACTATTAACTGTCCACTTCATCCTGAGACTGAAAATCTTTTTGATAAAGAACTTATTAGCAAGATGAAAAGAGGGGCATATATTATAAATACTGCTAGAGGGAAGATATGTAACAGAGAAGCTATTGCGGAAGCACTATCTATCGGACAACTATCTGGTTATGCGGGTGATGTCTGGTTTCCTCAGCCTGCACCTAATGATCATGTCTGGAGAAGTATGCCTCATCAAGGTATGACGCCACATACATCGGGGACCTCACTATCTGCCCAAACTAGATATGCTGATGGAGTTAGAGAAATTTTAGAGTGTTTTTTTGATGGTAAACCTATTAGGGATGAATATCTTATTGTATCAGATGGTAATTTAGCTGGAACAGGTGCACATAGTTATAGTAAAGGTTCTGCAACCAAGGGTTCTGAAGAGGCTGCTGATTTTAAAAAATAAAAAATTGATTCTTTAAAAAAAGTTTAACTCAAATAATTTGATGTTTGCATTTCAGACAATCTGCTTTTGCATCTATCCCAAAGGATTTTGAGTTTTTCACCAGTATACAAATTCTTATATGAGCAACTTCCAAAAAAAAACTTAATTCTAGTTCTATCTCTGTAGCAGACATCTATAAAAGATATAAATCTTCTGATGATATCAGCGGATTCATCATCACAGACTCTAAAATCATTCAAAAATATCCATTCCATTTTTTTCGATAACTCAATATAGTCGTCTGAACCATTAGGTTCAGAGAAAAAGATATTAAAAGATAACCAGATAAAGTCTTTTGAATAAGCTTTACAACTAAACTCTCTCGAGTTGATTTGAAATTTATTTTTATCATAATCCTTATTAAAAAAATTCTTTTCGATGACAATTTTTATTTCTTCATCTGTATAAACCTGGTTAAGTTTATCTTTATCTTCATTCACGATATTTCTTGCTCTATAATCAATCTCCCCATTTAATTCGTAAATATTGAAAGATTTAATTATAAGAGACATATCATCTATAAATTTTTTTCTTTGCAGACCATTTTTATAAAGATCATTCGGATGTACATTTGATGTCAAATAGAGAATAACACCTAAACGATTTAGATTGTCCAATAATTTTCCTACAATCATTGCGTCAGCTACATCTTCGACTTGAAATTCATCAATAAAAATTATTTCATATCTTTTATTTAATGATTGAGCTACTTTTTCTATTGGATTTTTTTTACCCGATAACGAGTATAACTGACTTTGAATGTCTTGCATAAAATCAATATAATGAAATATAGCCTTCTTACTCTGAATTGAATCTAGAAAAGATTTTGTCATTATAGTTTTACCTCTACCAACATCACCCCATATATAGAAATTTTTTTTATTTACTCTATTGTTCTTAAGTACATTAATCGAGGATTTATTTATCGATAAACTATCTATCATTTCTTCTAATAGATCTGATTGAACTTGATTTACTTTAATCCCCTGATTTTTTAAATTATTTAATATTTTTTTAATCATTTTGATTCCCAATTACCACTGATCGGACTCGAACCGATACTCTCTTGCGAGAAAGGGATTTTGAGAACATCGTTCCTATGAACCCCACATTTTCGATATTTTAACATTCATTTGTACTTTGTGTTATAATAAAAGTGTAAGTTTTCGTTTAGAAAATCACACTTAACTAACTACAGGAGTAATCTATGTCAGAATGTTTAGTGATACCACCAACTGTAATCAATAATACTATTGTCGCCTTATCAAAAGACAAAATGTGCACTGTTTTCTGGAGTGAGAAATCTAAATCATTTGAATCTGCTGAGGGTATCTATACAGTTGCTGAAGTTGCAGATGCTACGCCTGCGTCAGAAAATATCATAAAGTCAAAAGGCGTACTATTCAATTTAGCAAATAATTCGTAAAGTCAGAGAAACTATAAATGTACAAAGTGGGTGGATTATTTTCTGGAGTCGGCGGTATCGAACTTGGGTTTAAAAACCAAGGATTCGATATACGTTGGGCAAATGATAACGACATTCACTGTTCTAAAACCTATAAGATAAACCATAAACATAAATACATTCTAAAAGATATTCATAAATTAAGTGCCTCAGAACTAGAACCTGTTGATGTAATGACTGGAGGTTTCCCATGCCAAGCATTCTCTGTTGCTGGTTATCGAAAAGGATTAAAAGATGAGAGAGGCAATCTCTTTTTTGAAATTCTAAGACTGATAGATGAATTTAATAATCCACCCAAAGTACTACTCCTTGAAAATGTAAAAAACTTTTCTACTCATGATAAAGGTAGAACTCTCAAAATTTTAAGAGAAGAATTAGAAAATCGTGATTACTGTGTATTTAATCATGTGCTCAATACTGCAGACTACACATCGATTCCTCAAAATAGAGAAAGAACATTTATTATTTGTTTTCGTGAGGGTAGGGATGCTTATTTAGATTCAACACAACCTATGACAACTAAGTTTAGAATGTCCTTTCCCCCAAGGAAGAATAACAACAAAACTGATTTTAAAACGTTACTAGAGAAAAATGTTGATGAGAAATATTACTATCGCGATGATAAGTATATGTATAAAGACTTAATAAATGATATGAAATCTAAAGATACTTTTTATCAGTGGAGAAGACAGTATGTTCGTGAAAACAAAAGTCAATTATGCCCAACGTTAACTGCCAATATGGGAACAGGAGGTCATAATGTTCCATTAATTCTTACAGATAAAGGGATACGTAAACTTACACCAAAAGAGTGTTTTTTGTTACAAGGATTTCCAAAGAGTTTTAAACTTCCAAAAGAGTCACCAAATGGTCAATTATATAAACAATCTGGTAACTCAGTAACAGTTAAACTAATTGAGGTACTAGCAAAAATCATAAAATCATGCTTAGATAAAAAAGTGTAATTTTTTTAAGAGATTTTATGATTATAAGTCGTCTTACCCTTCCAGAACTTACTCAAATATTTAATAAAGATGCTCAAAGCGTAATAAGTTATTTTATTTTTAAAGCAGTAATATCACAACCCGAATTGATAAAAGGGCAAGTTACGAATCCTATACAGATTCCGAAAGAGCACATTGAACAATGGGGTGTTCAAGCGCTTGGTTTAAATTCTATAGGAGCAGGGAGTTATCCAATAGACCTAATAGAGAAAAATCAAAAATATGGTGCGGATATTAAAATGTTATCTTGGGGTGGATCGAAAAAACAATCAGGAGAGACATCATTAGGTCAAAAATTTGTTGATAGTAATTTAGATAAACTATTTTTAGAAAAACGTTACGACGATATAGTCAGATCATGGGTTAAAATTCTCGATGACAAATTTAATATGCTCTTTAAAAATCATCCTAACCTTACAAATATTTATTATTTTATATTTATTCGTGATGGAAAAAAGTTTCATATTTGTGGCATGAAGGTTGATACTTCTAGTTTTTCTTCGATGATAACTGGTAAGACTTCAAGAGACTCGGTATGGGTCAATAATTTTATTGACAGTAAATATGGACAAATAAAGATATATAAAGCAAAAAAAAGAATGGAGTTAAGACTTCTACCTCATCAGTGGATTGAAGATAATTTAGTGATAACATTCGATATTAAAGATTATAATATATCATCAAGAGATATTATTAATTTAACTGTTTCTGAAAGATATAAATCTTATAAAGATGACTTTATAAAACTATTCAATGCATACTGTAATTATACTGAAGATGAAAATAAATGAAAGGATATTAAAATCAATATAATGAAGAAGAAAAATCTTTTCTAAAATAGCGTGGGAGGGACTCGAACCCTCAACCCGAAGGAGCAGGTTTTGAATCTGCCGTGTATACCAATTCCACCACCACGCCATTAATTTAATACTATCAAAATACAAACATTTACAACAGGCGTTTGTCATTACGAATGTTTGTCAAATGATTGTGATAATACTCTCGAAACTTTAATAAAACAAAGGGATATTAAATTACTTATTTATTTTGAGTCCCTCGTGTCTACCAATTTCACCACAGTGGCATACAAAATATTGTAACAAATAACTCATCGTCATGAAATCTATGATATATTTACTTATGTATGAACGAATTTAATACATACTGGATAATAAGTGGTCTTATAATATTTTTGCTTATCGTTTACATCATTAAGCAGATAAGGTTGGAAAAAGAAATTGCCCTCAAAGACACTACCCTCGAGAGTCTCGAGGAGAAGCTTAAAAAGCACAAACTAGTTGGCGGTCGACACAAGAGAACCAACAAGAAAAATCCACCAATAGTCTAATTATTTTTGTAGTTTCGCTGCCTGAGCTTTCTTTGCCATCTCTGGTGTGTAAGCTCCGCCTGACCACAACATCTCATAGACTATCTCTTCATTTCCATTTTCACAAATGTCTATGACTCTTTGAAATAGAGGCTGGAACGTCTCGCTTTTATGTGATTCTTCATGATCTTCATACGATTTCCAAAAAGTGATTATTAGTGCTTCTCGACCTTTTAGTTCCGAATCAAGCGCCTTACCAACATTGCTACCTTCATTAGAGATCTGACCACTGTTTAGAACTACCATGCCACCAATAAATCCTGTTTCAGAATGATATGTTTTGACATTCTCGCACATTTCAGCGACACGCATTTGAAGATCATCTGTGGTATAACCATCTTTTAGTATGACTCTATTTACTGTCACAATCCCATCATACGGGAAGTTATTTATTAAACTCATATAGTTATTAGAGCAAAATATGCATCTGAAATCAATATAAGTATTTGCTAATATTCAGCATAGTTGACTTGGTCTAGATTCAGAGTACCATCCAATATCATGAAATTTCGCTCTATAGACGATTATAATTTTGAATTACCCACAGATTTGATAGCAAATTTTCCCAAAGAAAAGCGCTCTGATTCTAGACTCTTGTGTTATAGCCATAAGAGAGATAGTTTATCTCATAAAACTTTCAGTGATATATGTAATTTAGTTGATTGTGGAGATGTAATAATTCTCAATGATACTAGAGTAATTCCAGCGAGAATGAATTTAAAAAAAAGCAGCGGTGGAGCTGTCGAGATATTATTTATGAATTGCAAAAGTAATAAGGCATTTACAGTAATTTACAAATCATCACGACCACCAAAAATAGATGCAATATTGACCGATAATAATTTGAGATTTCAGGTTTTGGAGGTTAAAAAGAACACACTACTTTTATTAAACTTAAATAATTTAGATATTCTAGAAATTTTAGATAAATATGGTAACATCCCACTTCCGAAGTACATCAAGAGAGATAGTAATTTACAAGATAGAGAAAAGTATCAAACAGTGTTTGCAAGAAAAAAAGGATCTATAGCAGCACCGACAGCTGGTTTACATTTTACAAAAGATATGATTCAGAGACTTGAAACCAAAGGCGTCAAAGTAGAATATATAACACTACATATCAGTTACAATACTTTCAAACCTATAACTTCTGATAATTATCTTAGTCATGATATAGGATTTGAAAAATTTAGTGTCAATACTAAAACATTTAATATGATAGAAAAAGCAAAAAAAAATAAAAATAAAGTTATTGCTGTGGGCACTACAGTCACAAGAGCTTTGGAGCATTGTTATCAGAATAATATAAAAGAAACATACAGTGGAGAGACTAACTTATTTATTTATCCTGGTTTTGAATTCAAAGCAATTAATTGCTTAATTACAAACTTTCACTTACCAAAATCATCATTGTTGCTCCTAGTCGCAGCTTTTATCGGTAGATCTCGTATACTATCACTCTATAGAATGGCAATAGACAAAAAATATAAATTCTATAGTTATGGTGATAGTATGTTTCTCAATAGGAATCATGAAATTTAATATTAAGAAGAAATATAAAAAAGCAAGATTAGGTCTTTTAACATTAGATCATGGAGAAGTTAATACTCCAGCATTTATGACTGTCGGAACTTACGGATCAGTAAGAGGGTTATCAGAAAATGATTTAGAGAATTGTAATGCTGAAATAATGTTATGTAATGCATATCACCTCATGAGTAAAATAAGTGAAATTTGTTCTATAAAATCTATAACTCTACATGATTACATTGCATGGAACAGACCAATTTTGACTGATTCTGGTGGATACCAAGTCTTTAGTTTGTCTGAACATACGGAGGTTAGCCGCAAAGGAGTAACATTTAAATCTCCATTAAATGGTGATACTTTATTTCTATCACCTGAGAAATCTATCAAAATTCAGGAAATGCTTGGTAGCGATATCATGATGATTTTTGATGAATGTCCTAAATATCCGTTATCTAAAGAAGCAATAGAAAAATCAATGGAACTCTCATTATATTGGGCTGAACTTTCAAAAGGAGCTCATTCATCAAATCAGTCACTATTTGGAATCGTTCAAGGAGGTATGTATGAGGACTTGAGAGAGACATCATTGAGCGAACTCATTAAACTTGATTTTGATGGTTATGCTCTTGGTGGCCTGTCTGTTGGTGAGCCGAAAATGATTAGAGAGAGAATTGTGAGCAATATATCCTCAAAACTACCAGATGACAAACCCAGATATTTGATGGGTGTTGGAAAACCTACAGATATTATCTACGCTGTGAATGAGGGTATCGATATGTTTGATTGTGTTATACCGACTAGAAATGGGAGAAATGGTCAATTATTTACTAACCATGGAACTATGAACATACGAAATAGTAAATACGAGAATGACTTAAAGCCGATTGATGAGGCTTGCACGTGTTATACTTGCAAGAATTATAGTCGATCTTTTCTAAAACACCTAGACAAATGTAATGATAGTCTTGCGGGGAGACTTATGAGCATTCATAATGTATACTTCTATCAAGATTTTATGAAAAAAATAAGAACCGCTATATATGATGGTACACTCGAGCAAATGATGGAAAAAGTTAATTTAATTTACTCAAATAGCCAATGAATATTATAGATATCGCAATAGCTGCATCAGCACAACAAGAGCCATCAGCTCTAGGCTTCTTATTACCTATATTCATTCTTGTACTGATGTATTTTATACTCATCAGACCTCAATCAAAAAAAATGAAAGAGCATAAGAAAATGTTGACTCAAATAAAAGTTGGAGATGAAATTGCTTCAGCTGGCGGAATATTAGGTACAATAGTAAAAGTAGGTGATACGTATGTTGAAGTTAAGATATCTTCAACTACAGAGATCAAGTTACAAAAATCATCTGTGAGTAAGATTCTTCCTAAAAATTCAATTGGGACGATAAAATAAAATGTCTGCATACCCGAAATGGAAATATTTTCTAGTTCTATCAGTTTTAATTCTATCAGTAGTCTATTCCTTACCTAACTTTTATACATCGTATCCGTCAATAGAACTACAAAAAAATAATGATTCTACAAATATTAATGAAATAAATAAGATTGTTAATGAAGGCGTAAAATCTTTAAGCTCTGATGAAACAGCAAATAAAATGATATATCGTTTCTCAAGTATTGATGATCAACTTAAAGCTTATAATAATCTCGAGACAGCAAACTTAGCCGAAGAGTTTACACTTTTTACTGACAGAGAATTACCATCATTTTTCAAGACCATAAATGCGAATCCTATGTTTTTAGGGTTAGACTTGAAAGGTGGTGTTCATTTTTTATTACAGGTTGACGAGGATAACATTAGAAAAAACCTCCTGAGGGAGATTGAATCAGATATAAAAAAGTTACTGATCAAAGAAAGAATTAGGTTTTCACAATCTAATAGGAAAGACAAAAGCTTTAATTTTTCTTTTAATAACAAAGATGCTTATAAAGAGGCATTAGAATTAATTGAAAAAAATAATCTAGGAAAAGATTATGATATTACTCCGGAGGAAAATAATTTTTTTATAAGCATAATGCCGTCACAAAAAGCCATCGATTATGATATTAAAAGTTCAGTGACAAAAAACATGACTATTCTTAGAAACAGAGTGAATGAAATCGGCGTTTCACAACCAATAGTTCAAAGACAAGGAAAAAATCGTATTATCGTTCAACTACCAGGTTTGCAAGACTCCACTCGCGCGAAAAATATTCTTGGATCTACCGCAACACTAGAGTTTAGATTAACCAAGGGAACTCCTGAGGATTGGTATGCATCTAAACTAGCAGGTTCGCCACTTATAGCATCTGCAAAGTTATATGAACAAAGCAATGGAGATCCAGTTCTCTTATCTAGAAAGGTTATAGTATCTGGTGGTGAGATAAGGAATGCAAATACAGGCTTTGACTCTACCACAAATTCTCCAGCTGTATTTGTTAGATTAACTGATTATGGCGCATCCAACATGCTTGATACTACGCAGAGTAATATCGGAAAAAGGATGGCCGTAGTTTTTGTTGAGAAAGATAATGAAAAAGTAATAAATATTGCAGTAATTAGAGAAGCTTTTAGTCAGAATTTTCAAATAACTGGCTTAGATATCAATGAAGCAAAAGATTTGTCTATTCTTCTAAGATCTGGAGCACTTCAAGCGCCTATGGAGATCGTAGAGGAGAGAACAGTGGGACCTAGTTTAGGGAAGGATAATATCATTTCAGGTCAAAATTCTATGTACCTAGGCATGTTTCTTGTCACCATCTTTATGTTTATCTATTATAGAACTTTCGGTGTGATAGCGATAGTTGCTCTGTTAGCAAATTTACTTATAATCATTTCCTTGTTATCAGTTTTTCAAGCTACACTTACGCTATCAGGAATCGCAGGTATAGTTCTAACTGTTGGGATGGCGGTCGATGCAAATGTTTTAATATTTGAAAGAATAAGGGAGGAAATAGCAAATGGCAACACTCCAAACGCAAGCATATATTCAGGGTATAAAAAGGCATTTTCAACTATCTCAGATGCAAACATCACAACGTTGATCGCAGCAATCTGCTTACTCACTATAGGAACAGGCGCCGTTAAAGGTTTTGCGGTTACACTGGTTATCGGAATTCTTTCCTCAATGTTTACATCAATAGTTGGCACAAGAGCTGTCGTAAGTCTGATCTACGAAAATAGAAAATCAGAGAGACTTTCAATATGAGTTTAAAGATTATAGATAATACTAAATTTAACTTCCTAAAACAAAAAAGAAAAGCTTTAATAATTTCTAGCTTCGTCATAATTATAAGTTTTTTTAGTCTTATGATTCAAGGTCTTAATTATGGGATTGATTTTTCTAGTGGCTATATTATCCAGTTGGAATTCGATAAAGATGTGAAAGTTGAGAATATTAAAAAAAACTTTTCAAATAATATGGCTGAGAATTCAATAGTCCAGTATTATGGGAGTCAAAAAGAAGTAATAATAAAACTTCAGGAATCAGATTCATATGATCAAAATAATATCAATGACTTTCTATCAAAGGTACTAGATAATTATAATTACAAAATTCAGAAACTTGATTTTGTGGGTTCACAAATAGGAAGTGAATTAAGAACAAAAGGCGAGTGGGCAATGCTTGTCGCACTGATAAGTATTCTTGTTTATATTGGTTTTAGATTTGAATTTCTATATGGGATTGGTGCGATTCTTGCATTAATTCATGATGTTTTAATTACTGTGGGGATTTTTTCTATTTTACAATTACAGTTTGATCTTACTGTTTTATCTGCATTACTTGCTGTTATTGGATATTCATTAAATGATACTATTGTTGTATATGATCGTATAAGAGAAAATGCTACTATTATGCACTCAGATCAACCAGAGAAAATTCTCAATAGATCAATCAATCAAACATTATCCAGAACATTAATCACTTCTCTAACAACATTATTTGTTTTATTTTCTCTTTTGATATTTGGTGGAATAGCAGTAGAATACTTTTCAATAGCAATGATTATAGGTGTTTTAGTGGGAACTTTTTCTTCTATTTATATAGCGGGGGCTAGTTTATTTTTCCTCAGAGTGCTTGAGAAGAGTGATGAACATTAAACTAATCTTATTAACTGCTGAATATCGTTGAATATTTTAGGTTTTGAGGCCAGAAACTCATGACTTCTATTATCACAGGCTATTTTTAGATCAACAATTAAGCTTGCCTCTTTGCAAATTAAGTATAAAGCTTGATATCTTATAAAATCAAAATTTTTAATGAGGATAAAATCAACCTCACCATTTATTAATTTTAAAATATCTTTAACAATCGATTCGGAATTACGCCTCTCGTAATGATTTATTTTAGTGATATTTTCGGAAACAAGTTCATTATCACAAATAAATTTAGTTGTATCGGATTTTGCGGTTGACGCTCTCAATTTCTCTTTTTCAATCATCGCACCCTCACCTCTAATGGCAGAAATATAGATATCATCTTTGATACTGTAGACAACCGATATTTCTGTAGTATTTTTTTTAGTAATTGAGACCATTGTGTAACAAGAAGCATCTTCGTTAAGATAATTATCTAATGACTCAATTGGGTTTATGTTCCAAAGGTTCAATTGTTTATCATTATATTCAAGAGAGCAGGAATTTATTCGTTTCCAATCTTCATACGATTTAATTACATCACCCTCGTTCCTAACAAACGACTGATTAATTATATTCAAGATATTACTATAAACTTTATTGATCAGATCATTTCTATTATTATCCGTAACTGGATTTTTATGATCGATAATTCGTGATAAAGTAAGAGGTACAGGTTTACATGAATTCCTAGCAATAGTTAGTCGTGGTTCCATATTTTGCCCAGATTAAATTTTTAAGATAATGATACAATATGTTTGATAATATTAACATTGTTTTAGTCAATACATCTCATCCAGGAAACATTGGATCATCGGCGCGTGCCATGGGTGTGATGGGTTTCAATAAACTTAGTCTAGTTCATCCAAAGGATTTCCCTTCAGAGATTGCAACAGCTATGGCAGTTGGGTGTGATAAAATATTAGATAGTGCTAGAGTATATTTAAATCTATCAGATGCATTAAGTGAGAGCGCACTAAATATTGGTTTTTCTGCTCGTTCGCGAAAAGAATCTATTCCTATTCTCTCAGTTGATAAATGCATTGATAAAATAGTTGCAAACAATAAAATCACTTACAATATTGTCTTTGGAAACGAGAAGAATGGGTTATCAAATCAAGAGCTTTTGATGTGTGATTATATTGTTAATCTTCCAACAGCACCATTTTACTCATCACTAAATTTATCTGCAGCTGTTCAAATATTTACATACGAATTATTAAAAAGATCACTAGATAATTCAGGCTCTGATGTTAAATCACAAGAGAATTTAATTCTTGCAAAGACTAAAGATAAAGAATTATTTTATAAAAAACTTATTGATTTACTCAAAGAGACAGACTTCATAACAGAGAAAAATACCAAATCCCTTACAAAAAAAATACATATTATGTTTAATAAGGCTATGTTAGAGCAACATGAAATAAGTATTCTCAGAGGAATGCTCGCTTCAATTGAGAGAAAAATTAATACTTGATAAAAATACTAGGTTATAGGATAATTATCGCATGAAACTTACAACAAAAGGTAGATATGCGATAATAGCTATGGCTGATTTAGTCCTTCATAGTAGAACTGTACCAGTTTCTCTAAAGGAGATAACTAAACGACAAAGTATTTCGTTGTCTTATTTGGAGCAACTATTTTCAAAATTAAAAGATTCAGATTTGGTTCAGAGTATCAGAGGTCCTGGAGGAGGTTATCAACTTGGAAGGGATTCGTCTGAAATTAGTTTATTGGATATCATAACTGCTGTTGATGAGAAGATTGATCAAACTCAATGTGGTGGCGCCATGAATTGTAATAAAGATCATCCATGTTTAACTCATTACATATGGACTGAACTTAATGAGAAAATTAATCAATACATGCGAGACATTACTTTGAGTGATATTGCAACCAGGGAAGATGTTAAAAGTATCATGATTTTTAGGGAGAGTGAAAATGTCAACAATTATCAAAGACAAAAAAAATAGTCTTAGTGTACCTATCTATTTAGATTATTCCTCAACTACGCCAGTAGATGAGCGTGTAGCAGATAAAATGGCTGAATGTCTAACAAAAGAGGGTTACTTTGGAAATCCAGCTTCAAGATCACATTCTTTTGGATGGGATAGTGAAAAACTAATCGATGAAGCACGACAAAATGTTGCAAATTTAATTAATGCAAACAAGAAAGAAATAATCTGGACAAGTGGAGCTACAGAATCGGATAACTTAGCGATCAAGGGTGCGGCACATTTTTATAAAGAAAAGGGTAATCACCTAATAACGTTATCGACCGAACATAAGGCAGTTCTTGATACGATGAGACATCTTGAGTCAGAAGGGTTCGAAGTAACTTATTTAGATCCAAAAGAAAACGGTTTAGTTGATCTAATGGAATTGGAAAACGCAATGACCGATAAAACAGTTCTGGTTTCTATCATGCACGTCAATAACGAAATTGGCGTAATACAAGATTTAGAGTCAATTGGAACACTTTGTAGAGATAGAGGAATTGTATTTCATGTAGATGCAGCACAAAGCCCTGGCAAAGTAGAAGTTGACGTAGAAAAGTATAAAATAGATTTACTATCTCTATCTGCTCACAAGGCATATGGGCCAAAAGGGATTGGTGCTCTTTATGTTAGAAGGAAACCTAGAATTAGGTTGCAGGCTCAAATGCATGGTGGTGGTCATGAGCGTGGGTTTAGATCAGGAACATTACCTACTCATCAGATCGTCGGTATGGGCGAGGCTTTTCGTTTAGCACAATCTGAAATGGATTCTGATAATGAAAGAATAAAAAAATTAAGGGACAAGCTGTGGAACGGATTAAAAGACATGGAAGAAGTTTATTTAAATGGTGACCTTAACCAGAGAATACCTGGTAATCTAAATATAAGCTTCAATTTCATAGAGGGTGAAAGTCTTATTATGGCTGTAAAAGATATGGCAGTATCATCCGGGTCTGCATGTACCTCAGCAAGTCTTGAACCAAGTTATGTTTTAAGAGCATTAGGACGTGATGATGAGCTAGCACATAGCTCAATTCGTCTAACTATCGGTAAGTACACAACAGAAGAAGAGATTGATTATGCGATTGAGCTAATTACAACATCTGTAAAGAAGCTCAGAGAGTTGTCACCTCTATGGGAAATGCATAAAGACGGAATTGATCTCAAGAGTGTTAAATGGTCATCACATTAAGGTAGGTCAAATATGACAATTACAATAACAGATATAGCTGCAAAACACGTAAGTTCTCATCTAGAAAAGAGAGGATCTGGCATAGGGTTGAGGTTGGGTGTTAAGACAACTGGTTGCTCTGGATTAGGTTATGTTATTGAATTTGCCGATAAAATAGAGTCTGATGATAAAGTTTTCGAACAAAAAGGAATCAAGTTAATAGTTAGTCCAAAGAGCTATGTTTATTTAAAAGGAACTGAACTTGATTTTGGGAAAGAAGGTTTAAATGAAGGGTTTAAATTTAATAATCCAAATGTGAAAGATAAATGTGGATGTGGTGAGAGCTTTAATGTTTAATGGATATATTAAAGAAGAATTATTTTGAGCTATTTGGATTAAAGGTCTCTACTCAATTAGACCTTAAAGATCTAGATGAAAAATTTACACTCTTGCAGAAGCAATTTCATCCTGACAAATATAGCAATTCCTCTGACACTGAAAAAAGAATAGCATTACAAATCTCATCGTATCTAAATGATGGTTACATAACTTTACGTGAGTTTGTTACTAGAGTTGAATATATACTTAAAATTAAAGACTTCAATACTGATGAGAGTAAAACATTATTTGATGAAGAATTTCTAGAGGAGCAAATTGACTTGAATGAGAGTATTGAACAATTGAAAATCAACAAAGGAGGAAATGATAAAGTGAACGTATTAACTCTAGACTTAACCAAGAAAATGGAGTTACTGGTTGTATCCATAAATGATTATTTGTCACGGACAGAATACGACATGGTATGGAAAAATCTGGCTAAATATAAATTTTATCGTAACCATCTAATAGAACTGGAGCCAATGATAAAATAATGAGTTTATTACAAATCAAAGATCCTAAAACTGATGTGCAGTCTAAACAAAGATTTGTAGTAGGTATAGATTTTGGGACGACAAATTCAATTGTTTGCAGTTATGAAAATAGTAATTTCAAACATTACGAGCATAACGGTAATGATTTAGTGCCATCATCAATTAGTATTACTTCTGATCATGACGTAGCTGTGGGGTCATTATTAAATGATAAAGATACCTCATATTATATACCCTCTATTAAGAGGTTTATTGGAGTTGATGATCAACAATTAGACTATCTAAAAAAGTATAATCATACATTTACCAATAAAGATAATATGCTAGCTCTTAATGTTTTCGATAAAGATTACAGTGTTGTTGATCTTTCATCATTTATTTTTAATTTCCTCAAAGATCTTGCAGAAAAAAATGAGAATCGTTCACTAGAGGCTGCTGTAATTACCGTTCCTGCCTATTTTAACGATTTTCAGAGGCAAGCAGTTAAGAATGCTGCTTTATTGGCTAATATAGATGTTTTAAGACTGATTAATGAACCGACTGCTGCTGCAATTGCATACGGACTAGAGTCTAATTCTATAGGTAAATTCGTAATATATGATCTGGGTGGTGGGACTTTTGATGTTTCTATTCTCTCTCTTGAAGAGGGAATTTTTAAAGTTTTGTCTACAGACGGCAATACAATACTTGGTGGAGATGATATAGATTTTATAATTGCCAATTGGATAAAAGATAATTGTAAACATCTTAGACATTTAGATCTTAGTACTTTAAAAGATCATGCTAAGAATATTAAAGAGCAATTCAATAATACAACTTCTGAAATTAATTATTCTATTGATAATCATGATATTACATTATCTAAGGGATTATTCAGAGAGTTGATATCACCCATAATTGATAAAACTATAAAGATCGTTAAATCAGCTATCAATGAATCAGGTATAGATCAGAATGATATTGATAGTTTTATTTTAGTCGGTGGATCTACTAGGATATTCGAGATAAAAAGTAGGCTTAGAGAAGTATTCAATTGTAATATTCTTGATGATATAGATCCGGATAAAGTTGTAGCACAAGGCGCTGCTATTCAGGCAAATATATTATCTGGCAACTCAAAAGAGGATATACTTCTTTTAGATGTATTACCTTTGTCATTAGGCATAGAAACTATGGGTAACTTGTCTGAAAAAATAATCCCAAGAAATACAGCTATTCCAATCGTTGCCAGAAAGACATTTACAACTTTCAAAGATGGTCAAACGAAGTTACTTATACACATAATCCAAGGTGAGCGGGAATTAGTTAGTGACTGCAAATCTCTTGGTAGAATTATTCTTGAGAATATCCCACCTATGGTAGCTGGAGCTCCAAGGATAGAGGTAGAATTTCAAATTGATGCTGACGGTCTTTTATCCGTAACTGCCACTGAAAAAAACTCTGAGACAAAAGCCTCTGCTATGATAAAGCCTGCTTATGGACTCACAGATAGTCAAATTACCAAAATGATCTCTGATGCGAACGCATCTGCTGAAGAGGATATGTCAGCGAGAAGATTATCAGAGTCCAAAGTTGAAGCTGAAAGAGTTATTTATGCTTTAGAGCAAGCATTAGACACCGATGGATCTGAACTATTAGATGAATCAGAGTATGATGTTATTACATCTGAACTCTTAAAACTTAAAGAAATAGCGAATGGTAATGATTTTATGAAAATCGATAATCAGATAAAGGTCCTAGAATTAAAATCAGAATTTTACGTGGAGAGAAGAATGAATAGAAGCATCCAGTCATTAATTGCTGGTAGAGGCGTAGATGATGTTCTTGAGTGAGATATTATGCCTAAAATAACTTTTTTACCCAACCCAGACATTTGTCCTGATGGAGCTGAATTTGAAGTCCCTAAAGGCACAAGTATCTGTAAGGCAGCACTTGATAATGGCATACCACTTGAGCATGCTTGTGAACTTTCGTGTGCTTGCACAACATGTCATGTTTATGTTGTACAGGGAATAAACTCGCTCACTGAACCAACTGAAGACGAGGATGATTACTTAGATAAAGCATGGGGTCTGAGAACTAACTCTCGTTTAAGCTGTCAAGCAATTGTAAATGATGAGGATTTAGTGATAGAAATCCCAAAATATACTATTAACCATGCATCGGAGAATGGATAGTGTTAAAGTGGACGGATACTCTTGAAATAGCTATAGAGTTAAATGATAATTTACCCGATATAGATCCTAAGTATGTAAGATATACTGATTTACATGGGTGGATATGCGACTTGGAGAATTTTGATGATGATCCAAATAAATCTAATGAAAAAATACTTGAAGCTATACAAATGGCATGGATAGAGGAGAAATAATCATGGAGAAGACATTAGCAATTATAAAACCGGATGCAACAGAGAGGAATATTGTAGGCGAAATTATAAGAATAATCGAAAAAAATAAGTTTAAGATACTTAGATTAAATTCAATGATGTTAACGGAGTCAAAAGCTAAAGAGTTTTATGGCGTTCACTCATCAAAACCGTTTTATAATGATCTTATTGAATATATGACTTCTGGAATGATCGTGGCTATCGAACTAGAAAAAGATAATGCTGTAAAAGAGTTTAGAGATCTCATCGGAGACACAAACCCTGAGCATGCAAAAAATGGTACAATCAGAAAGATGTTTGCAATAAACCAATCAAATAATTCAATTCATGGATCAGATAGTAAAGAAAATGCAATTAAAGAAATAAACTTAATTTTCAATTGATACAATGAGTAATAAACACACCACATCACTAAGAGGTTTTAAAGATGTACTGCCAGAAGAACTTTATTATTATCGTTTAATAGAGGATGTATTTAAGAAAATCACTAATTCATATTCAATTAATGAGTTAAGGACACCATTGCTAGAGAGCACAACTATTTTTGATAAATCTCTGGGGAGTCAGACTGATATTGTAACCAAAGAAATGTATGTCTTTCGCGACAAAAATGGTGAAAGTGTGTGTTTAAGACCAGAAGGTACATCCTCTATTGTAAGATCTGTTATCCAGAATAATTTGGTATACGATAGAGGGATAAAAAAAAGAAAATACTGGTATTACGGACCGATGTTTAGATACGAAAGACCTCAAAAGGGTAGACTTAGACAGTTCAATCAGTTTGGTCTTGAATATTTTGGTTATCCCGGTATTAGTAGTGACATTGAATTAATAATTTTGATTAATAAAATATTTACTGCTTTAAAGATAGATGATTGTCAGCTACACATTAACTCTATTGGAAACCAAGTAGACAGGGCACGATACAGTTCAGAGATAAAATCAATAATGAGTAGAAATACTTCTATCTTAACAGATGGAGAGAAAGTTACATTAGAGAACAATCCATTACGTCTTTTGGATAGCAAGAATTCTCAGATTAAAGATACTCTCTCTTCATTGCCGGTTTTATATAAATCTTTAAATGAAAAATCACAGAAACGATTTGACTCTATAATTAAATTACTTGATCAATTAAATATTAATTATATTCTAGATAATACGATTGTTAGAGGTCTGGATTATTATAATGATACGGTCATGGAGTGGAAAACAGATAAACTTGGATCACAAGATGCGATTTGTGCAGGTGGAAGATACGACCAATTAATACAATCAAATTATTCGATTGATGTGCCTGCCGTTGGTGTTGCAGTTGGTGTGGAGAGGTTAGTAGAGATGTTAAAAATCAATCAAGCTTCATCAGAAAAGACTGTGTATGCGATAGTTAACAATTCTGGTGGAGACATGAATTTGTTTATAGAAAAGTCAGAATTAATAAGGGTCTCATATCCCCAACATTCTTTCATGAATACAGATCCCGAAGGTAGTATATCGTCTCAAATAAAATATGCAAAAAAATTGAATGACAAATTAGCAATCATCATTAATAATAATCAAATAAAATTACATAATTTCAAAGACAATAATGAAGTAGAAATTAGTATTCCAGAATTAGAAAAGTACTTATATTAGTAAAGATGCAGTTCACCGAAGAAGAAGATAGACTTATTAGCTGGTTGAGACAGAACTACCTAAATATTATCCTTGGACTTGCCATAGGATTTACTTCTATAGCTGGTTATAATTATTATCAATCTTCTGCGATGAATGCACAACACCAGATTTCTTTGGATTATCAGGAAATAGTAAAACTTTATCAAGCTGAGAAATTCTCGAGTTTTTCTGATAAAGCTAACATTTTGGTTAAGAAGAATCCTGAGAATATTTATAGTGCAATGACAAACCTTTACTTAGCAAAGTATCATCATGATAACAATCAACTAGATGAAGCACTGAAGAGTTTATCGCATATTTTAGCTAATTCTAAATCTCAATCACACGTATATATAGCATCACTCAGACTTGCGAGGATATATATTTTACAAGGTGAGTACGTCTCCGCTATTGAGGTTTTGTCATCAATAGAAGATGGTTCAACTGATCCTATAGTCTTAGAATTACTGGGAGATATTATGCTGATACAAAATGATAAATTAGAAGCAATCAAGAACTATGAATCTGCACTTTCTCAAGATCCAACACCAAATAAAGCTAAGTTGATAGAGAGTAAATTAAGTACGATCAGATGAAATCAACACAATTTTTAATATCGATCTTTTTTATTGTTACTTTGACTAATTGCTCAAGTAATCCAGCTGAATACATAGCAGGTGTCTTTACTCCGAAACAGAGAGTATCTGATGATCCTAAACTATCCAATGAACCTAATGAAACTGATGCACAAGCCGTTAAAAAAGAGTCTCTAATTGATAAAATAGTTTTTTGGGACGCATCAAATTCTAAATCTAAAATATCGAACTTGAGTATAAATAATATCTGGTCTACTAACATTGGCAAAAAGAGAGATGCATCGTCATCTGTACTACAACCTAGTTTTGATGGGAAAAATATGATTTATACGATTGACACGAGTGGGTTAGTCTCGGTCATAGATATTAATAGTGGAGACACCAAATGGAGTTACAAATTAAATCTCGATGTGACTTCAGGTTTATACTATTACCAAGGGAGCATCTATTTTGGGACTTCTGATGGTAAAATTTATGGTTTTGAAGTTGATTATTTAAAGAATAATGCAAGTATCTTTCATACAATTGATTTGGTGGGTTTGATCAATGACGCAGAGGCTCTGCCTACTCTTTCGCTACAGTTACAAAGTGAAGTTGCATCACCAGCAATAGGAGCTGGTGATTTAATATTTGTCAAACAAGGGGATGGAGATACCGTTGCTATAAATCTAGTATCTAAACAAGTTGAGTGGATACACAAAGGAAGAAATGTTGCTTTGAGCTTGAAAGGTAGTGCTGCAATTACAAGAGATTCAACCAACATCTATGTTGCTAGAGATGATGGAAATTTTGTATCTTTAACAAATGATACAGGTAAACTTAATTGGCTTATTAGTATATCCCCTAGATCAGGAAGGAACGAACTCGAATCTCTTCGAGATATTGAGATGTCTCCGTTAATAAAAGATGGAATAGTGTATGTAGGTTCATTCCAGGGTAACCTAGTATCTGTTGATATTATTTCTGGTGATATACTTTGGAGAAGGCAAATGTCAATACACAGTAACTCTAGTATAGATGACAATCTTATTTACACATCAAGCAGTAATGGTAATGTCTTAGCACTAGATAGATTTAGTGGCGATGTAGTTTGGTCAACAATAGTAGATGAAGATATTTTATTTTCACAACCTGTCCTTGTCGATAATTATTTACTAACCATTGGAACAAATGGATACGCTGCCATATTAAATAGAGAAGATGGAACTAAAATTCACTACCATAAATTATTGAGCCCAATTGATTATCAATCTAATCTCCTTACCATAAATAAAACTGTATATATAGTAACAAAAGATGGTAGACTCAACGCAATAAAGTTAAATTAGCTGCATATGAAAAATCAAATCGCAATAGTTGGACGAACCAATGTTGGAAAATCACTATTATTCAATAAACTAACCAAACAAAAAAAAGCATTAGTTATTGATTTTCATGGGGTTACTAAAGATATTAATTGCGGATATTTAGTGAATCAACAAAAACAATCAATTGAATTATTCGATACTAGTGGTTTTACAGAATTAACTGATCGAAATGATGAATTCTACAAGAGGACTATTAAATGTATAGATGAATGTAATTTGATACTATATGTTATGTCAATAAAAAACCTTTTCAATTCATTGGATAAGCAAATTATAAATAACCTAAGAAAAAAAAATAAAAAAATTATACTAATAGTAAACAAAATAGATCTAATGAAAAAGCATGATACAATTTATGATGCATTTCAATATGGTATAGAAAATATTTTTGAAATATCTGCTAAAGATAATAAGGGAATAATTGAATTGAAAAAATATTTGATCAACCATGTTAGTGGCACAGATATAACACATGAATATTTTAAGAAAGTATCTATTATTGGAAAACCCAATTCTGGAAAGAGTACTTTAATCAATACACTAATCAATACTAAAAAAATGATTACATCTGATCATCCAGGAACAACTGTTGACTGTATTGATCATAATTTTACATATAGAAACAAACGTTTTCTTTTAGTAGATACAGCTGGTTTAGCAAGGAAAGCTAAAAACAGATCTAAATTACATTCTTATAGTATGCTGAATACACTGAATACAATCAAATTATCAGATATATCTGTTTTTTTATTGGATGCATCGTTAAGAATATCAAAGCAAGATAAAATTATTCTAGAATACTTAAAGACTTTTAATAAACCTCACATTATTGTATTGAATAAAATTGATCTATTGAATAAAAGTCAGATTTATCAATTTAAAAAATACGTAGAATATTTTATCAATATTAGTAGCAATGCTCCGTGTATTTATTTATCTGCTAGTATGCGACAAAATATAAGTCAACTCAAAAAAGAGGTATATACACTAGCTTCTAAGCTTGATCAGCGTTTTAAATCGTCACTGTTAACAAAAATTCTCAATGATGCGGTAGATTCTCACCCATTACCAATGAGTAATAACAAGAAAATTAAACTAAAGTTTGCACAGCAGACAAAATCAGATCAGCTTACTATTACTATACACGGCAATAGGGTGAGCAAGATTCCAAAAACATATGACAAATATCTATGTAGTTATTTTGCAGATAAGTTATCTATACGCGGCATCCCTATAAAAATAGTTTACAGTAAACAAGAAAACCCATTCATATGAATGGGTCTCTTTGTTTGAGTTAACTATTACTTATCCAGCTGTTTTTGGACTAATAACGTTTTTTACTTCAGAGATGCTGTTTGCAGGAAATCCACCTGTATCAGCATGTTGTTTAATTAGTTCTTCATTATCTGCATTATAAACGCAGTAAACTTTATCACCAGTTACATAACTATGAACCCACTCAATACCAGTACCCATATCTTTAAGGATACCGCATGATTTCTGAGAAATACCTTGTAAATCATCTTGTGTAAGATCACCAGCCCCTGGTATCTCTCTCTCTATTACATATTGTGGCATTTTTTACCTCCTTTATTTAATATTACTATTTTGCTCTTAATTTTATCTATCTTCAAGCGGAAACTAATGAATAATTCTATTGTTTACAAAGATCATTGGATCAACATATACAGAATTAAGTGTTACAGACCAATGAAGGTGTGGTCCAGTTGACTTCCCTGTATTCCCAACATGACCTATCACATCTCCTTTATGTACATGATCACCTTTGCTCACTTTTATGCTATCCATGTGAATAAAAATACTCTTAAGATTCATGCCATGATCTATATAGACAAATTTACCATTATAAAAAAAATCACCCGTTAATAGTACAATACCAGATGAGGGCGCAACGATATTTGTTCCTGTACTTGCTGCAAAGTCGACTCCATTATGATAATTTCCTTTTTTATTATTATAAAATCTATCAGTACCAAAGACTCCTGAAATTTGACCAATAACTGGTAATATAAAATCAGTGTCAATATTACTTGAAACCCATTTATTCCTTGCTGAATTTAAAATATTCTTCTCAGTAATGATCCTGTCTATTACAGTTTCAGATGGATCTGTGAATTTCTTCGAAATATTAATATATTGTTTACCAAAAGACTTTTCTTTGAGTGTGAATGATAGAATATAATCATCTTCACCATTTTTAAGAGTTATTTCTTTAGTGTCTGGGTTTATATCTCGTGGAATTCCAAATAGTAAATAGTAACTGTTATTTTTTTTAAGAGTAGGGACTTTAATATCGAGATAATAGAAACCATTACGAAACTGATCAATACTAATTTCCTTCACATAAATACCACCAGGATAGGTAAATTCTTGATTATTTTCCGTTGCTAGGACTTGGGTGAACGTGAGGGTTGCAAGACAAAGAATAATAGACAATTTCATTTACTTTCTAGGATATTATTTTTATCTTTCCAATTTTTCTTATTGTATTTAGCCGTTATGGTTGTAATTATTCCGCCACGTACTTTCCAATACCCGATTACAGACATATACCGTGGCTTGGTTAGATTTACTAAATCATTGAGAACTTGATTGGTATTGTCCTCATGAAATGCGCCAATGTCACGGTATGATGCCATGTATAATTTTAGTGATTTCAGTTCCACACATTTTTTGTCAGGTACGTAATTGATCTCAAATTCTGCGAAGTCAGGCTGTCCAGTCAAGGGGCACAGGCACGTAAATTCAGGTATATCCATAGTAATAAGATAATCATTATTTTGTGATGGATTTTCAAATGTCTCGAGTATATCTTTATGAAGGGTCATTTTGTTATCTCCTTATAGTAGTATTATAGCGTAGATAATATTATAATCTATGTAGAGTACTTCAATGCGTTTAACAAAAATTAAATTAGCTGGATTTAAAACATTTGTAGACCCTACGACACTTCAGTTTCCCAGTAATCTTACGGGTATTATAGGACCTAACGGATGCGGTAAATCTAATATAATTGATGCAATACGTTGGGTAATGGGAGAGTCATCTGCAAGGAATTTAAGAGGCGATTCGATGGAAGACGTGATTTTTTCTGGTTCGTCTGCGAGACATGAGGTAGGTAAGGCATTTGTAGAGCTAAATTTTGATAATTCTTTAAATTCTCTTGATTCAAAATTCGCTAGATATTCAGAAATAGTAATTAAAAGAGAAGTATCACGTGATGGTACCTCGAATTACTACCTAAATAATACTCGTTGCAGGAGAAAAGACATTAGAGAGGTGTTTCTAGGAACAGGCCTTGGTCCAAGAAGTTACGCAATAATTGAACAAGGAATGATTAGCAAACTCATTGACGCTAAGCCAGACGAGCTCAGAACATACTTAGAGGAAGCTGCAGGGATAAGTAAGTATAAAGAGAAAAGAAGAGAAACGGAATTGAGGCTCAGACATACTAGGGATAACTTGGATAGACTCAACGATATAATGAAAGAAATAAACTCTCAGCTCAATAAATTGGAGAGACAGGCAAAGATAGCAGGTGAATATAGAGAGCTTAAAGAAAAGGAACGCGAGACTAAAATATTGCTGTTATCTCTAAAGTGGTGTAATTATGATAGCCAAATCGAAGAGCTTAACAGTACAATCAGGAAGATAGAGTTAGAGAAAGAGAAAAAACTTGCGCTCCTGTCAACCCATAACAAAGAAGTTGAAAAATTAAGACAGAAAAGGAATGATGAGCAAACTAATTTTGATGAAATACAAAAAGAATTTTATAGGATAGGCAGTGATATTGCCAGTTGTGAAAAGGATATCGAACATAATTTAGAAACTGAAGTCTCTAGAAAAGAGGCGCTGAACGAGTTACTAGATACTATCAAAAACTCTGAGGGTGAGGTTGAAGAAGAAGAAAAGAATTATAATCATCTTTTATCATCCATTAAAGAGTTAGAGTCTGATCTAAATAACAATTCTAATGAGTTAGCGTCGCTCGAGAAAGATAAAAAAGATGCTAATTTTGCCATGCAGAATCTTCAATCACAAAATAATATCTTCATAACAGAACAATCCGAAACTATTAAAGAAAAAGAGGTTGAAAAAGCTAAACTTGATGCATCTGAAAAATCACTAAATCTTTTGTCAAAAAGATTAGGCATTCTGGAAGCATTTTCTATGAATGATAATGAGAAACATGATAATAAAGATGAATTACTGAGCGCAGCTGCAGATCTCCAAGAAAAAATTTCTGCTTTATTGGTAGACTTTGATCGTCATAGTAACTCAGGAAATAATTTAAGCATTAAAAATTTTAAAATAAGTCTTAAATCAATTCTAACACTCTTTAAAGGTCTTTTTAATAACATCAAAGTTCTAGTAAGATCACAGAAAGATGAAATAATAGATATCAAGAAAAAAATAAGTGATTATAAAAAAATTAGCTCTGATTGTCTAAATAAAATCAACAATCTTGAGAAAAAGATTAAAGATCATTCAAAAGTAAAAGAAAAATTCGACAAAGAGAGAATTGAATTAAAACAGATTATCGATAAAGTTGAATGGAGTTATAATGAATCTCAGAAATCACAAAATGAATTAAATGTAGAAGTATCAAAAAAGACATCTGAGAAAAAATCTATACAAGCTAATATACAAAAACTCAAGTTAGGCATTAGTGAAATGAATGATAGAAAGTTAGTTCTACTCTCTACTGATGACAAAAAAGATAAGCCTACCAGTAATATGAAAGATAAATTAAAAAAACTTTTAAACACTAAAAGTATTAAAGAATTAGAATTAAAAAAATCTAGAGAAGCAATTGAGCGCTATGACGAGACAGTATTAAATATAGAAAATACTAAAAATGATATCAATATCGAGATTAACTCTATAAAAGACAATCTTGAGAGTAACAAAATTACTGTAGGCGAGAAGAAAGCTCAGCGAGACTCACTTCAGGACAATAGTGATTTGCCAGCAGATGATATATCCGAAGGAATTAAGAAAATTGACACAAAATTGAAACAGGATGATATTGAAAAAAATTTAGAGAAAATACAATCAAAGATAACATCTATGGGCGCAATTAATTTAGCTGCAATTAATGAATTGGAAGACCAACAAGAAAGAAAAAAATATTTAGACTTACAATATAATGATTTATCTGAATCGATAACTACACTTGATAATGCAATTAAGAAAATTGATCATGAAACTAAGACAAAATTCAAAGAGATATTTGATAGCATTAATTCTAATTTAAATAGTTTCTTCAATAAAATATTTGGTGGCGGTAAAGCATATCTTGAGCTGACGGATAATGATCTACTTAATACAGGAGTCAACATTATGGCCAGACCGCCAGGGAAGTTAGTGAAAAATATTAACCTACTATCTGGTGGTGAAAAAGCAGGGACTGGTATAGCATTTGTTTTCTCTATCTTTAAGACAAATCCAGCTCCATTTTGTCTACTTGATGAGGTTGATGCACCACTAGATGATGCTAACAATAATAGATTCTGTAACGTTGTTAAAGAGATGTCTAAAGATGTTCAGTTTATTTTTATAACTCATAATAAACTTACTATGGAACTAGCAGATATTTTAAGTGGCGTGACAATGAGAGAGGCAGGTGTATCTAAGCTTGTATCTGTGAATATTAATGATGCAGTTAAAATCGTATCAACAAGAGATAATAATATATCATCAAGACCATCGTAATGTCACAAAAGAAAATTACGAAAAAGTACTATCAAATACTTAAGAAAAAAATACAAATGTTCTCCAAGCAGTACTATACATATGATTCACCAACCATATCTGATCATGAATTTGATGAGCTCTATAAAGAGTTGAAATTTATTGAGGAGGAAAACCCAAGCTTCATTTCGTCAGATTCACCCACTCAAGTCATAGGATCAAAAATAAGAGGTGGTTTCAAAAAAGTTAGACATACTAAACCAATGATGTCTCTTAATAATGCATCTAATATTGATGAGTTTAATTCTTTTTATGAAAAAATCATTACTGAATTCTCTAAAAAAGTTGTAATGTATGCTGAACCTAAATTTGATGGCTTAGCTATTGCACTAACATATAATAATGGTGTTTTACTATCAGCAGTCACACGTGGTGATGGCAATGAGGGTGAGGATGTCACCTCTAATATAAAAACTATTCAAGGTTTGCCTCTCAAGCTACTTACAGAAAAAACTCCAAAGAGGCTAGTAGTTGCTGCTGAAGTATATTCATTAATAACGGATTTTCAACGGATCAATGAAACACTGAAAAAGTCAAAGATGAAAAAATTTGCTAACCCTAGGAATTTTGCAGCAGGAACGGTTCGTCAATTAGATCCAGTAGTTGCGTTTAAGAGAAACCTGCAGATTTATATACATGGCGTTATAGACATAGATTCGCATTTATCATTACCTACACACTCAGAATCTATGGCTTATCTGAGCAAGATTGGCTTTCCAACATGTAATTTAAATAAAAAAATTAACGATATAAATGAAGCGATTAACTATTTTGATGATATATCAAATAAACGAGTCAAACTACCTTATGAGATAGACGGGATAGTTTATAAGGTAAATAGCTATGAACTTCGTGATCTTATTGGATATACTTCTAAAGCACCAAAATGGTCGATTGCATTTAAATTCCCGTCTCAAATATCACAGACAAAAATCGTCGATGTGACATTTCAAGTTGGTCGTACGGGCACACTAACACCTGTAGCAGAATTAGAGCCTTTAAGTATTGGAGGTGTAAATGTAACCAGGGCTACTCTGCATAATTTAGATGATATCAGAAAAAAAGATATTAGAATTAATGATTATGTATATGTAAAAAGAGCAGGCGATGTAATACCTGAAGTTGAAAAAGTGAATTTATCAAAAAGAGAAAAAACTACCGAAATATCTATGCCTATGAAATGTCCAGCATGCGGTGAAACAATTATCAAAATATCCAATCAATCAATTTACAAATGTCCGAATGAATCATCATGTAAACCTCAGATAGTACAGAGTATTGGGCATTTTGCTTCTAGAAAAGCAATGAACATCTCAGGCTTAGGAGAAAACATAATCATTACACTTGTAGATAGTGCCCTTGTTAAAAATTACTCAGATTTATATTATTTAACCTATGATCATTTAATTAAGTTAGATAGAATGGCAAGGACTTCTGTAAATAATCTTATTGACTCTATTAATAAAAGTAAACAACCGAATTTTGATAAATTCATATACTCTTTAGGCATAAGAGAAGTAGGGCTCTCGACAGCACGTGTTTTATCACAAAACTTTAACACATTAGATGAACTAATGAATGCCAAAAGAGAATTTCTAGAAAGCATAAAAGATATTGGCCCCATTGTCGCTGACAATATCACTAATTTTTTTTCAATGTCAAGTAATGTAAAAAAAATTAAAAAATTAATTTCATCAGGTATTGAAGTAAATTATTTAGAACATTTAGCTAATAAATTACTATCAAATAGATCGTTTGTTGTCACAGGCTCTTTTAATAAAATATCAAGACGCGAAATAGAGGAAATTATAATATCTAATGGAGGAAAGGTCTCAAGTTCTATATCTAAAAAAACAGAATTTTTAGTATGTGGAGAAAAACCAGGCAGTAAACTTGATAAAGCTAAGAAAATTGGCACTAAAATATTAACTGAAGAGGAATTTTTTAAGATTCTCTAAGAGGAATTTTTTAAGATTCTCTAAGAAGTTCATTGATTCCGACTTTACTTCTCGTCTTTTCATCAACTTTCTTTACGATTACTGCACAATAGAGATTATACTTACCATCTTTTGAAGGTAATGATCCAGACACAACAACTGATCCTTCAGGCACGACACCATAGCTCACTGTATCACTATCACGATCATAAATTTTTGTACTTTTACCTATGAACACTCCCATTGAAATGACTGAATTTTTCTTAACTATGACACCCTCGACAATTTCAGATCTCGCTCCTATGAAACAATTATCTTCAATTATAGTCGGATTAGCCTGTAGGGGCTCCAGTACACCACCTATACCAACACCTCCTGAGAGGTGAACATTTTTCCCAATTTGTGCGCAAGATCCTACTGTAGCCCAGGTATCAACCATAGTCCCAGAATCTACATATGCACCAATATTAACAAATGATGGCATTAGAACGACATTTTCTCCGATAAATGTCCCTTCTCTTGCAATAGCTTGTGGCACAACTCTGATATTTTTATCCGATAAATGCTCTTTTGTCGAATTAAGGAATCTTGATGAAAGCTTGTCAAAGAACTTCGTATATCCTGTGTCTATAATTTTATTTACTTTTAGCTTGAAGGAGAGTAATATCGCTTTCTTTATCCACTCATTGACCACCCAATCATTATTCACAAATTCTGCGACTCTAATTTCACCTGTATTTAGTGCATTAAAGACATATTCTATTGATTCGATGAGTTTATTTTTTTCAGAAGCCTCAATACCATTAGCAAAGGATTTTTCAATTAGGTCTATATCTATATTACTCATAGTGTTTTAGGAATCTCCTGATCTTTTTCATCGACCTCTCTATCCTGTGAATCCAAGAAAACTATTATATCATAGTATTGTTTTATGTTCTGCACATACTTAACCGTTTCCCAGCCTCTGGCATAACCATATTTTGTCTGTCGATAGTATTCTGATTGACTTAACATTAAGATATAAGGCTCTATATCTGACCATTTTCTGATTTCAACACCATTCTTTCTAGCAAGTTTTACGGCATCCTCAACATGACCTAATCCAATATTATATGCAGCTATGGCAAACCATTTCTTCTCGTTATCATCCAAGTTATAGTCTATTCGATTATAGATACTACGGAGATATTTTGTTCCACCAAAAATACTATTTCTTGGATCAATTCTATTCTCAACACCAACTTCTTTAGCAGTATCTTTAGTGAGCATCATAATCCCTTTTACTCCTGTATACGATACAGCATCTTTCTTCCATCTAGATTCCTGATAACCAATACTTGCAATTAGTCTCCAATCAAAATTAAATAATTTAGAAGCTTCTTTGAAAAAGAACTCATAAGTAGGGAAAATATCAATAAGGTCTTTTATAAAAATTTTGGAACCAACAAACGTATGCTGTTGTTGTCCAAAAAAATTTTGATATATTATCGCTAATCTATTTTTGTTAATCATATAATTGAAAAACTCTGATATTTTATTCTGCATTTCATTCCCAACATCATTTGGTAAAATCCAATATTCTGCCTCATTGATAGAATGTCGCTGTATAACTTTAATATCACGGTAGTATTTTGACAAAATCTTAAATTCATCTGAAGACATAAATAAAAAAGAGATTTCATTATCATTTAGCATCTTTAATAAATCATCTATATTTTTATCCTCCCAAACTTTATAAGAGTATTTTAATTTCTTCTCCTTATTTACGTCAATTTTGGTAATTACATGAGATTCGATGGCGTGAATATCATTATTATTGAGTAAATCTTCAATATTTGATCTGCGTGAAATATTTGATTTAGCAACTATTACATAGTCAACCCTGTTGTATGGATAGCTAGTTTTAAAATTTTTTTCCAAATCGGTTATATTCCACCCTGATATAATGTCTGCCTCACGTGATGAAATCATTTTCTTAGCCTCTGCAATGTTATTCACGACTTTAACTGACAGCTCAACATCAATATATTCTGCAAATTCTTTCATAATAGAATAGTGGTATCCAAATTTTTTATTCTTTATTTCATAGTATGTGGTTGGTCCAAGTCTAGTAACAAATGTTATTTTATTTTCGTTAAGAACTCTTTTAAGGTCATTTTTGAAGAAAATTGAATGAGATTGAAAGAAGTATAAAAGGATTGATACAAATAAGGTTACTAAGATAATTCTGATTAAAAATTTAATCATTAATTATGAGGCTTATTATTACTTCTACGTGAGTTATTTTTTTTCTTGTTATAGGATTTATATTTATTATATTTTGGATTATACGATCTACTATATCTTTTCCTATTGTTAGTTCTGAATCTCGCGGTTCTTTTTTCTTTGGTAGAAAAAATTGATTTGATTTTCTTAATTATCCCAATTAAAAGCCCATCAGCTGCCCCATGATTAGATACTTTAGGCTTTGGCGGTTGTGTTTTTGGCGCGACTGCTGAAACTAGCGGTTTTTCGAGCTTATAGCTTGATGGTTGCGGACTGGTAACTTTTGATTCTCTTGAATTATCTCTCTGGCTAGCTGATGCCTTGAAATCTGCTTGACTTCTATTTTCTCTATCTATTAGATAGCTTGTTACCTCAACTTCTGGATCAGGAACTATTTTGATTGAGATTTTATGCCTTTCTTCAATCCCTTGAACTAAATCTCTTTTTTCATTCAATAAGTATGTAGCCAATCTCACCGGAAGATATACAGTGATTGGCTTGTTGCTTTTGACTGCCTCTTCTTCTAGCATTCTCACAAAAGATATTGATTGAGACGATAATGATTTAATGTAACCTGATCCCGAGCATGTTGGACATGAATCATCTGTATTGTCTATAATAGAGGCTCTTAATTTCTGTCTTGAAATTTCCATTAACCCGAATTTTGAAATCCTACTAAACTGTATTTTTGCTTTGTCTACTTTTGCTAACTCTGCCATTTTACGCATAACTGTCTTCTGAGAATTTATTGACATCATATCAATAAAATCAACAACAATAAGCCCACCAATATCTCTTAGTTTCAATTGTGTTGAAAGAGACACAGCAGCTTCTAGGTTTGTATTCAGCGCTGTTTCTTCAATATCCCCGCCTTTGGTAGATTTTGCAGAGTTTACGTCAATACTAGTGAGTGCCTCTGTTGAATCAAAAACAATATTACCGCCCGATGGAAGTGTTATCTTCCTTCTGTATACGCTTTGAACTTGTGTTTCGACTCTGTATTCACTAAATAACGGCGTTGATTTTTTGTACTGCTCTATCTTAATTTTACTATGTGGTATGAAATATTTCTTAGCATTCATGAAATCATCATAAAAAGCTTGATCATCAATAATAATTGAGTCGGTCTCTTCATCGATGTAATCTCTTATTATTCTTGCAAGCATACTGCTTTCCTCATAAACAAGGTAGGGTGCTTTTTTGAGCACGGAGTTTTCAACAATATTCTCATAAATCTGGATTAGATAATTCATATCCCACTCTAATGTTTCTTTACTTGTGTTTAAGCCAGATGTTCTTAGAATAACGCTCATTTTCTCAGGGATATTAATGGCATCAAGCATCTTTTTTGCATTGAGTCTATCATCACCTTCAAGACGTCTGGAAATGCCACCGGTGTTTGGATTTTTAGGGAGCAAAACTAGATATTTCCCAGCTAACTTTAAATATGTTGTGAGAGCAGCACCTTTGGTGCCTCTCTCTTCTTTATCTACTTGAACAACTACTTCTTTCCCACTCTCTATACAATCCCTGAGTGTTCTAGGTTTGCCTGATGTGAATATTTCAGGGGAAATTTCCTTGAATGGAAGGAAACCATGTCTAGTTCGACCAAAATTTACAAATGCTGCTTCTAGACCAGGCTCAACCCTGGAAATAGTGCCTTTGTAAATGTTCGATTTGATATTTTTTGATGGAAGGTCTATGTCTAGCTCCACCAAATTTTTGTTCTCTACTATAGCTAAGCGCACCTCTTCTCTCTGAGAGGC
This sequence comes from uncultured Gammaproteobacteria bacterium, assembly GCA_902628335.1. Classification (GTDB taxonomy): domain Bacteria; phylum Pseudomonadota; class Gammaproteobacteria. Next base: position 99,592 of record CACOMO010000003.1, read on the forward strand.
ATTTAATAAAATCTGTTTCATTTAGAATCCTGTAATACATATGTTTTACCGATCAACCGATCTCTGTTATCTATACTTAGTATGAGACTGATGCACGCACTTATTTGTTAAAAGGTCTATATATGTGCTTTTTATGTCACTTTGGACTTAATTACTTATATTTTAGTCTCTACTAATATGTAAATCTTTGGGTTAATATATCAATGATTCGTATTTTCTTCAAATGATATCGTGGATAAAATTGCTAAAAGTCACCAAAAATGTAGGAATATCACCATTAACACTGATGGACAGCGTATTGATAATTTCCTGTTGAAAACCGTAAAAGGTGTACCAAGAAGCCTAATATATAAAGTGATAAGAGACGGACAAGTAAGAGTAAATAGTAAACGAGTCAAACCTAGTTATAGATTAATTGCTAGAGATATCGTAAGAATTCCACCAATATCACCACAAATCAAGGAGGCATCAAGCAATAAGAAATTTCTTGAAAATATGGATGATTATATTATCTTCGAAAATAAGGATTTTTTCGTAATAGATAAACCAGCAGGATTAGCTGTGCATGGTGGGACTAATGTGAAATATGATATTATCTCATCGCTCAAAAAATTAAAAAATAATCTTAATATCGCGCCTGTAAATAGATTAGATAAAAATACGAGTGGATGTATGCTCATATCAAAAAACTACCAATCAGCAAAAGACTTGGGAAATTGTTTCAAGACAAATAATGTGAAGAAAACATATATGGCATTGTTGTCGGGAAAGTTAGAGAAAACAAAAATAGTTGTGGACTCATCATTAAAGATTGATAAGCGAAAAAAAAATAGCAGTGTTTCAACAGATAGTTCCGGTAAACATGCTCTATCTACTTTCAGTGTAAAGAGATATTTTACAAGGTGTACATTAGTTAATATTTTAATTCAAACAGGAAGAACTCATCAGATAAGAGTACATGCTTCATCAATTAACCATCCAATTTGTGGTGATACAAAGTATGGTAATAAATCGGTAAATTCTCTTTTTAGAAAAATTGGATTAAGTCGAATTTTTCTTCATGCATCGGATCTATCGTTCTATTATAAAAAATTTTATAGTTTTCAATCATCACTACCTGAAGACCTATCTATTCTTGTTGAAAACTTAGAAAAGGAACTATAGAATCTTATTAGGTGATTAATTATGGATGAAAAAACTTTAAAAGATCTAATTGATGCATTAATAGAAGACAAAAAATCAGAGAGAAGATTTAAGACTATATCTAGATTAACAATTTTGTTACTATTTCTTATTGTACTCAGTCTTCCTTTTGTATCCTCTGATAAGATATATAAAACAGGCAATCATACAGCTGTAATTAATATCAATGGGGTTATTTCGCCTGGGGGTGATAGTACTAAAAAGACAATTGATTTAATCACTAAGGCTGTGAATAATGATCTTTGTGAACATATCATATTGAATATTAATAGTCCTGGTGGCAGTGCAACCCAGTCTAAAATCATATTTGATCAAGTTAGTAGAATCAAAAAGACTTCAGATAAAACTTTTTATGCGATTATAGATGACGTGGGAGCATCTGGTGGTTATTATATTGCTGCTAGTGGAGATAAAGTGATTGCGAATTCGTCAAGCATTGTTGGCTCCATCGGAGTTAGACTAGATAGTATTAATATTGAGTCTCTCGCAAAAAAACTTGGTATAGAATCTCAAACTATTTCATCAGGCAAGGATAAAACAATATTGGACCCATTCAAGACGTTATCTAAAAACCAGAGAGAACATCTTAATAAACTAGTAACTGATATTCATGATGAATTCATACAAGATATAAAAACTGCACGTGGAGAAAAAATTACAGATAATACAGTGTTTACTGGATTATTTTGGACAGGGAAGCAGGCTTTACAACTTGGGCTCATCGATGAGATCGGGTCTATTTATGATATCAACCAGAAATATTTAAATAACTCTAATTTGGTGATATACAATAAGAGCCCATCTTTGATCGAGGAATTGATGCAATCTGTTGTCTCTAATTACTCAAGTATGCTTATTGGCATATCTTATTAATGTCTTTTAGTGTCTATTTAAAGAAAAACGAGAATAGAAGTTTTCAAGACTTTTCAATAAGAAATTTTTCACTAGAAAAAAATCCTTCTTTTAATAATGAGATAATATTAAGTCATGAGTTCTCTATTACAGACCACAAAAAAACCTATGGAAAAAATATCATCATAGGTGGAACAGACGGTTTCCTTGGATCAATCCTATTATCAGCTAAAGCTGCAGTCCATACCGGCTCAAGATATTTTGTGGTTTGTACAAATAAACTTCATACTGAGACTGTCTCAATGTTTCAAAATGAATTAATAACATTAGAGTATAGTAGAAACATACTGAAAAAATTAAATAACTATCAAGTTGCAATAATTGGTCCGGGTTTGTCTACTGACATTTGGTCTGAATCTATATTTATTGATTTAGTAGACCAAATTACTCAGAAATCTATATCTACGAAATTGATTGTTGATGCTGGTTTTCTTCTTTTCTTGAGTGATAACCCGCATAAGTATGATAATTGGGTGTTGACTCCTCATGAGGGTGAGGCATCAATGTTATTAAATAAATCTAAGTCTTGGGTCAGAGAAAATAGAATTGAGGCCGCATGTTTAATACAGGAACGATATTCAGGGACCGTTGTGCTAAAAGGACCAAAAACAATTATTTTTGATGGGAACGAGATATATATCTGTAATCATGGTGGGCACTACATGGGGACGGCTGGCATGGGAGATACCCTAACCGGAGTGATGGCGTCTATTATTCATTTAATACAAAGAAGCAATTCTACCAATGCCATCTTATTCGCTGTAGGGTTGCACTCACTGTCAGCTGATAGAATCCAAATACAAAAAGGCCCAATAGGAATCTTACCATCAGATGTAATTGAAAAAATGTCAGAATTAGTAAATACTTTTTATCATGGCTGATAAATTTAAATTTTGTAATCAACATTTTATTATTAGTTCAGAAGAGAGTTATAGACTTTTATTCAAGTATCTAGACGGAATAAGTGCTAAAAAACTAATCATATTTTTGTCTGGGAATATTGGTGTTGGTAAAACGACATTTGTAAAATATTATATTAAAAATTTAGATTCCGAAAAAAATGCATATAGCCCAACATTCTCTCTAATTAATCAATATGCTCTACCAGACTTGAAGATTTATCATTATGATCTATATAGGTTGAATTCTTACAGAGAATTGCAAGAGATAGGAGTAGATTATAGCTTAGATTCGAATGGGATTCACTTTATTGAGTGGCCAAATAATTTTATAAAGGAATTGCCTTCACCTGATATCCATATAAATTTCAGATCATTCGAGTACGGAACATTCATAACTATTAATAATGAGTAATAAAAAAGAAATATTATTTCTTGTTGGACCTACTTGCACTGGTAAGAGTAAAATTGCCATTGCGTTACTAAAAAAGTATCCATTTGAAGTCATTTATATGGATGCGAGTACGGTATATAAAAATCTAAACATTGGAACTGATAAACCAGAAAAAGAAATTCTTGAAAAGCACCATCATCACATGGTAGATATAGTTGAGCCTGATGAGTCTTTTAATGTCAACTCTTATTGTAAATCTGTCGAGGGTATATTGGATCTCATTTTATCAAAAGGAAAGGTGCCATTAATTGTTGGTGGCACCATGATGTATTTCAACAGACTTTTACAAGGCATCGATTCCTTACCAGAAAGAGATACAATGGAACGTAAGTTCATAAATTATTTGATTGTCAGATACAGTCTGAGTGCAATTCATAGTTGCTTGAAGATAATTGATTACGACTCCTACAAGAGGATTAATGTAAATGATTTACAAAGAATTGAGAGAGCTATTGAAGTATACTTATTAACAGGTAAACCAATGAGCCATTTTTTCACCAAGAGCAAATCAATTACTGGCAAATATAACCCAAAAATTGTTTTTCTCTTTCCTCAAAATAGAGATAGTTATCACAGAAAAATAGAACAAAGAACTTCTAAAATTTTCAACGATGGTCTTATTGATGAAGTAATTGATTTGAAAAAAAAATATCAAATAAACTCCAAATCACAATCTATGAAATCTATCGGGTACAGACAAACAATGGAATATTTAGATGGCAATATATCCGAAAAACAACTCTATGAAAAATGTCTGTATGCTACAAGGCAACTAGCAAAGCGACAAATTACTTGGATGAAAAAATTTAAAGCTGATTTACAAATTGATATAGACCACAAATCCTATAGGGAAATTATCGAGTATATAGAGACAAATTTACATTTCCCATAAATAGTGTCACTATATTAGTATATAATATGATGGATTTTTCAATGCCAGATAACTTACAAGATAAGTTCCTAAATAAGCTACGTAAGGATAAAATCCAAGTATCTATATTCCTAGTTAATGGTATCAAGCTTGATGGTATTATTGAAGCGTTTGATCCATATACTATTCTGTTAAAGAGCAAAGTAACTCAAAGTATTTATAAACATGCTATTTCTACCATTGTACCATCTCAAGTTGTAAAATTAGAATTTGATGAGTAGGTCACTTTGTATTACTATTATTGTCGTAGGAGTACATTATGGCATGGAATGAACCAAATGGTAATAAAGACCCATGGGGTCGAAAAAGAGATAGTAACTCAGAGCTTGATGATGTATTGAAGAGCTTTTCTAAGTTCGTTAATGATCTTTTCAAATCATCTGGTGGATCTAACAATACACCTAATAAGAAGAATGTTGGTATATTAGGCGGAATTATTGTAGCGATATATTTCTTGTCAGGTGTTTATATTGTTAACGATGGAGAAAGAGGGGTAGTATTACAGTTCGGGAAGTTTGTATCTATAACCGGCCCCGGTCCACACTGGGTGCCAAGGGTTATCCAAAAATACGAAATAGTAGACATATCGAAAATTAGATCTGTCCAACAGAGAGCAGTCATGCTTACAGAAGATGAAAATATTGTCAGTGTCAATTTTGCCATACAATACGACATTAAGGATGCTAGTAACTTCATTTTCAATTTACGAGATCCAGACGAAACGCTCAGAGCTTCAGGTGAGAGCGCAATAAGAGAAGTCCTCGGTAAAAATAAAATGGATTTTGTCATCACCGAAGGTCGTGAATCGATTGCATCGTCAACTAAAGACCTTCTTCAAAAGGTTCTTGATGATTACGAGTCCGGTATTAATGTTCAATCAGTTAACATTCTTGAAGCACAGCCACCAGAGCAAGTTCAAGACGCTTTTGCAGACGCAATAAGAGCTCGTGAAGACGAGCAAAGATATATTAACGAAGCAGTCGCATATAGTAACGAGATAATACCTCTCGCTAGAGGAGAAGCAAAACAGATTCTTGAGGAAGCAAAAGCATATAAGGTCAAATTAATTAAATCTGCAGAAGGTGAAGCATTAAGATTTAAACAACTTTTTTCAGAATACGAGAAATCACCTGTCGTTACAAGGGAGCGCTTATATCTTGAATCTGTGGAATCAGTCCTTGGTAATACAACTAAAGTAATGATAGATTTAGAGGGTGGAAACAATCTGCTCTACTTACCACTAGATAAAATACTGGAAGACAAAAGAAATGATGAAGCTAAATCATCAACGACAGAGAATCTTTCCAACCAGAATTCTTTAGTTGATAAAATTAGAATGAACAGAGATAGTTTTAATAATAGAAAGAGAGATTTATACAGTGAACAATAGAAATTTACTCACTATACTAATTGCAGCAATCATACTTATAAGTTCATCGACATTTATTGTTGATGAGAGAGAAGTTGCAATCAAATTTAGATTAGGTGAGATCGTAAGATCATACGAGGTCCCAGGATTATACTTGATGATCCCATTTATAAATAATGTAAAAAAATACGATTCAAGATTATTAACAATGGATTCCAAACCGGAACAATTCTTGACTAGTGAGAAAAAGAACGTAATCGTAGATTCATTTGTCAAATGGAGAATTACTAGCCCTGAAAATTTTTACAGAGCCTCCAAAGGTGATGAAAGAATTGGCATCAATCGCTTATCACAAATCATCAACGACCTCACAAAAAGTGAGTTTAGTAAAAGAACGATCAATGAAGTAGTATCGGGAGATAGAGAGAAACTAATGGAGATAGTAAAAACAGAGGCAAATAATTCTGCAGGTGCCCTTGGTATTACAGTCATTGATGTTAGATTGAAAAAAGTTGATTTACCAGATGAAGTAAGTGACTCAGTTTATGCAAGAATGGTGAAAGAACGTGCTACCGTAGCAAAAGCTTTTAGATCAAAGGGAAAAGAAGAAGCACAAGGTATCAGTGCAACAGCCGAGAGAGAATCAGCAACAATAATAGCGGAGGCATATAAAGAGGCTCAAAAAATTAAAGGTGAGGGTGATGCTATATCAACAGAGACGTATGCTGCCGCGTACAATTTAAGTCCAGAATTTTATTCTTTTTACAGAAGCTTGACGGCATACAGGGAATCATTTAATGCCAAACAAGACGTTTTGGTAATCAAGCCTGATTCAGATTTTTTTAAATACTTCACCGATCCTGAAGGTAGTTTAAAATAGATACATTTTCCCTAATCTTAATAACAATTTCTATAATTCTGATTCTTGAAGGTATTTTACCCCTTTTAAATCCTAGACTATTTAGGTCTATTGCATCCTATATCCTTGAATTAGAAAATAATACCATTAGAATGATTGGTGGAATAAGTTTTATAGTAGGCAGTATCTTGTTAGCATTTTTAATATATTAATCAAAATGAAAGATAGAAATTTTTTTATACCTGGTGGAATTGAGTATTTTATGCCTGGAGATGCTGAAGCTTTCGATAAGCTGAGGGAAAAGGTAAAGAAAGTTTTCTCAAAATACAAATATACACACGTAATTCCCCCTATAGTAGACAATCTTCCTAATCTTCTTGGTTTAAACTCCAATGACTTGAATAATCAAACAGTAACGTTTATAGATAAACAATCAGGAAAAAAGATAGGACTTAGATCTGATATCACTCCGCAGATTGCAAAAATTGATTATCAATTCAGTGATAAGGCTATTTCAAGATTTAGTTATATGGGTGATATTTTTAGATCCACGAACAGTAGTTTTGATAGAAAAAACCCATATCAAATCGGTGCCGAGATCTTTGGATGTGGTAACAAAAGTCATGATATAGAGGTTATTTGTCTGATGATAGATACAATTATGCTTGCAGGGCAAAGATCATTTGTTGTTGAGATTGGGGATGTGTCAATGGTTTATAGATACATTTCACACTTATCTTTGAACACTTTAGAGAAGTCAAAACTCATTGCTATGATTAACTCAAAAAATACCAAGGATATTCAATCATTTTTGAAATATCATAAAGTTTCAAAAAATAAAATCGAACTCTTTTCTGAGATTATTAGAGTAAATGGTGATCTGAAATCTATAAATGAAATCAAATCTATCTTCAAAAAATATAAGATTGATGACAGAAAATCACTATCTGACTTAAAATTTATCGCTGATAAGATATTATCTAAGTATAAATCAGTCAACATAAATATAGATATGTCAAATTTATATAATTTAGATTACCAGAACAGTTTATCATTTTCAGTGTTTGTCCCTAATTTTAGAAAAGCAATCGCAACTGGTGGACGATATGTAGCATATACTAAGAATAAGAAAGAAAGGCTCGCATCAGGTTTTAGTCTTGATTTGAAAGATTTATTTTTTTTAATCAAAGAGGGTAGAGTGCATGCCTAATATATTTCTTGTGGGAACCCATTGGGGCGATGAAGGCAAGGGCAAGATTGTTGATGTCTTATCTGAGCGTGCTGATGCATGCATACGTTTTCAAGGTGGTCATAATGCTGGGCATACTCTCGTAATAAATGGTGTTACAACTATTCTTCATTTAATTCCATCTGGGATTCTTCGTGATAATTGTAAATCCATCATAGGTAATGGTGTCGTTATATCCCTAGATGCATTAAATCAGGAAATTGCATCTCTGGATAAGTCAGGTATTAAAATTGATAAAAAATTATTCATAAGCAAGAACTGTCATATCATTTTACCTAGTCATGTTGCCCTAGATAATGCAAGAGAACAAGCACTAGCAGATAAATCTATTGGCACAACTGGAAGAGGAATTGGCCCAACTTATGAAGATAAAGTATCCAGACGAGGAATTAGACTTGTAGATTTTGAGTCAAATACTTTCGAGAGTAAATCAAGCGATTTAATGTCCTATCATAACTTCATTTTGGAAAACTATTATCATCAAAAAAAAATAGACATTGAGGATGCGGTTACAAATATGAGAATTGAATACGAAAAAATTAAACACTTAGTATGTGATACTACCTTATTAGTAGAAAATTTATCGTCTGACTCAAATTGTATTTTCGAGGGCGCACAAGGCACTATGCTCGATGTTGATCATGGGACTTATCCATATGTAACATCATCAAATACTACATTAGCTGGGTTACTATCAGGATCAGGTTTAAATGTGAATAAACTTGATTATACATTAGGTATACTCAAAGCATACACCACAAGAGTAGGGCATGGGCCATTCCCATCAGAATTAGATAATGAGATTGGAAAAAATATTGCCAAATGGGGTGGCGAGAAAGGGGCAACTACAGGGAGAGATAGGAGATGTGGATGGCTAGATTCTAAAATACTCAAAGAATCAGTCAGGTTAAATAGAATTAATGGTCTAGCTTTAACAAAATTAGATGTACTTGATAACTTAGATAAAATTAAAATTTGTATAGATTATGGTGATATTAACTACCAAACGATGAGTACTTCAAATGTCAAATACATAGAAATGAATGGATGGGCAAAACCAACAGTTGGAGTTAATAACTTTAATGATCTCCCATCCAATGCACAAAAATTTGTAGAAAAGATAGAAGAACTTAGCGAGACAAGAGTAGCAATGATTTCTACAGGCCCAGATAGAAGACAGGTTATATGTAGAGATGAAATCTTTATTAAGTAATGAGTAAAAACTATTATATCTATGGCCTCCATACATGTCTTGCTGAATTAGAATCTTCACAAAAAGCAATTAGAGAAATATTTATATCTAGAAAATCGAAAAATAGATTACTCAAGAGAATTGAAGATCATGCTTTACATAACAAGATCAAAATCTCATTTATAGATAAAGACAAGCTGACTATTATGTGTCAAGCATCTAATCATCAAGGTGTAGCTATGAAATTACACTCTCCATCCATCAATGGTCCTTTTGATATTGAAAAATTTTTACAAATCTCACAAAAACCTATCATCTTAATAATAGACAATATTCAAGATCCTCATAATTTTGGCGCATGTATCAGAACTGCCAACGCAGCAGGAGTGTCTTTAATCATAAAAAGAAGAACTAATTCTGTAGGTCTTACACCCACTGTCCAGAAAGTAGCATCTGGAGGATGTCATAATGTTATTATTCATGAGAGTAATAACGTAATCCAGTTGATGAAGATATTAAAAAAATCAAATATCCCAATAATTGGAACGGCTGATTCTAGTATGGAAAATATTTATTCAAAACGAAAATTCCCAAATGGGTTCGCACTTGTTGTCGGGTCTGAAGATGAGGGCATAAGAAAGTCAGTAATGGAATACTGCGATTTTGTTCTCAGAATACCTATCTATGGAAGTGTAGATTGTTTGAATTTATCAGTAGCAACAGGTGTAGCCTTATATCAATTAAGGGAACACTTGAAAAATCCCTCTGACTAAAGTAATATCCGCTTAATGAATACTATTAATAGATATTATGAATTATTATTGATGTTTGATGTAAATCAGGATGATTCAGAGACCACTTCAACAGTAGACAAATACAAATCTATCATTGAGGCTAAAGGAGGTTCATTAGATCGACATGAGGATTGGGGTGTGATCAAAATGGCCTATATGATCGATAAAAACAATAAAGCTAGATATATTCTACTCAATTTCCAATCAACACCTGATGTTTTAGAAGAGCTCGGAAATCTAATCAAATTTAACGATAGTATCATTCGCCATTTATTTACTTTACAATCTGGAAAAATCACTGAGCCATCTATTATGATGCAATCTAGAGAGAGGTCGGCTTCATGAATTCTGTGAAAGATAATAAAAAAGCAGTAAAAATTTTTGATATTGACTATAAAAATATCGGAATTCTCAAAAAATTTATTTCGGAGTCGGGTAAGATTTCACCTAGAAGGATTGCAGGGACTACTGCCAAAGAACAGCGGCAAATCAATAAAGCTATTAAAATTGCAAGATATGTGGCTCTGCTACCTTTTTGTGATAATCACAAAAAATAATGAACGTTCTTCTCCTTAAAAAAATTAAGAAACTTGGTGATGTAGGTCAAGAGGTATCTGTGAAAGCAGGTTATGCGAGAAATTTTCTATTCCCAAAAGAGTTCGCGCTTCCAATGACGAAAGAGAACATTGAAATAGTCGAACAGAAGAAGCAAGAATTATTTAAAATTGAAAAAGAGCTAAAAGATAAAGCTTTAGAGAAACAAAAACAGTTTGAAAACTATGAGTTAGCATTTGATGTCAATATTCACGAAGAGAACAAATTATTTGGATCTATTACATTACAGAATATTCTTGATAAACTTGTAGCTGATGGTATTGAAGTACAAAAAAGAGACATCAATATGCCTTTTGGCCCTATAAAAGAGCTATCTGATAAGAATATTGCAACTATTAGTTTGCATCCAGAGATAAAAGTCACTATACCTATCAAATTAAATGTAGTTAAGGCTGATAACACAGAAGAATCATCTAGTAAAGACTAAGTTGTCAAACATAAAAAATTTTTTTAAGATACAATGTATAGATGGCTACATCTATTCCATCAACCCCAAAAGCAATAGAAGCGGAGCAAGCTCTCCTTGGCTCGCTCATTATGGAGTCTACGTCTTGGGAGAAAATCTCAGATAGACTTTTACCTACTGACTTCTTTGATGTAAAAAATAGAACTATTTTCAATGAGATCTTTGAACTAGCATCTAATGAACAAGTAGTAGATTTGTTAGTTTTAGAGGAAGCGCTAAAGAGTAAGGGGAAGCTGGAGAGCATAGGTGGCAGAGACTATCTCGCAGAACTAACAAAGATTGTACCTACCCATGCGCATATTACTCAATACGCTGATATTATAAAAGAAAAGTCTATTTTGAGAGAGTTGATTACTATAAGTACCAAAACAATTAATAGTGCTAATCAAACTGATTTAGGTGATGTAAGGGAAGTTCTTGATAAAGCAGAGCAAGATATTTTTAATATAGCTGGCAAAACGAGTACTAATTTTGATCTACAAAAAATAGGCCCAGTTGTTAAATCATATATTGATAAAATTTACCTTAAGAAAAATAATAATGAACTAGATTATTTACTTACTGGGTATGGTGAATTAGATAAACTACTCTCAGGTCTTCAAAAATCTGATTTAATCGTTATTGCTGGTAGACCCTCAATGGGAAAAACTGCATTTGCTATGAATCTTGCTCAAGATATCGTTTTTAATCAGAAGAAAAAAGTAGGGTTTTTTAGTTTAGAAATGTCAGCTGAGTCTATAGCACTTAGAATGCTATCCTCATTAAGTACGGTCTCACAGCAAAAGATTAGAACAGGTGACTACGAAGCATCACCCAAGGATACTAAATCTGTAACCTCTGCCATTGAAATGATGCATGATTGTGATTTTTTTATCGATGATACTGCAGCAATTTCCCCAATGGAGTTAAGAGCTAAAGCAAGACGTATGAAACGGAGTTCGGGAATTGATGTGATCATGGTTGACTATCTCCAGCTTATGTCAATCCCTAAGTATTCTGAAAATAGGGTCAATGAGATTGCCGAAGTCACGAGAGCTCTTAAAGCTCTAGCAAAAGAGTTGGATATACCCGTTATTGCACTATCTCAGTTAAATAGAAGTGTTGAAACTAGAACAGATAAGAGACCTTTTTTATCAGATTTAAGAGAATCAGGTTCGATCGAGCAAGACGCCGATATGATAATATTTCTATATAGAGATGAGGTTTATAACGAAGACTCAGATCAGAAGGGTATTGCTGAAATAAGAGTTGAAAAACACAGAAATGGACCAATTGGTGTTGTGAAACTTACTTGGGTACCACACTGTACAAGGTTTGAGGATTACATTCCTCAGATTTACGATGGTGGTGTTTTGTAATCTTTATTCTTCTTCCAGTAGTTCTTTTTTATTAGGCTTTCCTTCCCATTCTTTTGCATCACTCGGTGGCTCTTTGATTTCGGTTATAATAGGCCACTTTTCAGATAATCTTCTATTAATTTCTAGGAAGTCTTTATTGTTATCGTCTAAATCATCCTCTGAGACTATGGCTTCAATAGGGCATTCAGGTTCACATAAGCTACAATCAATACATTCTTCAGGGTTTATTACAAGAAAGTTTGGACCCTCATGAAAACAATCAACAGGACATACTTCTACACAATCAGTATATTTACACTTTATACAGTTTTCTGTGATAACATAAGCCATTGGGTACTATTTTGCACCAATTGTTGATTTTTTGCACATGAAAAATTTAAAAAAAATTATATTACCTGTAGCGGGTTTGGGTACACGGTTTTTACCCGCAAGCAAATCTGTTCCAAAAGAAATGTTTCCGATTGTTGATAAGCCATTAATTCACTTTGCAGTTGAAGAGGCTGTATTATCTGGATTTAAAGAAATAATATTTGTAATTAATAATTTTAAACAGTCGATAATTGATTATTTTGATACATCATCCAACTCTTCAAAGGAGCTTCTAAAGAAAAATAAAAGTTATATAAAACATATAAACAAAATAGCAAAAAAAAATGTTAAATTTCATTTTGTATATCAAAAAAGACCTAAAGGTGTTGGACATGCTATATTACAAGCTGAAAATATTATTAAAAAAGAACCATTTGCGGTAATTTTTCCTGATGATCTAATTAAATCTAAATCACCTTGTATATTACAAATGATGAAAATGTATCGTAAATATAAATCATCTATTATTGCCGTCGAAGAAGTGAGCAAAAAAGATGTATCAAGTTATGGTATAATCGATTACTCAAAGAAAATAAATAGCATTTATAAGATTAAATCTATTGATGAAAAACCAAGCTTGAAATATGCAAAATCAAATCTTGCTGTTGTGGGTAGATTTATACTTTCTCCATCAATATTACTACATCTTAAAAAAATAAAGCCAGGTTATGGAAATGAAATTCAATTAACAGATGCAATTGATTCTCTTCTCATCGATGAAGATGTATTTGCTTATGACTTTAATGGAGAAAGATTTGATTGTGGTAGCAAAATGGGTTTTCTTAAGGCAACTATTGATTTTGCAAAAAATCATTCTCAATTAAAAAAGGAATTTTTAAATTATATGAGAACAAATAAATTTTGAGAGATTATATTGATGGCTAACGCATAATCGTTTATTATGCACATAGTTTATTCCCCGGTAGCTCAGTTGGTAGAGCGAGTGACTGTTAATCACCAGGTCGGCGGTTCGAGTCCGTCCCGGGGAGCACTAAATAAATTGAATTTCAAATATTATGCAAAATTTTAAAAATACCTCTAATACTACTTCCGTGGAAGTAGATGCATACAAGATATTTAAACCAGCTTTAACACCAAGAGAGATGCTAGAAGCAGGTGTATTTGGAGGATATTATTTTAGAGGAAAAATAGAAGAGTATCCTAGATCATGGTTCAAAGCAGCCAAACTAAGTAATAATGGTTTTGATGTAAATCTTAATTATTTTAGAGTAAAGGCGGGTTTACCTATGTCTCACTGGATTTCAAAGGGCTGGATTTTTAAGGAGGACCCATTAGGTTGGTTTCAGTGGTATTGTAGATTCTCTCTTGGAAGAAGAATCCAAAATATGGATCAAATACAAATTATGAGATGGTATAATTTTGGCCCAAGACATATTGGAGCTATAAAGAAAAACTGTAAAAAAAATGACTTAGCATGCAGAGCAAAACAGAGACAGGCTCTTCTTCAATGGGCGTATGATCCATTTTTCTAGACAAGTTTTTATATTGTTTCTTTTCACATCATGTTATTTGAAATCCATTTGCCGTACTCAACCGATGCATCAGTAATATTGATACATATTATTTCAGGGAGCTTATACGAATGATTTTTTTTGATTAGTCTCTCTATGTTTTTAAAATAACCTTTTTTTGTTTTAATCATTAATATTATCTCACTTGTACTTTGCAATTTGTCGTCCCAGATGAATTTACTTTTGATATTAGGTATTATGTTTACACAAGCAGTATATTTTGATCTTATTAAAACATCACTTAAAAAGTCAGCATCTTTATCATTACTTACAGCTGTAAGGACTATTACTAAGGCTTGATCCATACGTTTACGATAATACTGACTTAATTCTCGTCATTGCGTCTTCTAATGATTTTATATCTACAGCAATTGACAGTCTTACATGACCATCCATCCCAAAAGCACTACCAGGAACAACCGCAACCTTTGCTTCGTTAAGTAGCTTCATAGCCAAATCATTATCATCTGAAAGATCACTATTGGTGATATATTCTTTGAAAGAGGGGAAAACATAAAAAGTGCCATCAGTTTCTTTACACAGAACACCTTCGATCTGATTTAGCTGACTAACAACAAAATCGTGTCTTTTTTTATACTGAGCTTTCATTTGAGGTAATTCTTTACATTCGAAAGTCAAAGCAGCACAAGCAGCTGCTTGAGAAATGGAGCTAGCACACGATGTACTCTGAGATTGCAATGTTTTCATCTTTTTAATGATATCTGCACTACCTGCAGCATAACCAATTCTCCACCCTGTCATTGAGTAAGCTTTAGAAACGCCATTTAAGACGATTGTCCTTTCCTTCAAATCAGGGCAAACATTCACTATATTGTGAAATTCTTCTTGATGCCAATGAATATGTTCATAGATGTCATCTGATGAAATGTATATATTCTCGTGATATCTCTGTAAAATATCTGAGACGGATTCAAGTGTGTTGCTATCAAAATATTTTCCACTCGGATTATTCGGACTGTTTATCATAAGTAATTTAGTATTATTAGAAATTTTAGTTTCTAACTCACTCATATTAATATCAAAATTTTCTTCATAGGAAGTGTGAAGCATGATAGGACTTCCACCTGCATATACAACCATATCTGCATAAGATACCCAGTAAGGTTCAGGAATAAGGACTTCATCTCCTTCATCTATCAATACCTGTAACATGTTAAATATAGATTGTTTACAGCCAGCAGATACGATGATTTCATCAGGTTGATAAGAAAGATTATTCTCCCTTTTGAATTTTTCAATGATTGCTTTTTTTAGCTCTGGCGTACCATCAACTGATGTATATTTTGTCAGACCAGCATCGATAGCATCCTTAGCCGCATTTTTTATATATTCAGGTGTATCAAAATCTGGTTCGCCTACAGTCAAAACTATCACATCCTCACCGTTTTGCCGCATTTCATTAGCTTTAGATGTTAGCGCCATGGTTGAGGAAGGTTTAATTAATTTTATTCTATTTGAGAAAGTCAATTTATTTCCTTGATGATAATATGGTATCATATATGGACCTTTCAAGTAAACTTCATGTTAATATAACAACATGAAGTCTTTTAAAATTTCATCTAATTACACACCATCAGGAGATCAACCTACTGCGATTGAGGCCCTAGTGAGTGGAGTAACAGAAAATCAGAGACACCAGACACTGCTTGGTGTTACTGGTTCAGGTAAAACATTTACCATGGCAAAAATAATTGAAAGCACTAACAAAACAACTCTTATTATGGCCCCCAATAAAACGCTTGCAGCTCAATTGTATACTGAAATGAGAGATTTTTTTCCTTCAAATTCAGTAGAATATTTTGTGTCCTACTATGACTATTATCAACCTGAGGCCTATGTGCCAGTATCTGATACATATATAGCAAAAGATGCGTCTCTCAATGAGCATATTGAACAAATGAGACTCTCTGCAACTAAGTCTTTGGTCGAGAGGAAGGATGCGATAGTCGTGGCCAGTGTTTCTGCTATATACGGGCTTGGTGACCCAAAAACATATTTAAAAATGATACTTCATCTTGTACAAGGAGATGTTATTAATAGAAAAGCAATCCAAGATCGATTAGTTGAACTACAATATGAAAGAAATGATACTGAGTTAAGGCGTGGGACTTTTTCAACAAAAGGAGAAATAATTGATATTTTTCCAGCAGATTCGGAAAAAGATGCTTTACGAATTGAACTTTATGATGACGAAATTGAAAACTTATATATTTTCGATCCTTTAACAGGCACTGTAAACAAAAATATAAAAAGATTTACAGTATATCCAAAGTCACATTATGTGACACCACAGTCAATAATCGATAATGCGATAGTAGAAATTAAACAAGAGTTAAAGAGCCAACTTACACATTTCTCTAAACTTAATAAGCAGCTAGAAGCACAGCGGCTGAGAGAAAGAACAAATTATGATCTAGAAATGATGTCGGAAATGGGATACTGTTCTGGTATTGAAAATTATTCACGTTATATAGCAGGAACTAAACCAGGTGAGCACCCGCCATGCTTGCTAGACTATATGCCTAGAGATGGACTTATCATTATTGATGAGAGTCATGTTGGTGTACCTCAAATAGGCGGGATGTTTAGAGGAGATAGATCTCGTAAAGAAACGCTTGTAAATTATGGTTTTAGGCTACCCTCAGCATTAGATAATAGACCATTGAAGTTCGAAGAATTTGAGGCATACAATTTTCAAACAATTTATGTTTCAGCCACTCCTGGAGATTACGAATTAAAAAAATCAAAAAGTATCATTGAGCAAGTTATAAGACCAACTGGACTAATTGATCCAACTGTTCAAGTTAAACCCTCTACCAATCAAGTCGAAGATGTTATTTCAGAAATACAAACGACAATTAAGAATAATAATCGAGTTTTGATAACTACTCTTACGAAAAAATCAGCAGAAGATTTAACGGAGCACATTGAAAACTTTGATATAAATGTAAGGTACCTTCACTCAGATATTAATACTGTGGAGAGAGTGGAAATTATCCGAGATCTAAGAAAAGGAGATTTTGATGTTCTTGTCGGCATAAATCTGTTGCGTGAAGGTCTGGATATTCCAGAGGTTGAGCTTGTAGCAATATTAGATGCAGACATGGAAGGTTTTTTGCGCTCAGATAGATCACTCATTCAAACTATTGGAAGAGCTGCAAGAAATATTAACGGCAGAGTTATCCTATACGCCGATACGGTGACACCTTCGATGGAAAGAGCTATTAACGAGACCGATAGACGTAGAGGGATTCAGTCAAAATATAATAAAGTAAATGATATAAAACCAACGTCTATTAAAAAAGCAATTAGAGATACGCTAGATGATGATAATTATATTTCCAATAAAAAACTTGAAAAAATATCTTTCACTCCAAGAGTGAAGAAAAAATTCCCACAAATTGATCAATCGAACGTGATCAATGTTGTAAAAGAGCTCGAAAAGGAAATGTTTAGATATGCGAAAGATCTTGAGTTTGAGCAAGCTGCTAAAATTCGTGATCAGATAACATCGTTGCAAGATAATTTTCTCGATATGCCTAATAAACAGAGTAAAAAGTCGAGAATTTAGGAATATATTTGGGCTTGTTAAAAGATTAGCTGCGTGTTAATTTTACATTTTTAGGCGCGTAGCTCAGCTGGTTAGAGCGCCACCTTGACATGGTGGAGGTCGTTGGTTCGAGTCCAATCGTGCCTAATTTGAGGAGTTTATGTTTAATATAAGTGTGGGTGATAAAGAGATTAGGATTGATGAGAGTCTCTCAATTAGAGATTTTTCTAAAAAATACTTCAATAATAATAAAATTATAGCTGCAAAAGTTAATGGTAATTTAAAAGATCTCAGCGATGACATATCTGAAGATTGCGAAATATCATTTATTACTGTAGATCAAATCGAAGGATTAGAAATATTAAGACATTCGTGTGCACATTTACTTGGACATGCTTTAAAACAGATATATCCAGAAGTAAAGATGGTTATAGGTCCTGTGATAAACAATGGGTTTTATTATGATGTTTTGGCAGAAAAACCTATATCGGAGAGTGAACTTCCAAAAATAGAAAAGTTGATGAAAAAACTCTCGAAAAAAAATTATAGTATTGTAAGGGAAGTTGTTTCAAGAGATAAAGCAATTCAAGTTTTTAAGGATAGACATGAAGATTACAAACTAAAATTAATTGATGATATCCCACACGATGAGATTATTGCTATATATCATCATGAAGAATACATCGATATGTGCCGTGGACCACATTTAGTAAATACTAATTTACTAAAGCATTTTAAACTAATGAAAGTTTCTGGATCTTATTGGCGTGGTGACTCTAAAAATCAAAGCCTGCAAAGAATTTATGGGACTGCTTGGGATACTGAAAAATCACTCGATGATCACCTAAAAAAATTAGAAGAAGCTGATAAGAGAGATCACAGAAAATTGGGTCAACGTCTAGACCTGTTTCATTTTCAAGAAGAGTCACCAGGAATGGTTTTTTGGCATAGTAATGGATGGTTTATTTTTGACACTGTCAAAACATTTATCACTGATTATCTAATCGAGAATGACTATGAAATAATTGATACACCACAGATACTTGATAAATCATTGTGGAAAAAATCCGGCCATCTAGATAAATTTTCTGATTTAATTTATGAGGTTTCTTCTGAAGACAAAAGCTATGCTATCAAACCCATGAGTTGCCCTGGCCATATTCAAGTCTTTAATCAGGGTTTAAAAAGCTATAAAGATCTTCCTATAAAATATGCTGAATTTGGAAAAGTTCATAGAGATGAGCCATCTGGAACACTTCACGGATTACTAAGAATACGAGGGTTCACACAAGATGATGCACATATTTTTTGTACAATTGAACAGATTGAAAATGAAATAGGATCATTAATTGATAATATATATTCTATTTATAGTGTATTCGGTTTCAATAGGATCAAAGTCGAACTATCTACACGACCAGAAAAAAGAGTAGGAGCTGATGAAATTTGGGATACGTCTGAGGATGCACTAAAAAAGGCTCTTGGTAAAAATAAAGTTGACTGGTCTATTAATGAAGGTGACGGTGCTTTTTATGGACCTAAAATAGATTTTTCATTGACCGATTCCTTAGATAGGGAATGGCAGTTAGGAACTATCCAGCTAGATTTTTCTATGCCTGAAAGGTTGAGTGCGAGTTATGTTGATAAAGATGGCACTAAAAAAGTACCGGTAATGATACACAGGGCTATTTTGGGTTCAATTGAGAGATTTGTTGGTATAATTATAGAGGAGTATGCGGGCAATATGCCACTGTGGTTGGCACCCACTCAAATAGCATTAATGAACATCACCTCGAGTCAAGATAGCTATATAGTGAATCTTGCTCAAATACTTAGGAAAAAAGGATTCAGGGTCACTTGTGATAATAGAAACGAAAAAATAAGCTTGAAGATAAGAGAGAATACAATTGCAAAAATCCCATATTTAGTGATTGTAGGCGATAAGGAGATGGACAGTAACACAATTGCTGTGAGGACTAGATCGGGCCATGATATCGGTCAGATGTCTGTTGATAAATTTGTTAAAATGTTAGAAACTCTTGTAAGAGATAAAAGTTTAACTACATAGGAGAATATAATAGCAAATAGTAGAAAACTTCGAATGAATTCACGAATAAATGTTCAGGAAGTCCGATTAATAGCATCAAATGGCGATCAAGTGGGTGTTGTGAAAACTTCGAAAGCACTGGAACTCGCACAGAATGAAGATCTAGACCTGGTCGAAATAGTACCTAATCAATCTCCCCCAGTTTGTCGAATTATGGATTACGGTAAATTTAAATTCGAACAATCAAAGAAAGCTCATTCTGCAAAGAAAAAACAGAGACAAATTCAAGTTAAAGAAATTAAATTTAGACCCAATACTGAAGAAGCAGATTACCAGGTCAAATTAAAGAGCTTAAAGAAGTTTCTTAAAGCAGGCGATAAAGCCAAAGTAACAATGCGTTTCAGAGGTCGAGAGATAGCCCATCAAGTGATCGGCAGAGACTTTCTGACTAGAGTCCAAACTGACTTAGATGAATACGCTGTTGTCGAGCAAATGCCGTCATTTGAGGGAAGGCAAATGATAATGGTCATGGCACCAAAGAAATAATTATCATATTTTAAATAATTACTGTATAATTTAAACGTTTTTACAAGTGTAATAGAGGTCTTTATGCCAAAAATGAAAAGCAACAGTGGCGCTGCCAAACGATTTTCCAAGTCTTCATCAGGAGAATATAAGAGAGCACAATCACACAGGCGTCATATATTGACTAAAAAAAGCACTAAACGGAAACGCCATTTAAGAGATTATATGACGGTGAGTAAAGCTGATAAATCTCTTGTTAAGCGCATGTTACCATAAATTACACGAGGATTATTGAATGGCAAGAATAAAACGAGGTGTTGTAGCACACTCAAAGCATAAAAAAGTTATGAAATTAGCAAAAGGCTATAAAGGAGCAAGAAGTCGTGTATTCAGAGTAGCCAAACAAGCAGTAATCAAGGCTGGCCAATATGCTTTTCGTGACCGTCGTCAAAGAAAAAGACAAATAAGAGCGCTATGGATTGCTAAAATAAATGCGGCAGCGCGTCTACATAACACGTCCTATAGTCAGTTAATGGGAAAGCTTGCAAAATCTAGTAATCCAATTAACAGAAAAATGTTGGCAGATATAGCTGTCAATAACGCAGAAAGCTTTGCAGCTATTGTAAATTCAGTGAATTCACCCAAATAACAGTACTCTTCAGTGGAAACACAATACTCTTCACTTATTCAAAACCTAAAAGAAAGATTAAACACTTGTAAAAATGAAAACGAACTCTTAAAAGTTAAATCTGATTTCTTAGGTAAAAATGGCTTAATAACAAAGGAATTTTTAGGTATACGTAATGCCAAGGATAAAAAGTATACTGGTCAACAGCTTAATTTGCTCAAAAAGCAAGCAGAAAATTTGATAATTCAAACTTCACTTGAAATTCAAAATCGACAAGTCTCCGTTGATGCAATTGACATATCGCTACCAGGTAGAAATGTTGCTGAAGGAACAAGACATCCTATCTCAATAACTATAAATCACATATCTAATATTATGAGAGGATATGGTTTCAGAGTAGAGCAAGGTAATGAAATAGAGACTGAATTTTATAACTTTGAGGCATTAAATATTCCGCCTAATCACCCTGCAAGAGATATGCATGATACATTTTATATTAATGCAAAAAACTTATTAAGAACACATACATCATCAGTACAAATTCATACAATGATGAAAACAGGTGTGCCATTAAAAATCATTGCACCTGGTAAAGTTTACAGATGTGACTCAGATCCAACACATTCACCAATGTTTCATCAGCTAGAGGGTTTATACATTGATGAAGACATAAACTTTTGTCATCTTAAAGGTATTCTTGAAAAATTTATAATGGATTATTTCCAAAAAGAAATTGAAATGAGGTTTAGACCATCTTATTTCCCTTTTACAGAACCATCTGCTGAACTTGATATTAAATTTAGAGGGAAGTGGCTGGAAGTACTTGGTTGCGGCATGGTTCATGACAATGTTCTCAAAAATGTTGGTATTAATCCTGAGAAATACTCAGGGTTTGCATTTGGTTTAGGAATTGAGAGATTCGCAATGCTAAAGTTTGATATTCGTGACCTTCGATCTTTCTATGAGAACGATTTGAGTTTTCTGAGACAGTTTAGAGGTTTAACTTAGAGATGAAAATTACCATTGGTTGGTTGCATGAGTACCTAAACAAGTCAAAAAATCTAGATTTAGTTGACAGCATGACGTCTATAGGTCTTGAGGTCGAAAGCAGTAAAAAATATCGCAAAGAATCGGTCATTGATATTGATATAACTCCAAATAGGCCCGATTGTTTATCGGTTTATGGCATTGCTAGAGATCTCTCGGCTAAACACAATCTCAGGCTTATACCTATAAAAACATCTAAATTAGAGGTAAAAAATAGCTCTAATCTAATATCTAAGATTGATCATAAGATTGCACCAGTCTATTCTGCTTTAATTCTTACTAATTTTAATAATAAGATTAAAACGCCTGCATCGATAGCCAATAAGCTTAGAGCTTGTGGTATAAGTAGGATTAATTTTATTGTTGACTTAATAAATTACGTTATGATTGAGATTGGCCAACCAATGCACGCATTCGATGTCGATAAACTATCAGGAAAAATTAATATTAGAAATTCGAAAAAAGGTGAGACAATCTCCTGTTTAGACGGAAAATCATATGAGTTAACTATCAATACGCCGGTAATAGCTGACACTTCAGGCCCAGTTGCCATAGCCGGCGTGATTGGCGGTCAATCAACCGCTGTTGATATAAATACAAAATCAATACTTATTGAGTCGGCTTACTTTTTACCTGATTGCGTTAGGTTGTCTTCGAAAAATCATCGAATTCAGACTGACTCATCACACAGATTTGAGCGTGGCGTTGATCCATTATTACCAAACACTGCCTTGAAACGACTAGTTTATCTGATGTCAAAGGAGTTTAATATTAAGATGGTAAATATGGCCGCATTCAGTAAAAATAAATTATCAAAAAAAGATAAAGGTAAAATAAATTTATCCTTAGAGACTGTGAGAAAAAGTCTAGGAGTCGAAATTAACGAAAAATATATCATTAACACTCTCAGGAAGTTATGTTTTAGTCCAAAAAAAATAAAGGGCGATACATTGCAAATTACTATCCCAACACACAGGTTTGATATCACACATCAAAAGGATCTTATAGAAGAGATAGCCAGAATTTATGGTTATGATAATTTTCCCTCAAGTCTCCCCAACAAAATAGTTGATTATGAGACATATAAGATACCTATAAGTGAGAAAATAGCTAATGCTTTAGTATCTCGTGGTTACAATGAGGTAATAAATTATACTTTTATTTCTAAAGATAGCCAAATTAAAACTACTAAGTCAGATCAAATTGTAAAATTAATCAATCCAATTTCAGAGGATAAAGCTGAAATGAGAGCCAGCTTGATACATTCATTACTTAAAAACATATCCTATAACAAGAATAGACAAAAATCATCAGTAAAATTTTTTGAGATTGGGAGAGCTTACTCAATTTCAAACAAAAAAAAGATATTTGAAAAAAATATTATAGCAGGAGTGGTGACTGGTTTCAGTTACCCTGATAATCTTAAAAATGATAAATTACTTGCAACTTTTTATGATGTTAAGGGTGATCTCTTATCTGTTCTACCGAATCTTCAAATAGAGCGCGTATCCAAAGAATCATATTTAAGTAGTAATTGTCAGTCTCATATTAAGCAGGGGGCTAGAACAATTGGAATTGTAGGACAAATTAATCACAAGCTTTTATCTCAATACTCTCTTAAAGGTAATATTATATATTTTGAGATAGACTCAGATCAGATCGATCAGACTCAGTCGTTTAAGATGAGTGAATTTTCGATTTATCCTAAAGTACAGAGAGATCTTACTGTAATCTGCGATTATTCATACATAAGCTCTACGCTTATTAATAAAATTAGAGAAAAATCTTATAAACACATGATTAATATTAGGATTAGTGATATATTTTATAGTGAAAATAATGATTCTAAGAGTATTACTCTGGAATTAACATTTCAAGCTAAGGATCGAACCTTAGTAGATAAGGATGTGTCAGACGAGATGAAGCACATTATTTCAAGAATTGAGAGTGAACTTAAGCTAAGTATTAAAACGTAGATGACTATAACTAAAAATACACTTGTTGAGATGTTACATAATGAAGTTGGACTTAATAAGCGTGAAGCAAAAGAATTTATTGAAATGTTTTTTGAGTCACTTAAGAAAAATCTAGAAAATGGCAATGATATAAAAATTTCTGGATTTGGTAATTTCACACTTAGAGAGAAAAATGCTCGACCAGGGAGAAATCCTAAGACTGGCGAGGAGGTTATAATAAAAGAAAGACGAGTTGTAACATTTAAATCCGGACTTAAACTCAAAAATAAACTTGAGGGTTATGAAGCAAAAATAGATGAGCAATCAGGTTAACATACCTAATAAAAGATATTTCACGATCGGTGAAGTCTCTAAGATTTGTGATTTGAAGACTCACGTCCTGAGATACTGGGAGCAAGAATTCTCTCAACTTGATCCTATTAAAAGGAGAGGTAATCGAAGATACTATCAACAAAAAGACTTGATCTTAGTTCTAGAGATAAAAGATCTTCTTCAGAACCAAGGTTATACAATTGAGGGAGCAAAAACTAAGATAAATAATCCTGAAACAACTAGGAGTTCATACAACACTGGTAATCCAGTCATTACTCAATTAAAAAAGGATTTAGAGGAATTACTAGCACTACTGAATAAATAATGTCATCTAAAATTATACAAAAATATAACTATCAGAAGTATCAGACCAACAAAGTAAATAATCTCAGGTATTACTGTCTCTCCGAAGATTTAAATGTTCCAAGTGTAACATCAATAATTAGAGCTTCAAAAGCAGAACATTATAGTCCAACGCAAAATAAAATTACAACTCCAATGGAAATAGGAGATATGATGCATAAATATTTACAACATTATCTTACAGATACCCCGCATTCAATTATAAAGACATCTAACTCATTTCTCGCTGAATCATTGGCACAAATAGTGATTGATAATTTAATAGTAAAATTAGATGAGATATGGGGGTCAGAGGTATCTGTTTACTACATGGACAAATATGCAGGAACAATTGATCTTATCGGATTATATGCTGGGAAAATATTTATAATAGATTATAAATCTTCATATAAAACTAGATCTATAGAAGAGTTAAATGATTACTTTATACAGTGTGCCGCATACGCAATCGCTCATGATTGGCAGTATAATACAAAAATTGATTCCATAATGATTTTCCAAGTTACACGTGACGGCGATTTTGAGCAGAATATTATGAATTCTAATCAGATGGAAATGTACAAGCGTAAATGGTTTAATAAATTAGAATTATTTTATTCGGAGTCATCTCTAAATGGCAACTAATCCTAGCGACCTACTCGAGGAAAGCAAACAATTATCTCAAAAAATCGTCGAGATTAGGGGGTTAGTTTGACCTTTCTAAAATTGAGAGAGAAATTAGCGTTATCAATAAGAAGCTTGAGGATGAAAATAATTGGAATAACAAAAACTTTATGCTCAATCTGCAACGTGAGCATAAAAACAAAACCAAGTTAAAAGACGAAATATTAAAAATTACAGAAAACATCAATCTCATAGACTATACGCTTAAGAGTATTATAGAAGATGATGATGTGGAGGAAAGCACTTCTTTAATTCTAGAAATGGAGACATTATTGTCAACAACAAGCAAAAGTTTGAGGTCATTTACAACCTCTCTTATGTTTAAAAATAAAGAGGATTCGTATGATGCTTTTTTAGACATTCAATCCGGCTCAGGTGGCACTGAGGCTCAAGATTGGGTTGAGATGTTAATGAGAATGTATATAAAATGGATAGAATCTCATAATTTTAAGTGTGAAATAATTGAGGTTACTGAAGGTGATGTTGCAGGTTTGAAGAGCACAACATTAAAAATTTCTGGTGATTATGCATACGGTTGGCTCAGAACGGAAACTGGAATACATCGTCTGGTGAGAAAGTCACCTTTTGATTCTGGCAGCAGAAGACACACATCATTTGCATCTGTCTTTGTCTATCCTAAAGTAGAAGATGATATAGATGTCGAAATAAACCCAGCAGATCTTCGTATTGACGTTTACAGAGCAAGTGGAGCAGGAGGTCAGCATGTGAATACCACTGAATCTGCAGTTAGAATTACACACCTCCCGACTAAGATTGTTACTCAATGTCAGAACGATCGATCACAACATAAGAACAAAGATAATGCGATGAAACAACTTCATGCTAAACTATATTTATACGAACAAGCAAAGAAAAATGAAATTAAAAATAAAGTTGAATCAGAAAAATCGGATATATCATGGGGGAATCAAATAAGATCATATATTCTCGATGATTCTCGAATCAAAGATTTAAGAACGAAATATGAAACTAGTAATACTCAAGGTGTGTTAGATGGCGATTTGGATCCTTTTATAGAGGAATGTTTAAAGAAAGGTTTTTAAAATGACAGATGAGAATAAACTAATTACAGAAAGAAAAAATAAGCTCAATGAGTCAAGAGAGTATCAATCAATTTATCCAAACAATTTCAATAAAACTGATTCTGCGAATGATATTTATAATCAGTTTAATTCTAAAACGAAAGAGGAGATTGCGCTTGATAAGAAAGAGGTCTCTATCGCAGGGAGATTATTAACCATAAGATTAATGGGAAACTCTGCTTTTGCAAATCTCCATGAAGATTCAGGCAAGATACAAATTTACCTCCAAAAAAAACAAGTTGGCGATAGTGCGTATAAGCTCTTTAAGATTTTAGATCTTGGTGATATTGTAGGAGTAAAAGGTGAGTTGTTTAAAACAAAAACAGGTGAACTTACTGTCAACGTACACTCAATCGTGCTTCTCTCGAAATCGCTGAGACCATTGCCTGAAAAATTCCACGGTATTGCTGATGTTGAGATCAAGTATCGTCAAAGGTACCTTGATTTAATGACTAATCCACAGAGTAAAGATGTATTTTTAAAGAGATCATTGATAATTACTCATATCAGAAATTTTTTCGTTGATCACAACTATACCGAAGTAGAGACGCCAATGATGCATCAGATACCAGGTGGAGCTAATGCGAAACCTTTTGTGACTCATCACAATTCATTAGATATTGATTTATATTTGAGAATAGCACCTGAATTATTTCTAAAAAGATGCATTATTGGTGGATTTGAAAACGTTTTTGAGATAAACAGAAGCTTCCGTAATGAAGGGTTGTCGGTAAAACATAATCCTGAGTTTACTATGATTGAATTTTACTCTGCTTATAAAAACTATGAATATCTAATTAATCTTATAGAACAGCTTTTCAAATCCCTTTGCAAATTACTTTCGATTAGTCAAACTTACGAATATCAAGATAATAATATCCAATTCAGCATCCCTTTTAATAGACTAACATTCCATCAATCGATTATTGAGAATGTTGATGTAATCAATATAGATAATATAAGCAATAATGTTTTTTTAGACGAATATTGTGCGACAAATAAATATCATCAAGATCTTGGATCTCATACAGTAGATGAGTTACTACTAAAGATTTTTGAGAAAGAGGTGGAAAAAAAGTTGATTCAACCTACTTTTGTTACACATTATCCTACATCTGTGTCACCTTTAGCTAGATCTCTAGAGGATAATGCTGACTTATGTGAGAGATTTGAGTTATTTATTGCTGGTAGAGAGATAGCCAATGGTTTTTCAGAATTAAATGACCCCGAAGAGCAAGCAATAAGATTTAAGAATCAAGTTGGTGAGCAAGATGAGTTAATGAAGTATGACGAGGATTTCATCAAAGCACTCGAATATGGTATGCCTCCTACAGCCGGCGCAGGAATAGGTATAGATAGATTAGTAATGCTGTTGACAAATACACCATCAATTAGAGATGTGTTACTTTTTCCTCAAATGAGACCTAAAAAGTAAATCTTCGAATGATGAGAGAAAATCCTCAATCCTATGAAAAATTAATTTAGTTTCACAGTTATTTTTGTCAACAAATTGCACCTCAATATTATCCTCTATCACAAGAAGCATATAATCATCATCATTCGGATAAATTTTTACTTGGTTATCTATAATTTGAATCTCAATGTTTTTTTTAGAAAAAAAATCCTCAATATCAGCAAGAGTCTCATTCAAATCAGGCATTATTTAAGATTTACTTAGTATCTCTGACATCCCAATGTAATCGCAAGGCTTAAGTTTTAATAACTTAGCTTTTTCTTTTATAGGGATATCTAATTCAGAAATAATTGCCTCTATACTCTTTTTATCTAATTTTTTACCCCTAGTATGTTTTTTTAAAAGTTCATAAGGATCTTTCTGATTAAATTTTCGTGCTATCATCTGAATAGGCTCAGCTAAAATTTCCCAGCATTCATCCAAATCATTTTTTATTTTTTCTCTATTTAGTATTATTTTTTTCTGACCTACTAGAATATTTTTATAACTAATAATGGCATAACCAAAAGCTACACCAATATTTCTTAATACAGTTGAATCTGATAAATCTCTTTGGAGTCTACTTATAACTAATTTTGAAGAAAAAAATGTTAATAAGCTATTTGACAAACCTAAATTGCCTTCAGCATTCTCATAGTTTATAGGATTAATCTTGTGCGGCATTGTCGATGACCCAACTTCACTTTTAATATTTTTTTGAGAGAAATAACCTTTAGATATATAACCCCACATATCTTGCGAAAAGCCCAATAAAATTGAATTCGCATGAGATAAAAAATTGCAAATTTGTGATATATAATCATGTGATTCAATTTGCGTAGTGTGGCTATTCTGCTTAAGTCCAAGACTAGCAATAAATTCCTCAGTAATTTTAGGCCATTGAATATTTGGATACGCGATTATATGTGATGAATAATTACCAGTCGCACCATTAAACTTACCCATAATTTTTACATTAGCTACATCTGTAATCAATTGATGTATCCTCTTATAAAAAATTCTCATTTCTTTACCCATTGTTGTTGGTGTAGCTGGTTGACCATGAGTATGTGATATCATTGCTATATTAGAATATTGAATTGATTTTTTATCAAGATCATTTGCTATAAGTTTTAACTGCTCTAATAGGAGAGCTAATCCGTCCTTAATCATCAGTGCGTATGATAGATTGTTTATATCCTCAGATGTACAGAAAATATGGACAAATTCTGAATACTTTTTTAAGGATTTATTTTTCTTTAGCTTATCCTTTATATAGTATTCTACAGCCTTAACATCATGCTTGGTGATGCTTTCAATTTTCTTGACTTTCATTGCTTCTGTTATTGTGAAATCCCGCACTAAATTAGTTAAAAAGCTTTTATCTTTACTAGACAAGCTTGGCAACTCTTTAATCTTTTTTTCTTTTGAAAGATGCAAGAACCATGATATTTCAACATATAATCTACTTTTTATTAGATTATATTCCGAGAAAATACTGGATATTTCTGTGCATTCCTTGGCGTATCTGCCATCAAGAGGTGAGATTGATAGTAATTGATCTTTTTTCATTCTAATCTTTATCTCAAAAATGATATAATACCACAAAATTAATTAATATTGAATTGCCACACTATGAAGAAGCTAAGTTATAGAATAGAGACCGACTCACTCGGGAAAGTACGAGTACCTAAAACTGCTTTATATGGCGCCCAGACACAGCGTGCAGTAGATAATTTTAAAATCAGTTGGTATAGATTTGACCCAATTTTTATTGAATCACTTGCAGCTCTAAAAGCATCTTGTTCACATGCAAATAAGAGTGCAAAGTTAATACCTTCAAAGAAAGCAAATGCTATTTTTCAAAGCGCAATTTTGATAATGAATAATATTGAAGATTATTACGATCAATTCCCTATAGATATTTTTCAAACAGGGTCAGGGACCAGCACCAATATGAATATGAACGAGGTTCTTTCAACGCTCGCATCGAAGAAATCAAAAATTAAAGTGCACCCTAATGACGATGTAAACATGTCTCAAAGTTCAAATGATGTTATCCCATCAACAATAAATATCTCATCTGTCTTATTGGCAACAGAGCTTAGTGCTGTAGTTGATTTTCTTGTTATGAAAATGATAGAAAAAGAGTGGGAATATAAAGATATAATTAAGACGGGTAGAACGCATCTAATGGATGCTGTTCCATTGACTCTTGGATATGAGATAGAGTCATGGAGAGAACAATTGGTACATGCGAATGATTCGTTAGAAGTAAGTAAGGAAGAGTGCCAATATTTACCCATAGGTGGGACCGCAATAGGTACAGGCATTAATGCACCAAAAACATTTCCTAAAAATGTATGTAAAGAGCTTAATAAAATTTTCAAAAAACAAAAGGTAAAGTTTATGCCTAATGTTAACAAATCCGAGATGATAAGCTCACAAAATCATATACTTGGTATCTCAAGCTCTCTTTTGCGCTTAGCATCTTGCCTTACGAAAATAGCAAATGATCTAAGATGGATGAATTCGGGTCCTATTTCAGGTTTGTCAGAAATTAAACTTAAAGCACTTCAACCAGGGAGTAGCATAATGCCAGGTAAAATTAATCCAGTGATACCTGAGGCTGTCCTTATGGCTACTGCGCAGATTACCGGGAATCACTCCACAATAAATTTATCTTGTTTATCTGGTGCTTTTCAATTAAATACTATGTTACCTATAATTGCTCATAACGTTATTGAGTCATTCAATATTCTTATTAGTTCAGTAGTGTCTATTACCGAGACCCTTGACACACTCACATTGAATCATGCATCAATTAGAGAATCATTAGACAGGAACCCTATCATAGCAACTAAGTTAAATGAGGTAGTGGGTTACGATAAAGCAGCACAAATAGTAAAAGAAGCATATAAAACAAATAAACCGATACTTGAAGTAGCTGAGAGTATGACTGAGTTAAGTAAAACTCAACTTCAAAAATTACTCGATCCTAAAAAACTAGTTTAGATAGTGAAAAATATTAATTTTCAAGCCAATAATATTTTTATTAAATGGTTATTTGGTTTCATCCTAATAGTGTCTATATTCTATTTATTATTCTATTATGGATTTATTTATGAATTATTTGAAAACGATGTTAGTTTTATATCACCAATCATTTTATTAATATTTATGATCAGTACCATATTTGTTGGCTATCAAGTTAATTCACTTCAAATTTGTATCAACACACTTAAAGCGTCAAATGATGACTTAAATATTGAAACTGTTAATAAAGATAAGCGTCAAAATTACTATCTAACATGCATTTATGAGCTATATGAGCTAACAAATACATCAAATTTATCAAATATGCATGAAGTACTAGAACTCAGGCTATCAAAGTACCTTAGAATCTTGTCATTAGTTGTTGATCTACTCATAAGGCTTGGGTTAGTTGGCACAGTCATTGGTTTTATATTAATGCTTCAGTCAGTCACTCTCATCGAAGATTTTGATATTGGATTAATGCAGGATCTTATGAAAAACATGAGTGGCGGAATGATGGTTGCTTTATACACTACATTGACAGGACTTATAACTGCGATCGTATTAATGTTTCAAAATAAGTATCTGGAATTATTATTAATCGATTTATATTCATTAGCATCTGAAAAATTAAGAGTTTGGACATGAAATTTAAGACTTTGAATACTAGCACTGATCCATTCACAGATCTTTTATTTAATATTCTTCTTGGCTTTGTATTCCTCTTTTTCATTACAATTTTATTCATCAATCCAATAAGTAAACTTGGAAATATCAATATGAAAGCTGAATTTATCATAACCATAGATTGGCCAGATAATTTACCTGATGATGTAGATATATGGGTAAAAGATCCAAATGGAGAGGTTGTTTCTTATCTGAAGAAAGAGGCTGGATGGCTTCACCTTGATAGAGATGATCAAGGCACAACTAATGATACAGTTTTGATAGGCACCAGAGAAGTGATATATCCAATTAACAGGGAGGTAGTGACTCTAAGGGGCATCATACCTGGTGAGTATACAGTAAATGTTTATCTGTACTCTCACAATAGCAATGAACCTGTCGATGTTAATCTTACGATAGAAAAAGTAAATCCTACGTTAAAATTAGTTTACTTCAATGATGCTTCCTTGATAAAGAAAGATGTAGAACTCACACTAGCAAGATTCAATTTAGATAGTCTTGGAAAGTATACCCCTCTTAGAAATAGTCAAACCATTCTTACCCCGTATAAACTGGAGGGATTATAGTGACAATTCAAATAATCATTTTAGTTTTTTTCTTAAGCTCAATATATGCTCTATTTATATATAGATTGATTAAGGTGAATCAATTTAACAGACCTATTTTGAGTATTTTATCTATTTTGTTAGTATTTGTGGTAGTACATTTTGTATTTCACAACAATATGGGTTATCCGATAAACAACGATTTACCCAGTACTTTTAAATTATTACATTTCCATAAATCAAAAAATAAGATCATAATGTTGGTAACTAACGATGATGAAAATGCACCGAGGCTTCATCGCCTAGATTATAATTTAGAGTTAGAAGAGTTACTTATGGAAGCGATAGATGATCAAAGGGCTGGCAAACTTCTGCTTGGTGTTATGAAAAAAAATAGATCAAATGGAGTTCCAAGTATAACTTTTAGAGAAATTAAGAGAAATTTACCAACGAAATAGTGATATATTTAACTGTTTTCTGTGCTAGAATATTCTCAACTTAGTAATGGACAGTTATGAAATTTAAAGATTCTCTTTCTCACCAAGATGAAACAAAGACAATCTATAATATAAGCAAGGTAGATATTTCACATTTACCATATTCACTAAGGGTGCTTCTAGAGAATTATGTAAGGAATACCCCTACAAATAAGCTGGATAAAAATATAATTAATAAATTCACTAGTTGGAATGGCGAAGTGAAGGACCAGACAGAGCTCACATTTTATCCAAGTAGAGTAATTATGCAAGATTTTACTGGTGTTCCAGCTGTAGTTGACCTTGCCTCAATGCGCGATGCTGTTAAAAAATTGAATGGAGATCCATCACTAATCAATCCTCAATGCCAGACAGACTTAGTTATAGATCATTCAGTTATGGTAGATCATTATGGTAGTGACGATTCTCGAGATTTAAATACAAAACTTGAATACAAAAGAAACATTGAGAGATATAGATTATTAAAATGGGGTCAAGGTGCCTTCAAAAATTTAAGAATAGTTCCACCCAATAATGGAATCATTCATCAGATAAACATCGAATATATTTCGAGAGTAATATTTGAAAAGCAAGAATTTGTTTATCCTGATACTGTTGTAGGAACTGATTCACATACAACTATGGTCAATGGCCTCGGAGTTCTTGGTTGGGGTGTAGGAGGAATTGAAGCCGAAGCAGCAATGCTTGGTCAGCCAATACCCATGCTGTTACCTGAGGTAATCGGGTTTGAGTTAAGTGGTGATTTAGAGGGATCTACAACTGCAACAGACCTTGTGCTTACAATAGTAGAACATCTAAGGAATGCAAATGTCGTTGGAAAATTTGTTGAGTTTCATGGAGTGGCGCTGGACCATCTATCAATTGCAGATAGATGTACTATCGCAAATATGGCTCCAGAGTACGGGGCTACTTGTGGGTTCTTCCCTGTTGACAAGATGACACTTGATTATTTATCAACTACAGGGAAAGATGTGGAGCATGTAAATCTTGTCGAGAAGTATGCAAAGATTGTGTCACTTTTTAGAGATCCATCAGATAAAATTAAATACACAAAAAATTTACATCTAGATATTAGTACTATCAAGGCATGCGTATCTGGACCGAAACGTCCTGAGGATAGAGTAGACTTAACCGATGTAAAAACTGCTGTTCAAGAGGAAATTAAAAAATTAAAGAAAGAAAAATCATCGGATACATCATCTGAGATAAGAGATGGATCAATCATGATTGCTGCTATTACAAGTTGCACCAATACGTCAAACCCTAATGTAATAATAGGAGCAGGCTTAGTAGCTAAAAAAGCTGTGGAACTTGGGTTAAATGTCAAAAAATGGGTAAAGACTTCATTGGCACCGGGATCAAGAGTTGTTGAAAATTATCTTAAACAAGCTAATTTATTAACATATTTTGACAAATTAGGTTTTAACATTATTGGCTATGGTTGCACTACATGTATTGGTAATTCAGGACCACTAGATGATAAATATGTACAGGAGATTAATAGCAAAGATCTAATTGTAAGCTCAATTTTATCAGGAAACAGAAATTTTGAAGGGAGAATACACCCTGACATTAAAATGAATTTTCTGGCATCTCCAATGTTGGTAATAGCTTATTCGCTTGTGGGAACTATGGACTTTGACATAACAACAGATCCAATTGGCATAGGGCGTAATGGAGAAAATGTATATCTAGAGGACATCTGGCCATCTATAAATGAAATTAACGATATTGTATCTGCTAATATAACAAAAGAAATGTTCACTCAATCATACCGTAATCTGTTCCAAGGAGATTCTAATTGGCAAAAAATAGACACAGAGCAATCTGAGTATTTTGATTGGGAGGAATCTTCAACTTATATTCAGCCTTCTCCTTTCTTTGATAGCTTGAATGACAATAATTCAAAATTAGTAGAAATTTCTGATGCATATCCATTGTTAGTTTTAGGCGATAGTGTTACTACTGATCATATATCCCCGGCAGGGTCTTTTAAAGAGACAACTCCAGCTGGAAAGTTTTTAGTCTCAAGAGGGACCGATATTATCGATTTCAATTCATATGGATCTAGGCGAGGAAATTACCAGATAATGCAAAGAGGTACATTTGCGAATATCAGAATACAAAATAAGCTAGTTCCAAATAGAACAGGTGGCTTCACAAAACATATCCCATCAGATGAAGAAATGTCAATTTACGATGCTTCTCAAAAATATATTTCTGATGGTAATGACCTAGTCGTTTTTGCTGGAAAAAACTACGGTTGTGGATCCTCAAGAGATTGGGCAGCGAAAGGAACGAAGTTACTTGGAGTGAAAGCAGTAATCGCAGAGAGCTTTGAGAGAATCCACCGCTCTAATCTTGTTGGAATGGGAGTGTTACCACTGGAATTTTTGGATGGCGATAGTTTCGACAGCTTGGAGTTAGATCTCTATTCAAAATATTCTATTGATCAAATAAATGAAAATGCTAAGGAAACTATAATTAGTACCACTAAGAATTCTAAACCTTTTAAATTCAAGACAAAAATTAGGATAGATACAGCTATGGAATGGAACTATTTTTTGAATGATGGCATACTTAATTATGTTTTAAAAAATATAGCTAGTTCCGCATAGCTTCAATAATTTCCCTTATCCTTTTAACATATCTTCTTTTATATAGAAAAAATTTTAAGTCCGATCCATTACAACTCTTCCATAAATACACTGAGCGTATCCCAGCCATGAGGGCAGTCCTAATTCTCGCAGCATTTAAATCTTCTTGGAGATATTGATTATCACCGCTTATCACTATTCTTGGCTCGACTTTACTGAACGTATCTTTGTATAATTGACCAATCTCTAATACTACATCATCAAAAGTTTTCTCATGTTCAGTCTCACTAAGTTTATCTATTCTCTCTCTAAACTTTTTGTTAATTGCACTTGAAGTGTCAATTCTTTTGACTAGATCTTTAATTGAGGAAATGTATCTCCTTGTTTCACTGCTTCTTGTAAATATATCATCCACTACTTGTTTTTTTAAAAAGTCAAACCCTGATCTCAACAATAGAGATTCTCTATATATTACTAGTGGATCATCAGAATTAACATCAAGAATAGATTTAATCAGAGGTTTAAAATCAGTCTCATTATATTGACCTTCCCAAGCAATTCTAGATATTGCATTGCATGACTGATATAAAGCCGCGAGTGCATAAAGTTGTCTGTCAATAGTACTCATTCAAATAGTTGTTCTATTATACCTCCACCAAGACATTCATCATTATGGTAGATAACAGCACTCTGACCAATCGTAATGGCACGTTCATGATCTTGAAGTATCAGATAATGTCTCTTCTTTTTTTCTTCTATCATTACAGGAATAAGATTTCCTCCATGTCTGAAACGAGCTTTATACATCTCGTTTGATGACGGTGCATCATGTACCCAACTAGTTGAGGATAGTAGCACTCTCCCTTTATAAAAAAGATTTGCTTCATTTTGAGTAACAACTAGATTGTTGTTAGATACATCTTTGCTTATAACAAACCACGGATCGTTATTAGTATCTGAAATTCCTCCAATACCTAATCCTTTGCGTTGACCAATGGTGTAATTAAATAAACCTTCATGTTTGCCTATCATAGTACCATTTTCACTAACTATATTACCAGGCTGAATTCTTAGATACTTTTTGATAAATTTCGTAAAATTTTTCTTCCCGATGAAACATATACCCATGCTCTCTTTTTTTTCCGAAATTTTTAGGTCAAATTCTTTAGCTAATTTCTTTACTTCAACTTTAGTTATATTCTCTAGTGGGAAGATTATATTTTTTAGAACATGTTGCTGTAACATATATAAAAAATAAGTTTGATCTTTAGTCTGATCACTTGCAATTTTTAATTTATACGTATCATCTTTATTCTCTACTTTGGCATAATGACCTGTAGCTAAATGATCGTATCCAAGTGATAAAACATGATGATAAAAATAGTTAAACTTTATTTCTTTATTACAGAAAATATCAGGATTTGGTGTAATCCCAGATCGAAGACCATCTATAAATTTTTGAAAAACTAAATGCCAATATTTATCTGAAAAATTGACTGTTAATAAATCAATGCCAAGTTTATTAGCAACTCTTTTTGCATCCTTGTAATCATCTGCTACGTTACAGTTTCTATCATCATCATCCTCTTCCCAGTTTTTCATAAAAATGCCAGTTACTCTATAGCCCATTTCTTTCAGCAATACTGCTGAAATGGATGAATCAACACCTCCGGACATAGCTACAGCAACATTTTTCGCATTATTCATGATTTATAATTGTTAATTTTTTCTGTTAATAGTATTATCTACGCTAAATTATAATATATCCATTTCCAAGAGGTAACAATGAATAAACTAAGATCTGCAAGTGATATCCAGAAAGATTGGGATACAAATCCAAGATGGAAAAATGTAAAAAGAGACTATTCTGCTGAAGAAGTAGCAAGATGTAGTGGAAGTGTGAGAATAGAGCATACTTTAGCTAGAAATGGTGCTGAAAAACTATGGAATTTAATAAATACAGAGGATTTTGTTAACGCTCTTGGTGCATTAACTGGCAACCAAGCTTTGCAACAAGCTAAAGCTGGTCTAAAAGCAGTTTATCTATCTGGCTGGCAAGTTGCTGGAGATGCTAATACCGGTATGCAAATGTACCCTGATCAATCCCTATATCCTGTAGATAGTGTTCCGAGCGTAGTTAAGAGAATCAACAATGCACTTCGTAGAGCAGATCAATTGAATATTGCAGAAGGAAATGACATTGTCGATTATATGTTGCCGATAGTTGCCGACGCCGAGGCCGGATTTGGTGGCGTATTAAACGCTTTCGAGTTAATGAAAGCGATGATTGAAGCTGGTGCAGCCGGTGTTCATTTTGAAGATCAGTTAGCTTCAGCGAAAAAATGTGGACATATGGGTGGGAAAGTTCTCGTTCCAACACAAGAAGCTGTTCAAAAACTTGCAGCAGCAAGGTTAGCGGCAGATGTGTCAGAAGTACCGACTGTTCTTTTAGCACGAACAGACGCAGAGGCAGCTAACTTAATTACAAGCGACATTGATTCGAGAGACAAGGAATTCTGTACGGGTGAGAGGACCGCAGAAGGATTCTATAGAGTGAAAAATGGAATTGAGCAAGCCATCTCTCGTGGATTAGCATATGCTCCATATGCAGATTTAGTTTGGTGTGAAACTGGAGTGCCAGATTTAGCATTTGCAAAACAGTTTGCAGAGGCTTTAAAAAAAGAACATCCTGAGCAATTACTAGCATATAACTGCTCTCCTTCATTTAATTGGAAGAAGAAATTAGATGATTCTCAAATTGCAAAGTTTCAGAAAGAGCTAGGAGCGATGGGTTATAAATTTCAATTCATTACACTTGCTGGGTTCCATGCGTTAAATCATAGTATGTTTGAATTAGCAAAAGGTTATAACTCAAGTCAAATGACCGCATATGTAAAACTACAAGAAGCAGAATTTGCGTCAGAGAAAGATGGGTACACTGCTACTAAACATCAAAGAGAGGTTGGCACAGGTTATTTTGACACAGTGACTCAAGTCATCCAAGGCGGCACATCGTCTACTACAGCACTTACAGGTTCTACAGAAGAAGAACAGTTTGAAAAGTAAACTTTATAGCACTTACTGCGTAAATTGTTATGATAAAATATAACGAACCTACTGATGGTCAAATAATATCATTTAAGAACGGAGTGATACAAACGCCTGATAAGCCTATAATTCCCTATATAATTGGGGATGGCATTGGCATTGATGTTACACCTGTAATGAAAAGAGTTCTGAACTATGCAATCGGTAAAGCTTATGGTGTTTCTAAAGAGATTAAATGGATGGAAATATATGCCGGGCAGCAAGCGATCGATATATGTGGAGAATTACTCCCGCAAGAAACAATAGATGCAATGAAAAAATACAGAGTCTCAATAAAAGGGCCTCTTACAACTCCTATTGGTAATGGATTTAAATCTATTAACGTTAGCATTAGACAAAAACTAGATTTATTTGCGTGTGTCAGACCAATTAGATATTTTCCTGGTACGACCAGCCCGATGGTAGAATCAAATCTAACCGATATGGTTGTTTTTAGAGAGAACACAGAAGATTTATACACTGGTATAGAGTGGGAGCCTGATTCAGAGGGGGCAAAAAAAATTATTGAATTTATAACAAAAGAGCTTGGAGAATCTCCATTTCGCTTTGAGAAAGAATGCGGTATTGGTATCAAGCCTGTTTCTCGTGAGGGGTCTGAAAGATTGATAACCATGGCAATAGAATTTGCCTTAAGTGAAAAGAAAGAGATTCTCACCATTGTGCACAAGGGAAATATCATGAAATATACAGAGGGTGCATTCAGAGATTGGGCATACAATCTAGTTAAGCATAAATATCAAGGTTTGATTAATGATGATGGAACCTATTCTATCAGATGTTCCAAATCTGGACATACTCTTACAATCAAAGATTGTATAGCTGACAATTTCCTTCAACAAATAATACTAGTTCCCGAGCAACATGAAGTTATAGCAACACTTAATCTAAATGGAGACTATATTTCAGATGCATTAGCAGCACAAGTTGGTGGAATAGGCATTGCTCCAGGAGCAAACATTGGTGACGGCTATGCAGTCTTTGAAGCAACACATGGATCTGCAGAGACTTTCGCTGGAAAAAATAGAGTAAATCCAAGTTCTATAATTTTATCCGGAGAAATGATGTTAAGGCATATAGGATGGGACGATGCTGCAGATTATGTGCTTAAAGGAGTAAAAGGTGCTATACAGAAAAAACAATTAACGTTTGATTTGGCTAGAGCTAGAGCAGGGAAAAAATTCATCAGACCTAAATCAAAAGAGAAGCATACTGCTGAAGAGATTAAACAAGAACTCATGAAGCTCGTCCCTGGTGCAACATTAGTCAGCACTCAAGGTTTCGGTGATGCTGTTATAGATAATATGTAGTTTATTATTTGTCTCTGAATATTATTCTACCTTTAGATAAATCGTAGGGAGTAAGAGCAACCATAACTGAGTCACCCCTCAAAATTCTTATATAATGTTTTCGTATTTTTCCTGATATATGAGCAGTTACAATGTGTCCATTTTCTAGCTCAACCCTGAACATAGTGTTAGGAAGAGTCTCAATAACTTTACCTGACATCTCGATTTGTTCATCTTTTGACATAATATATTTTAAATTGTAAATTATTATTAGTATAACAAATATTTTATTAAATACTTATGGATATATCGGTTAATCAATATAGATCAAACTACAAACTGTTAAACTTTAATCATCTTATGCAGATTTATGAGAAAAACTATCAATTATTCATGATTGCACTAGAGTTCATTGCCGATCAACAGAAAACATCTACTATTCTTCTGAAAGATAATTTAGTTCTATACGAGCCCATATCAATATCTAAGTATACGAATATATTTAGACTTCACCATAAATTTAGAAATCCAGCTAATAGTGTTCAAGCAACATATTCTCTTAAACCACACTTAATATACACTCTTTACAGAGATGCTAGGTTATTGGAGGTGAAAACACTCAGAGAGTCCAAGGAATTCCATGCTCAAATAGATAATAAAATTGCCATAAATTTAAATGTATATAATTGGCTGAAGCACATGATTGAAAAAAATGATATTTATCAATAGTTTATATGATAAATACTTATTAAGTCTAGGATTAACACTTTAATCAGCAAATACTGGCTTAGTTATCCCATACTTGAAATAATGGATACTATACCATACTATATTGATAAGGTATTAACTACTATGGAGAGAAATGATGAAATTATCAGCAAAAGGAAGATATGCTATTAGAGCTATGATTAATATTGCGTTGAATGATACTAATGCGCCTAAAACGTTATTAGAGATTTCAAGACATCAAGGAATATCACTTTCATATCTTGAGCAACTTTTTGCGTTGTTACGTAAAAACAATCTAGTTGCAGGTGTAAGAGGACCTGGTGGAGGTTATAGACTTTCAGCAGATCCAAGTGAGATTACAATTGCTCAAATCATAAAAGCAATTAATTCAGACACAACAAGAGTATCAGATCATTCGAAACAGGATGAGATGATATGGGAGAGGTTCAGTGACAAGTTATGCAAATATCTAGAGACAGTTACTTTGAGCTCGCTTATAGACGACAGTGGAAATGCTGTTATGGAAAATGAGTCAGTGACTGAAGAGTCTTTGATTACTGAAAAATCTTTAGTAAAAGAAGAATGGGACGCTGCCTAAAGCGTGATTAAGAGGAGAACTTAATGGCATATAGCAATAAAGTCCTTGATCATTACGAGAATCCTAGGAACGTTGGTTCGTTCGATAAGGATGATGGTTCTGTCGGCACAGGTATGGTGGGAGCACCAGCCTGTGGCGACGTAATGAAGCTTCAAATTAAAGTTAATGATGAAGGAATCATAGA
This sequence comes from uncultured Gammaproteobacteria bacterium, assembly GCA_902628335.1. Classification (GTDB taxonomy): domain Bacteria; phylum Pseudomonadota; class Gammaproteobacteria. Next base: position 140,749 of record CACOMO010000003.1, read on the forward strand.
AGACGCTAAATTTAAAACTTATGGCTGTGGATCTGCTATTGCATCTAGCTCACTCCTAACAGAGTGGGTAAAAGGCAAGAGTCTGACAGAAGCATCATTGATAAAAAATACAGATATCGCAGAAGAACTGGCTTTACCACCTGTAAAGATCCACTGTTCTGTTTTAGCTGAAGATGCTATCAGTGCAGCCATAGATGATTACAAGAAAAAGCGCAAGTAAATAAGATTAATTTATTGAAATTTTAATAATTATTTCATATATTAATTGTATTATTGAATTATTAATATTCGAGGAGGCCTCAATATGGCAACAACACCAAAGACAATGCCGACAAATGTTGGTGGAATGGAACGTATGCTGAGAATCATAGCTGGAATCGCAATTCTATATATAGGTATGGGAATGGGTATGCCACTATGGGCATGGATTGGTATCATTCCAATTCTTACTGGTTCACTAGGATGGTGTCCACTTTATTTACCTTTCGGTATAAACACTAACAAAGGTCAGTAAAAAAAATTAACAATACAATTTAAGAGACGCATACTGCGTCTCTTTTTTTAATATGACAGTGAAGAAAAGGACCAAGCCAGAGTACTGGGAAGATGCAAAAAAATTCTTAAGATCTAAAGACAGTATATTGAAATCTATTATAGATAACACTGATAACTTCAATCACCTTCAAAAAACCTGCACACCCTTCCAAACCGTCGCGAATGCGATTATTGGTCAACAAATATCTATTGCGGCAGCAGAGAGTATTACTAAGAGAATCAAAAAAGCATGCGGTGTTATAAATAAAGACAATATTTTGAGATCCTCATCTGTAGTACTGAAAAAAACCGGTTTATCAAGTCAAAAGATTAAATATCTAAAGGGACTTGCCAATCATGTAGAGAAAAATAAAAATTTTTTTAAAATTTTAGAAACAAAGAGCGATCTTGAAGTCAGCGGGAAATTGTGTGAACTTTATGGAGTAGGAGTTTGGACAGCTGAGATGTATTTGATATTCCAACTCCTTAGACCAAATGTATTACCTTTAGGAGATATTGGTTTAATAAATAGCATCAATAAAGCTTATAATATTAAAAACTCTTCTATAGATAAAATCAAAAAGATATCAAAGTGTTGGGAGCCATATAGAACTGTTGCTGTTTGGTACATGTGGAGAGTGATCGATAGTGATATAGTTGAATATTGATAATGGTAAAGTTAAAATTATACAATTTATGGAAATGAACTAAATGGATCCGCTCTCTCAAGGCTTAGTAGGTACTTCTATTAGTCACTTGTACATAAAAAACAGAAGACTGATTTTATTGAGTATTATTGCATTTCTGTCTGCAATGAGCCCAGATCTCGATGTTCTTTTTAGATCAGATGAAGACCCATTAATATTCCTCGAATACCACAGACAATTTACACATTCGCTAATTTTTATTCCGTTTGGAGGACTTATATGTACAATATTTTTTTACTATGTTTTTGCTAAAAGATACGAGGTAGATTTCAAGACTGTATATATAGTCTCAACAATCTCATATGCGACACATGGTTTAGTGGATGCAACAACATCTTATGGTACTCAGTTGTATTGGCCTTTCAGTAATGAGAGGGTTGCTTTCAATTTGGTATCTGTCATTGACCCACTATTCACATTGCCTATTTTATTGTTTTTATTTTTTTCAATCTTGAAAAAAAATTACTTACTATCAATCTTATCGGTGGTATGGATGCTTTCCTATTACTCACTTAGTAAATATCAAGAACAGCGAGTAACTCAGTATATGAATGGAGTAATTTTAGAGAGGGAGCATGAGCCTAATGCATTTCTCATAAAGCCTAGCTTTGCAAATATAATTGTTTGGAAGAGTATATACGAACACAGCGGAAAATATTATGTGGATGCAATAAAAGTAGGTGTAGAAGAGAACTATCTCGGAGGTACGTCTATAGAAAAACTAGATATTGATAAATCTTTCCCGTGGCTAGATAAAACTTCTCAGCAGGCTAGAGACATTGAGAGGTTTAGATGGTTTGCTAATGGTTATTTATCTGTATCGCCAGTGGATTCGATGCAAATAATTGATGTAAGATATTCAACATTACCAAATAAAGTTCTACCATTGTGGTCGATAGCATTAGATAAGAGAGCGAGTAATAAAGATCATATCAAGTATGTAACATCTCGAAGCACGTCATCAAGAAATTATAAAGAATTGATAAAAATGATTTTTTTCTAAAAATAAAACTTGCTATAATACTAGAATGAATAGAGATGGCGATGGTTTTTTAGTTAATACAAGCGATTGGTCAGAAGAAGTAATGTATCAGATGGCTAAAGATGACGATTTTCAAATTACTGATGAAATTCGAGATTTCATTATGAAAGCACGTGAGATGTATAATGAAACAGGTACTGTGCCTGCAATTAGAGTTTTTGCTAAAGAATACGGGATGGATCGAAAAGCATCGAAACTTTACGATATTTTTGAATCTGGCCCAATGAAAAAAATTGCTAAATACGGAGGACTACCAAAACCAACTGGATGTGTGTAGTTTTAAATATGGATAGAGATGGAGATGGATTTTTACTTAATATAAATGACTGGTCTGAAGAATTAATGTATCAAATGGCAGAGGAGGATGATTTCGAAATAACAGATGAAATCAAAGAATACATATTGAAAGCAAGAGAAATGTTCAGTCAATCAGGAACTGTCCCAGCAATGCGAGACTTTGCAAAAGAGTTCGGAATGGATAGAAAAGCGACTAAACTTTACGATATTTTCAAATCAGGGCCTATGAAAAAAATTGCAAAATATGGCGGACTGCCCAAACCTACTGGTTGCGTGTAAACCTTTGCTTATCATTGGAGGCGGCGGGAATCGAACCCGCGTCCGATAGCACTTCGCTATTGGCGCTACATGTTTAGTTTGTTATAAATTTAACTAGAGAGCCAATAACAAACAATCTACTCACTAGCTGTCTTACTTAAATTTAACAATACAATAGCAAGCTTATGTATTGCGGTCTTATCATAATGACTTCAGTACAGAGCATATAAGCCTACTCTGAGTGAAGCTAGCGGCAGTTAGGCTGCTAGTGCTAAAGGTTTATTTTCAGCGTTTATTGTTTTTCAGCAGATTTACGAGTTACTGAAAGCTCGACATGCTCCTCAAGTTCTGCAACCAACGTCGAAACCAGGTCGCCCCCGATATATGTCCAATGAGTGTATCGCTAAGTGATACTATTATCAATCATAATGTATTATCATATGAATAGAAAATGACAAAAAATCGCCATATTTTCAGATCAATAACACGAAACCAAGATACTTCAATAGCAGAGTTTATAAATGAAAATAGTAATGATGTCTCTTTTTCAGAGATATATCTAATTGATTCACCCGATGATTTTACTAAATTTGAGATTAGTAAACTATGTGCAATTTTAGATGCAGCATCGATCTCAAATATAACGAATAAATATTCAAATAGCATTATTGTAGTACATAGAACCGCTCAGCTCTCTCCATGGTCTGAAAAAGCAAGTCAAATACTCATTTCGTGTGGCTTCAGTGAAGATACAACAATAGAAAAAATAAATCTCATAAATTTCAATAATACTCAACTCTATAAGAAATTTTTAAAATGTAAAAATTCTATAATAGATAAAATGACTCAGTCTATTATTAGTCATCCACAAGACATTAAAATATATCTTGATGGAATTTCAAGAGATATTAAGCAAAAGAAATTTACTCATGTGCCTCTGAAAAATATTAATAGTTACAATAAAAAAATGGGACTTGCCTTAAATACTTTTGAGATAAATTATTTAAAAGATATTTATACGAAAATCAAGAGAAATCCCACAGATATTGAGATGATGATGTTCTCACAGATAAATTCAGAGCATTGCAGACATAAAATATTTAATTCCCCTTTAATACGTAACAAACAATATCATAGAACTCTTTTTCAGATGATCAAGGATACATATTTGAATTATAAAAAAGAAATTGTTTCTGCATATACAGATAACTGCTCTGCGATATCATCATTTACAAGACAATTTCTTTACGTAAAAGACAGAGTGTATAAAACTAAATATGTTGATAGTTGTTATATTATAAAAGCTGAAACACATAACCATCCGACAGCAATAGCTCCATTTGAAGGAGCTGCAACTGGCGCAGGTGGAGAATTAAGAGATGAGGGTGCAACAGGAGTGGGATCAATTCCTAAAGCAGGGTTTTCTGGTTTTACTTTGTCCAATCTGAATATAAAAAATGATTTAAAGGTTTGGGAAAAAATATCTGTACCAGTACCAGGTAGAATCAAAACACCGCTTGAGATAATTATTCATGGACCCATTGGCTCTGCAAGATACAATAATGAATTTGGTAGGCCAAATATTTTTGGTTACTTTAGAACTTTTGAATATAAGAAGCACAAAGATGCCAAAGTCAATAAATCTTTCGGATATCATAAACCAATTATGATTGCTGGAGGTATAGGAAGCCTTCATAAAAAACATGCTTTTAAGAGAAAACTAAGTCATGACGATAAGATTATTGTTATAGGTGGACCATCTTATTTGATTGGAATTGGAGGTGGGGCTGCGTCATCTGTTTCATCTGGTCTCAGTAGTGAAGACCTGGATTATGCATCTGTTCAACGAGATAACCCTGAAATGGAGAGAAGATGCCAAGAGGTTATCAACCAATGTGTCTATCTGGATGATTTGAATCCAATTAAAAGTATCCATGATGTAGGCGCTGGTGGTCTGAGTAACGCTGTTCCAGAAATAGTCAACGAATCGAATATGGGTGCTGATATTTATCTAGAGAAAATACCCCAAGGACAAGAGGGCATGAGTCCACTTGAAATATGGTGCAATGAATCACAAGAAAGATATGTATTGGTGTTATCAAAAAATAACTATGACGCTTTTAAAAAAATATGCATTAGAGAAAACTGCCCATTTGCACACATAGGTACAGTTACGAAATCCAAAATCTTACGTGTATTTGATAGTGATTCAAATAAAGTAGTAAACCTGAGAATGGAAAATTTACTAGGAAAACCACCTATACCAGATATAGACATTAGAGAGATATCGCAATATGAAAATACAAAATATAAGCACATAAAAGATTTTAAGAAAACTGCCAAACATATTCTCGAACTACCGAGCGTGTCGGATAAAAGCTTTCTAATAACAATAGGTGATAGATCTGTTTCTGGCCTAGTTTCCAGGGATCAAATGATAGGAGATTATCAGGTGCCTGTCTCTAATGTTGCTGCGACATTAACCGATATAAATTCAAAATCCGGTGAGGTCATCACAATGGGAGAGAGACCTATACCAAGCATATACAACGTAAGTTCGTCCATAGATCTAAGTTTAGGTGAAATCATTACTAATATCTCTTGTTGCAATATAAAAAAACTCGAGAACATTAAGCTTTCAGCAAATTGGATGGGATCCTCTTCAAGTAAAGATGAAATGAGCAAACTATTTTTTGGAGTAAGACGTTTATCAGAATTATGCAAAGAGCTAAATTTAACAATTCCAGTTGGTAAAGACTCTTTATCAATGAAAACATCTTGGAGAACAGGTAAGAGAGATTTTGAGGTGGAGAGTCCTGTTAGTTTGGTCCTGTCAGCTTTTTCAAAAATTAGAGATACTAGCGATATCGTGACACCAGATTTACAAGGTAATGGAGAAATTTATTTAATTGATTTAGGTGGCAATAATCAAAGACTGGGTGGATCAGCATTCGAACAAATCAAGTCGTCTATATCATCTGATGTTCCTAAAATAGATGATATTAACTTAATAAAAAAATTTTTTAAATTGAGTCAAATGCTAATAAGTAAAGAGATAATTTCTGCTTATCATGATAAATCAGATGGTGGTCTATTTGCAACACTTTCAGAGATGGCTTTTTCTGGCAATAAATCACTTAAAATAGATAAAATATTATCTTATGTTAATACTGATAAAAAATTAAATAAATTTTTCTTTAATGAGGAATTAGGGGTTGTAGTCGAAGTTCCTAAGAAAAAGAAAAGTATGTTTGAGAAGGTTTGTAGCAAGTATTTAGTCAAAAGTTCTGTTATTCATCTTGGAAGTAGCCTATCGAGAAAAAATCAATCTATTGATATAAAATCATATTATCCAATCTCTTTTCAGTTAAGTGATTTACGTAGATCGTGGAGTAAGCTTTCGTATAATATCCAACGGTTGAGAGATAATCCTAAAACTGCATTAGAGGAGTATAAGTCTAAAATCGATGTACATAAAAGCAACACAAAGCCAAAATTTAAATATAGAAGTACAGCAATAAGGAAAGTTTTTAAAAGAAGAAAACCAAAAGTTGCTATCTTTAGAGAGCAGGGTGTTAATGGGCATAAGGAAATGGCAAACGCATTTGTTAATTCTGGGTTCGAATGTCACGATATTACAACTAATGATTTGTCTGATTCTCTCAGTGGATTTAGTGGACTTATTGCATGCGGAGGTTTTTCATACGGAGATGTTTTAGGAGCTGGTAGGGGCTGGTCACAAAAAATACTTCAGAATAATCAATACAGAGATATACTAGAGAATTTTTTTAATGATAAAACTAAATTCGCATTAGGGGTATGTAATGGTTGTCAGATGCTATCTTATTTAACCGACTTAATCCCCGGTAGTCATTTATGGCCATCATTCTCTCAAAATACATCCAGACAATTTGAAGCAAGACTATCACGAGTTATGATTAACAAATCTAATTCAATTTTCCTGAGAAATATGGGAGGAAGCGTTCTACCATTGATTGTTTCTCATGGAGAGGGTAGAGCTAGATTCAAAAATAAAAAAGATATAAATAATGCTATAATTAATTATGTTGATTTAACAAATAAAAAAACTAATTCTTATCCTTTCAATCCTAATGGATCGAAAGAGGGCGCAACAGGTTTTAGTAACACTGACGGGAGAGTAACTATAATGATGCCACATCCAGAGAGGTTGTATCGCTTAACAACATATTCGTCTAAGCCAGATAATTGGATAAGTTCACCATGGAAACAGTTTTTTGATAATGCCAGAGCGTGGTTAGAATAATGAAAAGGAAATATAGTTTAGATAAAGAAAATAAAATTACAGATCAAAGACTTTTTATAAGAAGAAGGGAAATTATAGCAGGAATATTATCAGCACCTTTTGTGCTTAATTCATCGAACCTATTCGCTAAAGAAGAAAAATATTTGTCATTTAAAAAAGATATGAAATTTAGCACGAATGAGCAAACTAATACTATCAAACAGATAACCTCATACAACAATTTTTATGAATTGGGGAGCGGAAAAAGAGATCCAATGATAAATGCTGAAAAGCTAAAAACTGAAAACTGGAAACTTATAGTTGATGGTTTAGTAGAAAACCCATTCACATTGGACGTAGAGGATCTCATAAAAAACTTTGATTTGGAAGAGAGGATTTATAGACTTAGGTGTGTCGAGGCTTGGTCAATGGTAATTCCATGGATTGGTTTTGAATTAAATCAATTAATTAAAAAATCTAAACCATTATCCTCTGCAAAATACGTTGCATTTGAATCCATCTTAGATAAAGACAATTTACCCGGACAAAGAAGAAATACGTTGAACTGGCCGTATCGCGAGGGATTGAGATTAGATGAAGCAATGAACCCGCTTACTATAATTTCTTTGGGTTTATATGGACGCGTCTTACCGAATCAGAATGGATCACCAATAAGATTAGTTGTGCCATGGAAATATGGTTTTAAGAGCATAAAATCTATAGTTAAAATATCTTTAGTGTCTGAAGAACCTAGAACATCCTGGAATGAGCAATCACCAAGTGAATATGGATTTTACTCTAATGTTAACCCTAATGTCAGTCACCCACGATGGAGTCAAAAAAGAGAAAGAAGGATTGGAGAATTTAGAAAAAGAGATACAGAAATGTTTAACGGTTATGCTAAATTTGTGAGGCATATGTATAGTAACATGGATTTGAAAAAATTCTTTTAACTCATGATTAGAAAAGCATCAATTACATTGTTACTCGCTCAATTACCTATATTTCTTCTTATATTTCTTTTCTTTTCATTTGAGGTTGTAGTAAATCCTATTTCATATCTGATTAATGCATCTGGACATGTCTCTATAATATTTTTATTTATTACTTTATTTAGCTCTAGAATTATTTTTCTCAAAAAATTTTTGGA
>CACOMO010000004.1 GCA_902628335.1 uncultured Gammaproteobacteria bacterium
GAGAAGCAGTTTCCACGTCATTTTGAACTTGTTGTTCCACCGCGCTAAGGTTATCATTAGTAGTGTTTAGATTTTCAGTTTCCATGCAAATATAATTATTTATTAATATATCTATATTAGACAAAACTAATAAGATAATAAAGCATTAAACTTCAAAATTTGTGATATGAAAGTTTTTTTTAAAATATCATTGTTTCTGGTTGCACTATTTATGTTAGGCAGTAATAGCTATGTTTCTCATAAATCAATGGTATTTGCCTCGGATGAGGTGCCTGTCGAGGATATTGAGCAGTTTGTCGACATATTCAAACGTATTAAAGAACAATATGTAGATGAGGTGAATGATGATGAACTTTTTAAAAACGCTATAGAAGGCATGGTAAATGGCCTAGACCCTCACTCTGATTTCTTAAGTAAAGATGACTTTAATGAACTGAAAATAGGTACTACTGGAAGATTTGGTGGTCTCGGCATAGAGATTACACAAGAGGATAGTTACATTAAAGTAATATCGCCAATCGATGACACTCCTGCTATGAGATCCGGGATCCTCGCTGGTGATATGATCATAAAAGTTGATGATAAAGATCTAAAAGATGTTCCAATTAATGATGCAGTAAAATTGATGAGAGGTAAGCCTGGAACAAGTGTAGAAATAACAATTTTGAGAAAAAAGGTGAATAAACCAATAGTGCTCTCAATACAGAGAGAAATTATTATCAGCAAAGGCATAAAGACAAAAATATTTAAAAACAATATAGGATATATAAGGTTATCCAACTTTCAATCAAATTCCACAAGTGATCTGCAAACAGCTTTTTATAAGCTCAATAAACAGTCAAACAACAACATGAAAGGGTTAATAGTTGATTTGAGGAATAATCCTGGAGGCGTTTTAGGTGCAGCTGTCGGAATAAGTGACTTATTTTTACAGAGTGGGAAAATTGTAGAGACAAAAGGCCGGTCGTCAAATTCCGAATTAAGGTATGAGGCAACAGCGAGAGATATATCAAATGGAATGTCTTTAATAATTCTTATAAATGAAGGATCAGCCTCGGCATCTGAAATTGTGGCTGGTGCGCTACAAGATAATGATAGGGCAACTATCCTTGGCACTAAGTCGTATGGAAAAGCATCTGTTCAAACAATACAAGAACTCTCAGATGGTTCAGCTCTGAAGTTGACAACTGCGAAATATTATACGCCACTTGGAAAGGATATACATGAAAATGGTATAATGCCTGATGTTGTCATAGAACTATCAGATGATGATAAAGTGAGCTTGCCTGAGCCATATGATAAAGATAAACAACTATTCGAAGCCATTAAGATTCTATCTGAGAATAAAGTTACTGCAGTAAATTAAAAGTAATTAGAAAAGGATTATGAGATACCTAGTACTGATATTTCTTTTAAGTGGATGTGCAATTCTAAGAACAGATCCATGTGATTCATACAAGGTTTCATCATCTCTTGAGACGACACGAAATCAAACGATCTGTTTTAAAACTATAGATAGCTATGATCTAAACTATTCGGGAAAAAGAAACATAAAAATTTATGGTAAATTATTTTTTCCAAATAAAAAGTCAAAAAAATATAATGCGGTAATTCTCTCACATGGTTCAGGTGGGCTAAGGAGATATCATAAAAAATATGTGGATCTACTTATTTCTAATGGTTATGTAGTGTTCCAACTAGATCATTACATGGGTAGAGGGATTAAATACGACAAAACGTTCTCTAAAGTGTCTGGTATAACTTTCATGAACGATGCATATTATGCTCTAAATTTATTAAGAACGCATCCAGATATAAAAAAAATTGCATATGTGGGTTGGTCTCAGGGAGGTGTTGGGCCAATTTTATCTCATTTTGATGATATTACTATTAGACTTACTAAAAATAACTTTGATGCATCTATTGCAATATATCCTTACTGTGGATTTACTCTAAACAAAGATGCAGCAACTTCCACACCACTGTTGATGATTACAGGTAAGAGTGATGATTTAACTCCAGAACAATCATGTAAAAACATCCATGATAAATTTAAAAGAGATGGAAAGAAAATTGAGTTTATATCAATCCCTGAAGCAAGACATGGATTTGATAATCCTTTTCTTTTTTTCGGTATTACTTTTGATAATCTACCAAGTCTTAATATTATCAGTGATAAATGTACTCTCACTATTTCGGAGGAAGGTAAGATTATAAATCTACTTGGTGAAATTATTGATGGTCCTATCGAATCTGAGAAGCTTTTACTAGCATGCTCTACACCAGGAGTGAAAGTAAAATACAGTAGTACCGCCACGGATATTACAACAGAAGCTATAGTATCCTTTTTGAAGAGAAGATTTGCTAATTAAATGCTTAGTGACTGAAGTCTTTCAACATTTTTTGTATTTCAATGCTGTGCATTTCTTCAGCTTTTATCATCTCACGAGCATACTCCTCAATGTAGATACTATCGCCATCTACAACTTCACATAGTTCTTTATATAGTCCTATTGCAGTTTTCTCGTGAGCGCCACTCTCGTTTAGTAAATCTACAGATGAGTGCTTATTAGACTCCTCGATAAATGATATCTCAAGTGTTGGGTGACCACCCAACCCAGTGACTAACTCACCAGCTTGTTGAGCATGAAGTAATGATTCTGAAGCTTGATCTTTAAAGAACTGGGTCAAACTTAATCTATCTCTCCCTGTGACCATTAGAGCATAGTGAGTGTATCTAACTACACCAGAAAGTTCGTATTGAATTATTTTATTTAACACTTTTATAACTTGATCTGTATTTAGATTTTCCATTTGATTCTCCATTCACATTTAGACGAAGTATATACTTAAAAAAATAATATTCAAATTAAAAAAAACAAAAATTTTGGATAATTTATTGAACAATAATCATTAGTAAATGCTTTTGATTATTATTTAGATCTTCAAATAATCTGTTACGATTATTTGGTTCACTGTATTACAATAAGCTTATGTCTATACTTGCTATAATCGGTGGAAGTGGTCTATATGACTTAAAAGATCTCGGTAATTCAAAACAGTTGGAGATGAAAACTGTATGGGGACAACCATCTGATAAAATCTTAGAGGTTGCCATTGATAATAAGACTACATATTTTTTACCAAGACACGGGAAAGGACACAATATAAATCCTACAAATATAAACTACAGAGCTAATATTGATGCGCTAAAACAACTTGGTGTAACTGACGTGGTATCCATATCTGCTGTGGGCTCATTGAAAAACGAGATAAGACCAGGGTCTTTTGTACTCATCAATCAATATATTGACAAAACGTTTAAACGTCCCAATACGTTCTTTGACAAAGATCTTATTGCACATGTATCTCTAGCGAAACCTAACTCCACAAGTCTTGAGAAGTCCTGTTCTGATATATTAGTCAAAAAAAATTATGAGTATCATAAGAACATAACCTATGTAGCTATTGAAGGACCACAGCTTTCTACAATTGCAGAGTCACAATTGAATCATAACCATGGTTTTGATGTTGTTGGTATGACAAATATGCCGGAGGCTAGATTAGCTCGAGAAGCCGAGATGCGCTATCAATCAATCGGTATGGTTACAGATTATGATGCCTTTAACATCACAGATGATTTCGTAGATGTAAATAAAATACTACAAGTAATGAGGGAAATGACAGGAAAAGCAGAAATCATAATTCAAGATTTGATACATTCCTTTGATACGTATGCAAGAAACGATGATCCGATTCTTACGTGCTTGGATCAAAGTATCGTAAGTGATTTAAATAAAGTTTCAGATAATACAATGCAAGATTTGAAATTTATCTTGCACCGTTATGTGACAAAGAGAAACTAATTCATATCAGCATTTAACGAATTCATAAGTACTTTATGGACATCACCATCATAGAACTTACAGTTTGCAGAAAAAATTTTTTGATTAGTTGGAATGCTATAGATCATGGTATTAAGATCTATGAATGTATTATAATTCCCACAATTATTGTTACTATTTCTCTCAGATATAATTATTTCTTTATTAACAATCATGTAGCAATGTTTTGTTGTTTTTAGGTATTCTTGCCTGAGGTCATTATCCCAAAGTATGTTGTATCTTGTTAATTCTTTATTTGACTGAAAGTAGAATCCGCCCTTAATAGGAAAACTAGCTGTGCTACAAATTAGTGACTTATTTAGAAAGTCATCGCTTCCGTATAAATTTGAAACCATAAAAAGAATTATCAGAATTAACATCTTCGTTCTCATTAATTTTACTCCACTTATCAGACCATCAAAATATTGATTTGCATTAAATATAATTTTAGATGTTTTTAAAAACTATATATACTAGTAAAGAATATTATTTTTATGGAATATATACTTATCATTGGTGCTAAGAGTGAGCTGGCTAAAAGTATTGCAGATATTTATGCCTCAAAAGGATATAGCCTTTATTTGAGTGGGAGAGACATTCATTCACTATCGAAATTCTCAGATACTTTGACTAGCAATTATGATGTTAACGTAAAACTAATTAATTTAGATTTAAATTCGTATGATACTCATGAAGCATTTGTGAAAGAACTTGAGGTACTCCCAGTTGGTATAGTTTCTGCAACTGGATATTATCCCAACCAATTGAAAGCACAAATTGACAATGATGATATGCTAAATAGTATAACTTCGAATTTTACTGGCCCTGTATCTTTAATCAATTATCTTGTTGAAGAGATGAAAAGGATTAAAAAGGGGTTTATTATAGGAATAAGCTCAGTCTCAGGAGAACGTGGCAGAAAGAAAAACTACATCTATGGAAGTGCTAAAAGTGGATTTACAACATTTCTTAGTGGACTTAGAAACGAATTGTTCGATTATAATATTCATGTCATGACAGTGATCTTAGGTTTCATTAGAGATGGAAGTGAAACAAATAGTATAAAAAAAATGTTAAGCGCAAAACCAAGAGAGATTGCTGAGTTGATTGTAAGTAATCAGATAAAGTGCAGAAATATCGTATACCTCAAATGGTACTGGCGGTATATTATGTTCATAATAAAAAATATACCTGAATTTATTTTTAAACGTATAGATATAAAATGAAACTAGCATTATTTGATTTTGATGGGACTATCTCTAATGATGATTCATTCAGAGGATTCATTATCTACTATTGTGGCTATGGGAAGTTTATTCTTGGTTCTCTACTATTGTCTCCTATTTATTTACTGTATAACCTAGGCATTATAAAAAATAACTTTATGAAAGAGAGTGCAATCTCATTCTATTTTAGAAATGAAAATATAGCTGATTTGTGGAACAAAGGAAAACAATATGGAAATAATATAATTGATAGAATGATTAGAGACAAAGCAAAAGAAAAGATAAAATGGCATCAAAGCAAAGGTGATAAGATTATAGTGGTAAGTGCATCGGCAAATATTTGGCTGGAATCATGGTGCAAAAAAAATAACATAGAACTTATTGCAACTGAACTTGAAACGATAGACGGTAGAGTTACAGGTAAATTGATCAATGGTAACTGCTTTGGGAATGAAAAAGTAGTAAGAGTAAAAAAACTAGTAAACATAAACGACTATGAAGAAATTTATGCATACGGAGATAGTAGAGGAGATAGAGAATTACTTGATTTCGCAGATAAATCTTTTTACAAACCTTTCAGGGATTAAAATTTTCCCAATTATTATTATTTTTAAATTCCTCTAATTTACTATCCCACTCCTTGAATGTTGCAAAGTCCTTCTCTGTGGTAGGATCCTTTTTTGGTTCCTTACCTATTCTAAAAAATGCAGCACTTCTATTTTTACAAATTTCAGTATACTGATTCTGCTTAAAGGTATCCAAGGAAAGATAGAACTCCTCACACTGTTCTAAAATTTTCTTACCAATCTTTGTTTTACTTTTTTCCGTAAGTCTACGGTACGATCCTGTTAGCTCTTTAATTTCACTGAGAGACAAGCTAGTTCCAAATTTTTCATTGAAATTTCTCTCCTTACGAAGTTGTAAATCCCAATCTATTACTCTTTTTTTGACTATATCAATCATTTTCGTCTCACATATTTCTGTTTTTCTGGTATGACGCCTCTCACGCCACCTTGTGGATTATCCATGTCGCCTTGCCTTCTTGGAATTAAATGCACATGTAGGTGAGAAATACTTTGGCCTGCATCTTTACCATCATTTATCCCAATATTAAAAGCAGATACAGTTTGATCTAATTTTTTAATTGCGCTCTCCTGCTCTTTTAATGTATGTAAAAAGTCTTTTACTTCATCACTAGTTAAATGAAAAAATGAAGGTGCACATCTTTTAAGTATTATAAGCGTATGATACCTCGTCACAGGATAAGAATCTCGTGTTACAAAGAAATGTTCAGACTGATAAACTATTTCATCCTTGTAGTCAGGCCCCTGAACTCTACAAAACAAACAATCTTTTTGCGACATAATATTTAGAACTATTCTAGTATTTTTGTCTTTTAAATGTAAGCTTTTTAAATTGCTTTATCTGCTCATAAATTGATTGCATTACTACATCTTTTTTTGTAAGGTTAGAATGGTTATAGCTCTTATTTATATACAAGGAATGAGGAATTTAGTATATAATTGAGGCTCTAAAGGAGTGGAAACACACATAAATATTAGGAAATTGAGGAGTTTTAATATGAAAAAATTATTTTCCTTATTCATGCCAACTGCAGTATTAGTACTTGCTCCATCACTAGCTTTTGCTGGTGATTTACAAGCTAATGACCTTGTAGGTGTGACATTTTGGATTATCTCTATTGCAATGGTAGCAGCTACTGTATTCTTCCTTATGGAGAGAAGTAGAGTGTCTGGCAAATGGCAAACATCTTTGTCAATTATGTCACTAGTAACACTTATCGCTGCTGTGCATTATTTTTATATGAGGGAAGTCTGGGTTGATACCGGTGCTTCTCCAACAGTATTCAGATATATTGACTGGGTATTAACTGTACCGCTACAAATGATTGAATTCTATTTAATACTTGCAGCAGTAACAGCAGTAAGCGCAGGTGTCTTCTGGAGACTACTAGTCGGTACACTTGTCATGCTTATCGCAGGATACGCAGGTGAAGCTGGTATAATCAGCCCAGTACTTGGATTCATTGTAGGTATGGCTGGTTGGTTTTATATTTTATATGAAATCTTTATGGGTGAAGCTGGCACTGTAAGTGCATCAGTCAGCGCCGCAGCACAATCGGCATTCTCAGCATGTAGAATGGTAGTTCTTGTCGGATGGGCAATCTACCCTGCTGGTTATCTATTCGGCTACTTAATGGGTGGAGTAGATCCTGCAAGTCTTAACCTAATCTATAACTTAGCAGACTTCGTGAACAAGATCGCATTTGGTGTGTTCATCTGGTCAGCTGCCGTTTCAGATTCAGCACAAACTGCATAATTTGAACAATTACATGGGGCTCTATCTAGAGTCCCATGTTTTTAATTTCCAATGAAAAAAGCAATAGTAATAGGCTCAGGCTTCGGAGGCCTGGCAATAGCTTGCAGACTTCGCAAAAAAAATTTTGATGTAACAATACTCGAGAAACAGTCAAATTTTGGTGGGAGAGCAAGAGCATTAGAGCATAATGGGTTTATCTATGATGCTGGTCCTACTGTTATTACTGCTCCGTACCTTATAGAAGAATTATTTACTATGCATAACAAAAACTGGAGTGATTATTATGAATTACTTCGAGTGAAGCCGTATTACAGATTTATTTTCTCTGATCATACATATTTTGACTATGGAGACAACTTAAGGGAAATGATTAGACAGATAGAAGAAAAATATTCAAGAACAGATGCTAAAGGATATATCAAGCTGCTCAAATTATCCAAGAGAATATTTAAAACAGCATACGAAGAGTTGTCGGACAAACCATTTAAAACACTTCAGAGCATGCTCCCATATCTACCTGAATTGTTGAGAATAAAATTTTATAAATCAGTGTATGCTTCAGTCGAATCGCATATTGATAATGAGAATCTTGTGAAGGCACTTAGTATGCACCCACTCCTTATAGGAGGGAATCCCTATACGACGACATCAATTTACTTGCTTATACAATATCTAGAATGGAAATGGGGAGTTTATTACGCAAAAGGTGGAACGAGATCTATTGTTGCTGGCTTAGAGCAGCTTTTAAATGAGATCGGCGTTAACTGTATCAAAAATATTGAGGTTGAGTCTATATCATCTAGGAATAATTCTGTTACAGAAGTTCATACAAGCGAGGGAAATTATGACGCCGATTTAGTGGTTAGTAATGCTGACCCAACTACATTTTATAAGACTGTGATTAAACGAAATCCTAAAAAGTTATCAAATAAACCAGCTGTTTTAAAGCATTCAATGAGCTTATTTGTATTATATTTTTCGACGAAAAAAATTTACGAAAATGTTCAGCATCATACGATAATATTTAACAAAAGGCACAAATCATTATTGACAGATATCTTTAATAAGAAAAATCCTATAGATGACCCAAGCCTTTATCTTCACAGACCACTTAAAACAGATCCATCAGGTCAGCAGCAAAACTCTGATTCTTTTTATGTTTTAGCGCCAGTAGCAAACAATCAAAGCAAGATTGATTGGAATAAAGTAGGAGAAAAATTTAGTAAAGTTGTTTTTGATATGCTTGATGAATATATATTACCAGATGTAAAAGAAAATCTTGTTGATCATTTTTTTGTTACACCTGATTACTTTGAAAAAGAACTTAATACTTATGCTGGGAGTGGGTTCGGAATTCAACCGATTTTTAGACAATCAGCATATTTTAGATACTCAAATAAGTCTAAAGAATATGATAATCTATATTTTGTAGGCGCGAGTACTCATCCAGGAGCTGGAGTACCTGGTGTGATATCCACAGCAAAAGCAACAGAAAAACTTATACTGGAAGACTATGACATCAACTGAAAATTATGCAATCCTCAAAGAAAACAGCAAAACTTTTTATTTAGCATCCTCATTTCTGCCGGCAAGAGTAAGATATAAAGTTCTAAATGTTTACGCATTTTGTAGAAAGTATGATGATAGCGCAGACAGCGATATAAAAATCCATAATCCTGATATAGATAAAATTATCTCAGATCTTAATATAAGTAATGAAATTATAAATCAACTTAAAATAGGTATAGACTCGGATAGGAATTTCAAAAGACTAAAAAAAATTGATGATTTGATAGTATACTCATATAGGGTGGCTGGTTGTGTTGGATTGATGATGTGTGAGTTGCTAGATATTAAGAATTCTAACGATAAATACTATGCGATAGATCTTGGAATAGCTATGCAAATCACAAATATTTGCAGAGATGTATTTGAGGATTTAAATATGGATAGGATATATCTACCGGAAGAAATGATAACAAATATTGAAGTAAATACGGAAGATGAAAAAGATGAGCTATTCACTATAATTACAAATTTAATAGAAATATCAGAGCAATACTATAATAGCGCCTTACATGGAATAAAAAAAATCCCTTTCGGATCCAGATTCTCTATACTAATATCGTTGAGATTATACCAAGCGATTGGTAGGAAAATACTAAAGAATCGCAAAAATTACTTTATTAAAAAAATACACACCACTAAATTCGAGAAATTCATTATTCTCCTGAAATGCTTAGTAGAATTTACAGTTTCACACACATTTGATAAGAAAAAACAAACACATGATCAGGAGCTACATTTGGCTCTCTCTAATTTACCATTTACAAATGGAAAAGTATGATATTGCAATTATTGGCGCAGGCTGTGCAGGCTTGAGCCTAGCCTATAAGCTTATTGATTCTGGATTAACTGTATGTGTACTTGAAAAATTCTCTAGAACAGAACGGATCAGGAAGACTTGGTCATATTGGAAGAATGACTCACATCCTTTTGATAAACTGGAATCGAACTCTTATAATAGTTTAGAAGTAAGACACAAAGATACTACTCAACTAGATTGTAGCAAATATAATTATGTATCAATTGATTCAAAAGACTTTGATGATTTTATTATACCTCAACTAGATGAGTCTGCTAACATTGAACTAGTATTTAGTAGTGATATAAAGAAAATTAATAAAGTGAATACGCATTATAATGTTGAAGTAGACAGTAAAAATATATCAGTACAACATATCTTTGACAGCCGTAACGAGAGCATTAACGCAAGTCTATATCAAGTCTTTCATGGATATTTTATAAAATTAAATAACTATAAAACGGTGACACCGAAACTTATGGATTTTACAGATTCCAAAGATTTTCATTTCTTCTATGTATTACCTAAAGATGATGGGTCAATTCTTGTTGAATCTACATATTTCTCTCCAAAAATATATGATAAAAATGAAATGACCGATGCTATTAAAGCGTATATAAAAGATAACATATCTGATGATTACGAAATAATTAGAACAGAATATGGTGTAATACCTATGACTTCAATTGAACCAAAAGTATATAATGAGATAAATAGAATTGGTATAAGTGCTGGAGCTACAAGGTCATCTACTGGGTACACATTTATGAATATTCAAAGACACACAGATTATATAGCGAACCATCTAAAGAAAATTCCAACAAACAACCCGTTGAGAACTATAAGATGGAAGATACTCAGAAAAATGGATCATGTGCTGCTAAAAATTATATATAATAAACCGAGCATCAGTAAAGATATAATGTTCAACTTGTTTAAGAATAATAATTCGAACTCTGTGATTAGATTTCTATCCGATACACCCTCTATTACCGATATTCTGAAGATTATATTTAATATGCCGAAATTGATTTTTATAAATTATGCAATCAGAACAATCTTTAGTAAAAAAATTTGAAAATATACAATTAGTTTTGTTAATTAACTTATGTATATTAAGCATTATTATATTCTTCCTATATCCTGCTGTTTTCAATTATTATTTCCAGTACTACTCTCTTATAACACTTGTTGCCATAGTTGGCCTCCCACATGGATTTTTTGACTATTCGATTGCAAAGAAATTATTCAGCTCTATAACTAGCTGGCTTCTATTATTTACAGTTGGTTATGTAACTATCTCTCTTGTTTACTTTATTGCTTGGAACTACATACCGCTAGTCTCTCTAATTCTCTTTTTGATACTCGCAATGTATCACTTTGGTATGGAAGAATTAGCACACAAAAAATATTCAGAAATGTCGATTACTGATATTTTAATCCTTGGATCTATACCAGTTGTCTTCCCTGTGATATTTCACACTAATGAAGTCTTTATCATATTTGAACAGATAATAAGTCAAGAACTTAATGTGATTGAGATCAATAAGGGTCTTTCATTATTCTACTTTTTTCTTGTCATATTTAAGTTCTATTCAAATGGCTTTGTAAGGTTCCTACCCTATCTATTTTTAATCCCATCATACATCCTACTGCCACCATTAATTTCATTTATTCTATATTTCTGTTTTCATCACTCCCTAAAACACTATATTGTGTCTATTTATGAGGAGAAGCTAGTACCCGAGATTTTCTCAATGAAATCGTTTCTTGTAACAATTGTTATTGCATCAATTATTTTTACTGCTTTTGTTGTTGGCATGCTAGTTAATTATAGTAGTTATACAATTGATATAATAATTGTAAAATACACATTTATTCTTCTAGCATGCCTCACTCTCCCACACTTGCTGCTAAATATTTTTTACGAAACTAAAAAATAATTAAGCTTGTAGATATGATAATAAATTTTCAGGCGAGGTCTCACCATAGGGGTCTTCACCAAAATTGTCTGATTTTCCTGGCTCTTCAAATATTTTTTCAACTTTACAATCATTGATAATTGCAGCGTATCTCCAACTTCTCTGACCAAAACCAAGATTATCTTTAGCTACATTCATTCCCATCGCTGTAGTAAATTCTGCATTGCCATCAGGTATAGTCTTGATATTTCTAATCTTGCAATCAACTGCCCAAGCGTTCATTACAAATGCATCATTAACTGAGACTACATAAATTTCATCTATGCCCTGTTCTTTGAAAACCTCAAATTTCTCATCAAAACCAGGTAGTTGATATGTTGAACATGTTGGCGTAAAAGCCCCTGGGAGTGAGAATATAATCACTCTTTTGTTTGCAAAAAGCTCAGTGCTTGAGCGTGTAACAAATTCGCCTCCGACAGGGCAGGTACCTTTCTCAGGTCTCGTGTCACCCTCTCTGAATTGAAAATTAATATTCGGTATTGTATCACCTACTTGTATCGTCATTTTCATCCTCCTTCCTTAGACAAATATTAATTTAGAATTATTCTAAGTCAGAGTATGCATAAAATCAACACTACTTATAATATTTTCTGCGCGTCGAAAAATCTCTCACTCGTTGGCGCCATATCTTGTATGATCGGGGTGATATGTTGTCTTTCATTATTCTCTTTATTTGATCAGCATTGATCCCATATTCTGCTTCAATGGTCTTAAAGGGTACATCATCAGACAAAGCCATTTCTATGATTTCGCTAATTTGAGACTCAGACAGACCTTTCATAACAGTATCACTGTATTGGTGTTTTACACTCGATGGAATCATTTCTGGGTGAGTTTACAAAGGTGGACACCTTATGAATACGAATATCACCGGAACATCTATCTTTGATAAATTGGTCTCCCGAGAGCCAATCAGAGATTTGGTTCTCTAAGAGCAGATAAGGCTGTCGTGGGTGGATATTTTTAAGTTCCTTAACTGCAGCCTTAGTTACGATCGCACAACCAGAATCGTTGTAAACACCTGCCATAAAAAATATCTCCCCATCCAGATGATGATAATATGGCTGGTTTTTATTCTCTCTTCGTTTCCAGTCAAAGAATCTCTTCCACTCGTACCATCCATCAACTATAAAAACACAACGAGAAGTATCTCTAAATGATGGTTTTTCATGTAATGTCTCATATCTAGCATTAATCAGGTTCATAGGTTTTTTCGCCCATGGTGGTGAGAGATTCCATGGTAACATTAAAGGTCCAGATGCAAGTACATGAACATCTGTTCCTGGTGAAATATTAAATCTAGCTGGAATATCAATGTCAAATTTTGATTTGACACTTTCTTTGTTACTTAATGAAAACCTACCACACATGAATATACCCTTTGATACATATTGTACTACAAACTTCTGGCTAGATTACGGACTCTTAACATATGATTATTAAATTCCTCCTTACTCATATTTGGTAAAACTGAGTAAAAACGAAGATATTTAGTTTTTAAGCCACCGAGCTTAAAAACAGATTTCTTTATTCTCCTGTATGGTATGTTATCAAAGATTGAGAAATTAAAGTAAGAAAACATAGGGCCGCCATATGTGATTGATACAATACCAAGTTTACCTTTCATGGCCCCAGCTACAGGATAGCCGTAGTTTTTAAAATACTTACTTTCTGGAAACATTGATTTGTAAGAAAAGAACCATTTTGGATGAAGAACCCAATCTATCCAGTTCTCGAGTATTGCGTTCATCCTTAAATTATGACAAGAACCAATAAGAAACATTACATCAGATTTTTCTAGACGTTTTCGATAATCTAAAACAATTTTTGGTGGTGGATTGAAGTTAGAGTTATAAAATGGAAGCTGGTCTTCTTCTTTAAATAAATTTACTAAATCGACTTGATGACCATTTTTTTCAACTTCATTGATAAAATTATCTCTTATAGCTGCATTGAAGGAGCCAGTAATATTATGATGACCAAACACTATGAAAATCCTTTTCATAACTTAATAGTATTATAAAGATAATTATAGTAAATCAATTACTTCTTTATTTTTTGGTCTAACGATAAATATAGGACTGATAGGATAAATATCTTCTTTATTTGTAGTAAAATTTGAGAACACGCATGGTGGAAAATTACTCACATTCAGACCAGCAAAATCAGATATCAATGTCGATATACCAGGATTGTGCCCGACAACTAAAATAGATTGAACGTTATATCTCTTGATTACTTCAAGTATTGTTTTCTTTGAGGCGTTATATAGCTCATCCAGATAATTTATATCATGAAACGAATCTGTAGAATGGCCTTTGATAATTGTCAGTGTCTCTCTCGTTCTATCGGAAGTGGAACACAGTGTAAGATCGAAGCGTATTTTATTATCACGTATATACTTTGCTAATATAGAGGCATCCTCCTTGCCTGTATCTGATAAAGGTCTACTATGGTCATCAATGAGTGGGTTCATTGGTGATTCTGCATGACGTAAAAGATAAATATTCAACGATTTAGACTCCAATTTTAATTATTCTTCTGTTTAAAGTATTACATGGGTATAGACATATTTCATTATTAGGTATAGATTGAGAATAGACTAATTAAAAAGAGGCTGTTATGACAGAACAGATGGATGCAGTTGAGACTTGTTGTAAATACACTTGCTGTGCAGATGGTTGTTGTAGTGATGGTTGCAAAACTGGGGAGTGTAGCAGTACCTGTTGCAGTGATGGTTGTTGTGACGACTCCGATAATTGTTGTTAATACATACTTCCTCAAATAAATCTATTACTCCACCGTGACTGATTTAGCTAAATTCCTTGGCTGATCAATGTTTGTTTTTTTCTCAATTGCAACATAGTATGAGAGTAATTGCATTGGTATTACATAGACTAAAGGAGATACAAAATGCCCGCATGATGGCATATTAATCACGTTAGTTTTATCTGTCTTTGAGCTAGATAGTTTTTTGTTTGTGAATATATACACTAAACCTTGTCTTGCCCTAACTTCTGCAAGATTTGATAATACTTGATTGACCAAATTATTATCCGGCATTAATCCAATTACAGGGAGGTTTTTGTCTACTAAGGCTAGTGGACCATGTTTTAGCTCGCCTGCCGCATAACCCTCTGCATGAATATAGGTGATCTCTTTTAATTTCAGTGCTGCCTCTAGGGCAATTGGATAGGAGACGCCTCTTCCTAGAAATAGAGTGTGTTTTTTGTTTTTAAAATTCTTGGCTATTTTTTTTATCTCTTTTTCAAGTAAAAATGTTTTTTTAATTATTGCTGGTAGTGCCTTCACTTGCTTGAGAATAGTTTTCTCGATCGTTTTATTCTTGGATGTCCTTGAGAGTACCATTGTCATAAATAAAAGTGCAATGAGTTGTGAGGTAAAAGCTTTAGTTGATGCAACGCTAATTTCAGGACCTGCATGTGTAAGATATACGAGATCAGATAGGCGTGTAATTGAGCTCTCTGGTACATTACAAATTGATAATATCGAACAATAGTTTCTATTCTTTGCCTTTTTAAGCGAATAGATCGTATCTGCAGTCTCACCAGATTGACTTATAGCAACAAACAATGTACCAGGCGGTACATTAACTGTTCTATATCTATACTCACTAGCTATCTCAGCAGTACAAACAATATCAGTAATCTCTTCGATCCAATACTTAGCAATCAAAGCAGCATTGTAACTAGTCCCACATGCAACAAAGTGAATATGTTTTGTTTTTAATAAAAGTTTATCTGAATTCGGGCCAAATATATTAGGTAACAAACCTTTTTTTCCAATTTGGTGTTTAATTGCATTACTTATAATTTCTTGCTGCTCATAAATTTCTTTTTGCATGAAATGTTTATAACCGTTTTTATTTATTTCAGAAGTTTGTTTTTTTGCTTTTGTTTGTTTTCTAGATATTTTTCTACCTGTGAAATTGTAAATTTTATAATCAGTACTATTTAATTCCACAATCTCATTATCTTGTAGAGGTACATAAGTGTCAGTAGTTTCAGACAACGCGTGAATGTCTGAGGATATAAAATTACTTCCTTTCTTTGTTCCTATTAGAAGAGGGCTTCCATTGCAAGCTGCGAGTAGATGATCAGGCCATCTTTCACAGATTGCAGCTATGGCAAATGACCCATTGAGTTTCTTAGCTACTCGCTTCATTGCTTCGACACCATCCGATGATCTCTCAGCATAGTATGAAAATAAGTGTGCAATAACTTCAGAGTCAGTATCAGATGTAAATTTATAGTTCTTCTTCTTCAGATATACCTTGAGCTCATCTGAATTCTCGATTATACCGTTATGAACAATAGATACTTTGGATGAATTATGAGGATGAGAATTTTTGAGTATAGGTTGCCCATGGGTAGCCCATCTCGTGTGTGCAATCCCACAGAAACCTGATGATCGTGATGAATTAAGAATTCTTTTTAAATTCTTTACTTTACCAACACACCTGACCCTTTTTATTTTTTGACGACCTGTAATAATAGAAATGCCTGCTGAATCATAGCCCCTATATTCAAGCTTAGAAAGACCGCTTATGAGCGAACCTTGTATTTCTGATTTGGATACTGCACCAAATATGCCACACATTATTTTTTACCTTTAATTTGTCTTGTTCTCCATTTAGGAATAGAAACTTGTTTACTTCGTGCGATAGTAAGACTACCACCACCAGGTGTATCCTTAGTTACAGTAGATCCTGCAGCAATATATGAGCCTTTGGCAACTTTGACAGGTGCGACTAGCCTTGTCCCAGAGCCTATGAAAGAATTACTCTCTATGGATGTCTTGTGTTTCTTATCTCCATCATAATTACACGTAATAGTTCCTGCGCCTATGTTGATATCTGATCCAAGAGTAGCATCACCTATATAACTCAGATGATTTATCTTCGTCCTATTACCAATGGTAGAATTTTTTATTTCTACAAAATTACCAACATGAACCTCGGATTTAAGTGATGTGCCAGGTCTGATTCTTGCATATGGACCTACTATGCACTCGTTACCAATAGATGATCCAAAGATGATCGTATTAGGCTTAATATGAACGTTATCACCAATTTTACATCGATTGAAATAACAATTATGTCCAATTTTTGTATTCTCGCCAATGGTTACAGTATCTTCGAACACACAGTTTATGTCGATCTCTACATTTTTCTTCACTTTAAGGTCTCCCCTAATATCAGTCTTTGAAGGATCCCTAACAAGAGTACCAGTCTCCAGCAATCTCTCCGCTTTTCTGAGCAAATATTTTTTTTCTAGATTGACAAGATCTACCTTTGAATTTACACCCGCTACCTCTAAGTCATCACTAAATTTGAATGTATTTATTTTATATTTTTTATTGATTAGTATTTTAATTATATCTGTAAGATAAAATTCTTTTTTTGCATTATTATTTTTAATCTCGGTGATAAATTGACTCAATACATTATTGTGTATTGATATAACACCAGTATTCACCTCTCTTATTGATCTTTGTTCAATAGTAGAATCTCTTTCCTCTACAATTTCAGAGATTTTATTACCTTGTCTAATGATTCTTCCATAGCCCTTTGGTATATCAAGTTCGACTGTTCCTACACAAGCATCAGCGTTACTAATTTTTTTTATCATGCTCTTAATAGATTGAGTAGTTATAAAAGGTGCATCGCCACATAAAATTAGAACTTTTCTATTTTTGGATGAAATTATTTTACTACCTGCTTCTGCAGCACCAGCTGTTCCGTTTGATTTTTTTTGAAATGTAATATTTACTTTATGTTCTTTAAGAAGCTGGACAAGATCTTTAGATTCTCTATTAACTACACAGATGATCTCACTACACTTAGCTTGTCTGACTGCTTCAACTATATGGGTAATTATTGGCTTTCCAGCGATATCAAATAGTAGTTTTGATTTATTTGCCTTCATCCTTGTGCTTTTCCCAGCACCAAGAATAATTGTGGAGAACATACAGCGACCTCTTTATTTTTTTGCTTTACTCTTTAGTTTTTTAATTAATCTTAATTGCGCGGCTGCTTGTAGTAATTCTGACTTCGCTTTAGCAGTGTCTACATCACTGCTACTATTTTTCATTGCTTCTTGTGCTAAACGCTCTGCTTCCATAGCTCTTTCTTCGTCTAAATCTTCACCTCTTAAAGCAGTATCTGACAATATAGTTACCTCATTTGGTTGTACTTCCAATATACCACCACTTACGAAAAAGGTCTCTACTTCATCCTTGCTTATTTGGGCTCTAACGTCACCAGGTCTCAGCTTGGTTATCAAAGGTGTATGTTTGGGTGTTATACCGACTTCACCCATCTCTGCTGGCGCATATACCATTTCTACCTCTTTAGAGAAAAGCTCTTGTTCTGCGCTCACAATATCTAACTTAATCTTTCCTTCCATTATTTGACTTCTTCAGCTTTTTTCTCAGCTTCTGATATTTCACCTATCATATAAAATGCTTGCTCCGGTAGATGATCCATATCACCATTTACGATTGATTGGAATCCAGACATAGTATCTTTCAATGATACGTATTTTCCAGGTGTCCCTGTGAATGTTTCAGCAACGTAGAAAGGCTGTGATAAATATCTCTGTATTTTTCTGGCTCTGTTAACTGCTAACTTGTCATCTTCTGACAATTCATCCATTCCTAAGATTGCTATTATATCTTTTAACTCTTTGTATTTTTGAAGAACACCCTGCACTGCTCTAGTCGTATCATAATGTTCTTGTCCTAGGATTAAAGGATCCAATTGTCTGCTTGTTGAGTCAAGTGGATCTACAGCAGGATAAATTCCTAATTCTGCAATATTTCTTGATAAGACAACAGTTGCATCTAGATGCGCAAAAGTTGTTGCGGGACTAGGGTCAGTTAAATCGTCTGCTGGAACATACACAGCTTGTATTGATGTAATTGATCCAGTCTTTGTTGACGTAATTCTCTCTTGAAGAACCCCCATCTCTTCAGCTAAGGTTGGCTGATATCCAACTGCTGAAGGCATCCTTCCCAGTAATGCTGATACTTCAGTACCTGCAAGTGTATACCTATAAATGTTATCAACAAATAAAAGTGTATCGCTACCTTGGTCTCTAAAATGTTCTGCCATAGTAAGTCCAGTCAGAGCAACTCTTAATCTGTTCCCTGGTGGCTCATTCATCTGTCCGTATACCAGAGAAACTTTGTCTATTACTTTTGCATCAGTCATTTCGTGATAGAAATCGTTACCCTCTCGTGTTCTCTCTCCTACGCCAGCAAAGACAGAAAATCCACTGTGTTCTGCAGCAATATTTCTTATGAGCTCCATTAGAATGACCGTTTTGCCAACTCCAGCTCCACCAAATAAGCCAACTTTGCTCCCCTTCGCAAACGGACATATAAGATCAACAACTTTTATTCCAGTTTCTAAAATTTCCACTTCAGATGCTTGCTCTGCAAACGAAGGTGCAGGTCTATGAATGGGCATGGTTTTCTCAGCCTTTATCTCACCAGCATTATCAACTGGCTCTCCAAGTACATTCATAATTCTTCCAAGAGTTTTATCACCGACCGGGACGTTAATAGGAGCTCCGGTATTGTTGACTTTTAACCCTCTTTTAAGACCATCAGTTGATCCCATAGCAATTGTTCTAACAATGCCATCACCAATTTGTTGTTGTACCTCTAAGGTCAGATTATTTTCTTCAACCATAAGAGCATCAAACACTTTGGGCATAGAATCTCTCTGGAATTTAACATCGATTACAGCTCCGATTATTTCTACTACTTTTCCTGTTTCCATATCTTTCTCCTTTATTAAAGCGCAGCTGCCCCTGAAATTATCTCTGATATTTCTTGGGTAATAGCAGCTTGCCTATTTTTGTTATAAATCAATTGTAGTTCTGAAATTAGATCAGACGCATTGTCTGAAGCTGCTTTCATTGCAACCATCCTAGATGCTTGTTCACATGCTAAATTTTCAACTATAGCCCGATAGATTAAAGACTCTAAGTACCTTGTAAATAAGGACTCTAATACATCCTTTGCATCTGGCTCATATATATAATCCCAATAAAAATTATAGTCATCATTTTTTTCCATTACACTTATCGGTAATATTTTCTGTACCACAGGCTCTTGGCTAACAGTATTAATAAAACGATTGTAGACAACATATAATTCATCTATTTCTTTGCCTAGAAACTTGTCAATTGTACTTTTTATCAAGCCTAGAACTTGCTCAATTTTTGGTTTATCCCCAAGCTGTGATGTTTTAGCAATAACTTCACCTCCAACCCTTTGGAAGAAAGAAGTGGACTTATTACCTATTAAGGAAAAGGCTGAATTGATTGAGGTAGATTTGTCTATCTCTACTTGATCTAAAACTTTTTTGAATAAGTTATTATTTAGCCCGCCACAAAGCCCTCTGTCAGAAGAGACTATTATATATCCTTTTTTTGATACATCTCTACTAGAGAGAAAATCTGACTCATACTCCGGATGAGCATGTGCTAAATGTGAAATCACATTTAATATTTTATCTGCGTAAGGCCTTGCCATTGTCATTTGATCTTGTGCTTTTTTCATTTTACTCGCTGCTACCATTTCCATAGCTTTAGTAATTTTCTGAGTATTCTGAATACTCGCAATTTGAGAACGTATTTCTTGACTACCCGACATTAATAAACTCCGGAATCTCTAAACTCATCTAAGACGGTCTTCATACTAGCAGCAACATCATCATTGTAATCAAGCTTACTATTGATCTCCGTCATCAAATCTGAATGCTTCGTATTAGCATGTTCATGTAAAGCTTTCTCGTAGGGAATAATCTTAGCGATATCTACCTCATCCAGATAACCCTCATTAGCAGCAAACAGAGATAATGCCATATCTGCAACTGATAAAGGTGAATACTGTGATTGCTTCATAAGTTCGGTGACCCTCTTTCCTCTCTCTAGCTGTTTTCTTGTTGCCTCATCCAAGTCTGAAGCAAATTGAGAGAAAGCTGCAAGTTCACGATATTGTGCTAGGGCTAATCTGACTCCCCCACCTAATTTTTTAATAATTTTAGTTTGTGCTGCACCTCCTACTCGTGATACCGATAACCCAGCATTAATAGCAGGTCTGATACCAGCATTAAACAAATCTGTCTCTAAAAAGATTTGTCCATCTGTGATCGATATAACATTTGTTGGAACAAATGCAGAGACGTCACCAGCTTGTGTCTCGATAATAGGCAAAGCTGTTAATGATCCTGTCTTATCTTTAACTTTACCTTTAGTTAAATCATTTACTGCTTGTTCATTAATCCTGGCTGATCTCTCCAGCAACCTAGAGTGTAAATAGAATACGTCACCAGGGTATGCTTCTCTACCTGGAGGCCTTTTTAATAGTAAAGATACTTGTCTGTAAGCCCAAGCCTGTTTGGTTAAATCATCGTAAACAATTAAAGCGTCCTCGCCAATATCTCTAAAATACTCACCCATAGCACATCCTGAATACGGAGCTATGTATTGCATGGCAGCAGAATCAGCAGCAGAAGCAGCGACTACAACCGTGTGCTTAAGAGCGTTATGCTCTTCTAGCTTCCTCACCACAGCAGCAATAGAAGAAGCCTTCTGGCCTATAGCCACATAGATACACTTAACGCCAGTATCTTTCTGATTGATTATTGCATCCACAGCTACAGCTGTTTTTCCTGTCTGCCTGTCTCCAATAATTAATTCTCTTTGCCCTCGACCAATAGGAACCATTGAATCAATTGACTTTAGTCCCGTTTGAACTGGTTGGTCGACAGACTTTCTCTCGATTACCCCAGGAGCAATTTTTTCAATTGGCGATGTAAGATCAGACTTTATGGGACCAGCATTGTCTATAGGTTCGCCTAGAGAATTGACCACTCTTCCGAGCAATGCGTCTCCAACAGGTACTTCAAGTATTTTTCCTGTACATTTTACTGTATCACCTTCAGAAATTGATTTGTAATCACCAAGAATCACCGCACCAACAGAGTCACGCTCTAGATTGAGCGCTAAACCATAAATATTATTTGGAAATTCTAGCATCTCACCTTGAAGAGCTTCAGTTATTCCATAGATACGTGCAATACCGTCAGTAAGTGAAACTACTGTTCCCTCGTTATGAGATTGAGCATCGATATCTAACTTCTTGATTTTATCTTTTATAATGTCACTTATTTCTGTTGGATTAATTGTCATTTTTTCACCTATCTTTCTTTAATTTGTTCACGCATAGCATTTATCCTAAATTTGATACTGTGATCAATTACTTGATTGTTAACATGTATTTTTATTCCTGCTATTAGAGATTTATTCACAGATTCTTCAATCATGATTTTTTTACTATGTTCTTTCTGAAGTTTTTTACTCAATTTATCTTTCTGTTCACCTGAGAGTGGGTATGCTGTCTCCACAGTTGCTATAAGGATCTCGTCGTCTGCCAAGACCATCTCATGAAAGAGCTCAGCTATACTATCTATATAATAAATTTTTTTATTTTCGAGAAGTATTTCTAGGAATGTTGTAAAATCTTTACTTGTTTTACTCACCATCTCTTTAAGAAAACTAATTTTATCTCTTTCACTAACCGATGGGCTAGCTAATATTGCTTTTACTTTAGCATCTTTTATTGTTGCGGATAAGATAGCAAGATTTTTCAGCCAGGCTTTTACAGCATTTGTCTCCGATGCTATTTTGTGGGCCGCTTCAGCGTATGGTCTTGCGAAAGTAACACTATCAGTCACTGTTAATCACCTCATCAATAATTTTGTTATGCTTCTTCTTGTCTATCTCGCTCTCTAAAACACGCTCCGCACATACTAATGAAAGCTCAGCCACATCTGCTTTAAGTTTTTCTCTCGCTGCATTGATTTCTTGCTCAAGTTGCTGTGCTGAGGATTTTGCAATTTTGGCAGCCTCATCTTTGGCTGTATTTCTTGCTTCTTCTACTATTAATTTAGATTTCTGCTCAGCATCACCAATAATGGTTGAAGCTTTTGTTTTTGCTTCATCGATTCTAGTCGTAAATTCAATCTTAGCTTGTTCTATCTTCTGTTGACCCTGTTCTGCTGCAGCTAAGCCTTCAGCTATCTTATTACTACGATCCTCCATAGCTTTCGTGAGTGGTTCCCAAAGATAAGCTTTAATAAACCAAACGAAAACAATGAATGTTAGCATTTGGCCAAATAATGTTGCTGTAACGTTCATTTGAATTCCTCTTATTCTAGGTTATGCCCCTAACGCTGCTTTTGCTGCACCAATAAACGGGTTAGCAAAGACAAAGAACATTGCAAAAGCTAAGACTATGAATGGAAATGATTCCATTAGTCCTGCTGTAATAAACATTTGTATTCTAAGAGCTGGCAACATCTCTGGTTGTCTTGCTATGCCCTCTATATATTTCATACAAATTAAACCCCAACCTAGTGCTGAGCCTAAACCTGCTGCTGCCAACATAATTGAAACACCCAAACTAGTCGATGAATAAATTTGTGTGATCATGTCTGGTGATAGTGTTGTTTCCATTTTTTACCTCTTATTGTTAATGTGATTCCTCTGATGCTAAACTTACATACATTATAGTCAAGACCATAAATATGAAAGCTTGAAGTGTAATTACTAATATGTGAAAAATTGCCCATAGGCTCCCTGGTAGCGGTATTATGTACCATGGCAATAACGCTATAAGGAGAAATACCAACTCCCCAGTGAACATATTCCCAAACAGTCTAAGAGCCAAGCTGAGTGGTTTCGCAAGCTCCTCTACCATAGTCAAAATAAAATTAATCGGCGCCAACCAAATACCAAAAGGGTGTACTAGAAATGATTTAAAATATCCAAAACCACCTTTTATTTTTATATTGTAATAAATGCACAAAATGAAAATCATCAATGACATCGCAAAAGTAGTATGTGGATCAGTAGTTGGTACAACTTTTAAGTAATGTATTCCCATCATATCTGCTGCTTTTGGTAGTAGATCTACGGGGATCAAATCCATTGCATTCATAAGAAAGACCCACAAAAATATCGTTAATCCCAGTGGACCAACAATTTTATTTGGCTTGGGAAATGCCTCTTTAACTAGATCGTTAACAAAGTCTATGAGAGTTTCTAGTACGTTTTGCATTCCTGAGGGTGCGCCAGCCTGAATTCTTTGACCAACTCTATAAGAGATAAACATTACTATGGACGCTATAAGTACACTAAAAAATATTGTATCTACATTAATTTGCCAAAAACCTGATCCAACCTGAAGTGGCTGTAAATGGTGAGAAATATACTGCACCGGATTGTCTGTTGCTGGTCCTTCCGTCATAACACCTCTTATACTAATATATGCTCTCAGTTCTATAGAAAATGTAACCTAGTTGTGCTAAAGCGAATGCAACTAATATTTCAAGTGCGTTCAATTCAAGATATACAATCCCTATATAAAAACTAAGCAAAACGAGCGTAAATCTTACAAATACACCTTTGACAAGCATTAGCGCACCTTTTGCTGTCTTTTGCTCTGAGGCTGCCATGCCTGCATTGTTTACGGACCTGGCAAGCAATAGTGAGTTCACTACTGCAATTATGCCTCCGAATATTGAAGACCATATTTCATTTGAACCTAGTCCTAGAAACATGATTGCAACTGCAATTGTCACAAGGCTTTGGTATGTTATTACTCTTAGCACTTTTGATCTTCACCTGGAGCAAACCACTTACCTATGGCTTATGGTAGTATAGATTAGTATTCGCGTCAGTTCAATTGAATAGGTAGATAGATCTATCTTATTTTCTTGATTATGCCTTCCAGCTCTTCCAGGCTTGAGTATTTGATTTCTAATTTTCCTTGGCCATTAGGCTGATGCGTAATTTTGACATTAGCACACAGCTTCTCTGATAACTCTTGCTCAAGAATAATCGTATCTTGTGATTTATCAGATAGCTTAGCCGATGAAACGCTATTATTTTTCTTCTTTATTAAAGACTCTAGTGCCCTCACTGACAAACCTTTTGAGATCACTGTCTTGATCATAGAGATTTGGGAGGCAGACTTAAGCGTAATCACTGCTCTTGCATGCCCCATATCAATTTTTCCTTCAAGAAGCTTAGTTTTAACAAAGTCAGATAAGTCATTTAGGCGAATTAGGTTAGTTACATGTGATCTAGACTTACCTGTATATTTGGAGATATCATCATGTGTCATTGAATAATCTTTTTGTAATTTTATGAAAGCATCAGATTCCTCTATGGCATTTAGTTGTTCTCTTTGAATATTCTCTACAATAGCGATTAGCGCTGAGTCTTTATCTGAGGCTTTTATAACGATAGCTTTGATGAAGTCAAGCTTGAGAGACTGCATTGCTCTCCATCGTCTCTCTCCAGCAATTAACTCATATCCTGTATCAATTTGTCTTACCAAGATCGGTGTAAATTGTCCTAATTCACGAATGCTATCAGCCATAGATTGTAGTTCATCGTCGAAAAAAACTTTTCTTGGTTGATTGATATTTCTAGATATTTTGTCTATAGGAATTTGTTGAACATTTTGGTCGTTAGTCTTATGCTGTGAATCTGACTCCACGACATTTATTCTTGGCTTGTCACTCAGTAAAGCCTCTAAACCTGAGCCTAGAGCTTTTCTTTTACTCATACTTATAATATATCTCAGACGATAGCCTATGTATAGTAGGTCTATTTCTCTAATTTTATTAATTCGCCAGCTAGTGATAAATAAGATAACGCTCCTTTGGAATTTGGATCATAGAAAATGACTGGCATACCATGACTAGGTGATTCTGCTAGAGTTATGTTTCTGGGTATTTTTGTCTTAAATAATTTATCTTTAAAATATTTAACTAACTGTTCGCTGACATCATTAGACAGATTATTCCTTGCGTCAAACATTGTACGTATAATCCCCTTAATTTTGATTCTGTCGTTTGATGATTTTTTAATCATATCTATTGTGCTTACAAGTTCACTTAATCCTTGTAACGCGAAGAATTCGCATTGAACAGGTATAATTATCCCAGAACTACCTGTTAAAGCATTAACAGTCAGAATATTAAGAGATGGTGGGCAGTCAATAATCAAATAATCATATTTAGATGCTATATCCAAGACGACATTCCTGAGAGTGAACTCCTTATCATTTGATGATAATAATAAGACCTCAGCTTCTGTTAATTGAGGAGTAGAAGGTAGAATATCAAAATTGAAATCATCTAAATGGTGAACCACATCTTCAAAATTACACCTGTTTAACAGTAAATCATTTACAGTAAGGCTTCCCTCTCTTAAATTAGTTCCACATCCTTTTGTTGCATTAGATTGAGGATCAAGATCTATGAGGAGAACTCTCCGCCTAGCCTTAGCTAAAGCAGCAGACAAATTTATACATGTTGTTGTTTTGCCTACACCGCCTTTCTGATTTACTATTGAGAGAATTTCAGCCATTAAATCATTTCCAAAATATATTTACTCTCATCAAAAAATGGACTACTTAATTTTTTAACCTTCACCGAAACATCACCATAATTAGGCAAATGAAGTTTTTGTGGCATCTCCAATGCCAATGATCCCGTCAAGACTAAAACTGCATAATTACCGCTAACTCTAGATTTAATTAATTTGTAAAGATAACTCATTTTTTTTTCCATAGGTAAATTGGATATTTTTTTGTTACTAAAGTTTTTCAGAATCACTGATTTTGGAGCATTAGACAAAGAGAGCTCGCTTACGTCTTCTTGCCTTATAGAGATATTGTCTAGGTTTAGAGCTAACTTGACATGCTCTAAGAATCTAATCGGATATTTACGCCTATCTACCAGTACAAATTGATCATCTGGTCTTAGTATAGATAGTATGATTCCTGGGATCCCAGCACCAGTACCAATGTCTACATGTTCTCCTTTTTGTAAATAATTAGAAAATTCCATAGAATCAAAGTAATCTCTTTTAAGAAAATAAAATGGGTCTCTGGTTGCAATAAGATTTTTATTTTCATGCCAGTCAAACAGTAGACTTATGAATTTGAGACTTTTCTGTATTTTCTTGTCGTCTAAATGTGAAGCTTGGCGACTCAAAATCTCAGTTGCTCTCTTGATAAATTCTAGCATGATATAACCATACAATGATTGTAGCATATTGATTTGCTTTGCAAATTAAGCTGCGTATTTTTTAAGAAAGATTCTGAGAATAGATATAGTTGCAGGCGTGATTCCTGGTATTCTAGATGCTTGCCCTAAGTTTGTTGGTCTTACAAGGTCAAGTTTTTCCACAGCCTCTGATGAAAGCCCGCCGATTACTTTGTACTTTATACTTTCTGGTATAAGAATCTGATGTGTTTTCGAAATCTTCTCAATTTCATCATCTTGTATTTTTAAATAGCCGCTATATTTCTCTCTTATAGCTACAAGATTTCCCACGAGCAAATTCGGCTTGTGTTTGAATTCATCAAGATTAGTAATATCTGTATATCTGATTGTTCCCATTTTCAGCAAATCTCTTAGACTTATTGTGTTCTTTATGCTGACGTTGAAGTTCTTTTCTAACAAACTGATAGACGGTGAAGTTGGAGGGATTTTTGACTCCGACAATTCTTGAATCTCTGCGACAATACTCTTGATTTTTAATTCACAACTTTTTAATCTCACGGATGAGACAAAACCGTGGTCAAATCCTTTTTGTGTCAAGCGCTCGTCTGCATTATCTTCCCTAAGTCTTAGTCTGTGTTCTGCTCTACTGGTGAACATTCTGTACGGCTCAGAAACACCTTGTGTAACTAAATCATCTATCATTACTCCAATATACGACTCTTCTCTGTTCAAGATAAATGGATCCCCACCGATAGCGTGTTTTGCAGCATTAACTCCAGCAATTAATCCTTGAGATGCTGCCTCCTCATAACCTGTAGTTCCATTAATTTGCCCTGCAAAAAATAAATTATTATAACTTTTCGTTGCTAAAGTATTATCGAGACATCTCGGGTCAAAGTAACTGTACTCAACCGCATACCCAGGCTGCGATATTTTACAGTTCTCTAAGCCGCTAATTGTCCTAAGAAACTTATATTGGATATCCTCGGGTAATGAGGTAGAGATGCCATTAGGGTAAATTAGTTTATGAGCAGTTGACTCCGGCTCGAGGAAAATCTGATGACTCTGTTTATCTGAAAATTTATCTATTTTATCTTCAATTGAGGGACAGTAACGTGGTCCTACACTCTCAATCGCACCAGAGAAAATTGGCGATAACTCTTTTGCTTCTTCGATAATTTCGTGTGTGATTTTATTTGTGTGTGTTATAAAACATGGGATTTCGCCAATGCTCTTTGGAGTAGAGCCATAGTGATCATATTTGAATGACATGCAAGGTTTGTCCAGATCACTATATTGGGCTTCTAAGTTTTCAAAATTGATTGAATTCTTCACAATTCTTGGTGGGGTTCCAGTTTTTAGTCTACCAATAGGAAAGCCATTGTTTTTAAAAAAAGACTCTAACTGACATGCAGACTTATCTCCAACTCTGCCAGCTCTAAAAGATTTCTCTCCGACATGTATCAAACCGCCTAGAAAAGTTCCTGCTGTAAGAACTACAGACTTGCAAAATATCTCGATATCACTAGCTAACTTTATACCTCTAATTTGATCTTTGTCAGTAACAAGTGAAATAACTTCTCCTTCCACAATTTCTAAGTTAGGACAATTTATTAGCTCTAATTGCATATGCTGTTTATAATTAATCCTACAAGTTTGAAGTCTTGTTGCTTGAACGGCTGGCCCTTTTCTTAGATTTAACTTTCTTCTTTGTAGCGCGGAGTTATCTGCAACTTTACAAATTAAACCATCTAAAGCATCTACCTCTCTAGCTAGATGAGATTTGCCAATACCTCCCACGGCAGGATTACAGCTAAGCTGGCCAATGCCCGACTTAGATAAAGTAACAAGTAGCGTTCTTGAGCCTGAACGAGCAGATGCATGTGCAGCCTCACAACCTGCATGTCCCCCACCTATAACTACTACGTCAAAATTTTTCATCTATTTTCCTATACAAAAATTAGAAAATATTTCATCTAAAAGCTCTTCATCAACATCGCCACCGAGTATATTCTGCAGATGCAAATGAGATCTTCTTAGCTCCTCCGCAATCAAATCTAACTGTTGATTATCATTATATTTAGATGCATTGTAAAGATTTTTCAAGCAAGCTTTTAGCGATTCAACATGTCTTTCCCTTGCCAGAGTCGCACCTTTTTCATGATCTGAATTCCTAATAGACATTAATTCCCCCTTTAAGAGTTCTACTCCTAATTCAGTGTCAGCAGACAAATTGAAATACTTGTAACCTTTATAAGTTCCTGTTTCAGCGACTTTTCCTGTTTTATCGATCTTATTGATTATAATCCAACACTCATTTTTATTTGATGTGAGAAATTTCATGTCAATTTCGTCTATGCCCACTTCATCATCAACGACATATAAAATAAGGTCTGAGAAATTTGAAGATTTAATAGATAAATCTATCCCTTTAGATTCAATGTCATCTTTTGTCTTCCTCAAACCAGCAGTGTCAAATAAAGTAACGACATTGTCGCCTAAACTCAAATCATTTTTGACTATGTCACGAGTAGTGCCAGGTATTGCTGAAACAATCGATGCTTGCTCACCAAGTAAACAGTTTGATAGGGTAGATTTTCCAACATTTGGTTTTCCTAGTATGCTTATTTTAGTTTGGTCATTCAATTTCAGTCCATGCTTTGCAGTTTTAATTACGTACTCAACTTTTTTGGTTAGACTGTCTAACTCATTCTTATACTTTTTTGAGGATTCATCAGGTATCTCATCCTCAGGAAAATTTATACTCGACTCTAGTAAAGTTCTCATATACAAAATCTTATCTCCTATCTCGGTAAGAGTATTAGAAAATTTTCCTTGTAAGGACCTCTGAGCTGCTAGAGATGCATCATAATTAGATGAATTTATCAAATCTATTACAGCCTCAGCTTGAACAAGATCAAGTTTGTTATTTAAGTAGGCTCTTTCGGTAAATTCACCTGGTTTAGCTAACCTACAATATTCGTGACAAAGGATGTCTTGAAATTTTTTAAGCAAGATTGGATTGCCATGCATTTGTATTTCTAGCATGTCTTCTCCAGTGTATGATGAGGGCGCAACATAGCGTATGACTATTGCGTCATCTATAACATTATTATTTCCGTCTTTAATTTTCACGTACTTTGCATAGCGTGGCTCAACTTTACCAAAAAAATGTTTCGAAATTATATCTGTTTTAGGTCCTGATACTCTTATAATGCCAACAGCCGCATTACCATTAGCAGTAGAAATCGCAACAATAGTGTCTGTATTTTTCATTGTCAAACAGATAATCTTTTATTGATTACATACTGTTGTGCAATGGATAGTATATTATTAACTAACCAATACAATACTAGACCGGATGGAAATGTGGCAAAGAGCGCTGTGAATATGAATGGTAGTGCTAGAAAGATTTTCTGTTGCATTGCATCAGTTGGTGGGGGATTTAATTTTTGTTGTATATACATTGACACCCCCATAAGGATTGGTAGGACATAATATGGATCTTTGCTAGAAAGATCACCAATCCATCCAATAAAAGGTGCATGTCTCATTTCCACACTCTCTATAATCACCCAGTATAAAGCGATGAAAACCGGAATTTGAACCAGTATGGGTAAACAACCCCCCAGTGGATTAACCTTTTCTTGTTTGTAAACCTTCATTAACTCTTCGCTAAATTTTTGACGGTTGTCTGCGTATCTCTCTTTCAATGCCGTCATTCTTGGAGCAAGCTTCTTCATTTTAGCCATGGACTTGTAACTTGTTTCCGATAGTTTAAAAAATAAGAGTTTTATCAGAACAGTTAACATTATCAAAGCTAACCCCCAATTGTTTAAGAATAAATTTAGCTTCTCAAGAACCCAGAATAAAGGTGCTGCCAAAAAAGTTAATACACCATAATCAACCGTTAAATCAAGGCCTTCAGACACAGTGCTTATTTCAGATACGGTCTTAGGTCCGATGTATAATTCTGATGAAAAAATTTTAGAAGAATCTCTCTGAATGGTTAAATAATTTGATACAGTACCGACCAGATAACTCTGTCCAACTTCGCTAGAAGAGAGATTCCTGGTATATATTGTCTGAACTGAATCTTTAGCTGATATCCATGCTGTAAAAAAATAGTGCTCGAGCATACTGATCCAAGAGGATTTAGTTTTTACTTTGAAGTTTTCATCGGCAATATCATCAAATGATATTTTGCTGAATTTATTTTCCGTATCGTAGTATGCCGCCCCTGTGTAAGTGTACAGCATGACATTAGAAGTCAAATCCTCTCCTCTTTGTATGGTGTTGTAGTATCTTGCTCTAATGGGATTTTGGGTTTTATTATAAACTTCATTCTCAACACTGATAAGGTGCGAATTTTTAAAGAAAGTATATTTTTTAGTGATTTTGTATTGCTCATTATCTGAAGTAAGTGTAATGCTATAAGGATAAGCGTCTGCTACATAAGTCTGTTTATCAGAAGAATATTTCGTTGGTGATTTAAGATTAATGAATTGAATGTCGGAACTAGCAGTGTAGCCCAAGTTGCTTGAATCTAGAAGTACGACATTTTCGTCACCACCAAAAGACTCTTTGAAATTATTCAGTTCTGCTCTGACAATACTGCCATCTTGTAATGATATTTTAATTTTTAAGTTGTCAGATACTATATCTACTGTTTTTCCAAAAATGCCTTTCTTTGCTTCTGTAACCAAGTTATCAGATTTAAATTGATTGCTATCCGTAATTTCTGTAGCACTATCAGTAGAAGGCGGTGATTTGACTGACTCTTCAACAAGATCATTCTCTAAAGTGACTGCCTGCTTATTTAATGAGTATGCGTCATACAGCAGAATTGTCACGAAGAAAAACGCACTGTACAAAAAAAGTCTACTATTCATTTTCTTTTATCAGGAACAGGATCATACCCGCTCGTTCCTCCTGGGCGGCATCTCAGCAATCTTCTTAAAGATAAGACTGCCCCTCTGAATGGCCCAAACTTTTTAATTGCTTCTCGCGAATACGAAGAACAAGTGGGGTAATGTCTGCATGAAGGTCCCATGATTGGCGAGATGGTACAAGAATACAGCCAAATAGCAGCTAGAAAAACTTGTTCGATGATTTTAGTGATTGTTTCCATTCTTGCATAAGAATATCACTTATTTCCTTTTTCTCTGAATAGATTTTTTTTGAAATTATAACAATTATGTCCTTTGAATACATGTCTGCAATCTGACGAAATTCCACAAAAAAACGTCTTTTTACCATATTTCTAACCACTGCAAGGTGAATAGCGCTCTTGAGAATCTTGACCCCCAACCTAGCATGTCCGAGACAATTTTTTGTCACGAACACATTCATATGAGATGTAACGATGTCTGGTCTACGTTTACAAGCCGATAAGAGTCTACTTGTAAGCCGAATTGAATAAGATGATTTAGGCAAAGATTATGCGCAGAGCACGGCTCTTCTTTTAGAACGACGCGCACTCAATATAGCGCGACCTGCAGATGTGCTCATTCGAGCACGAAAACCATGCTTTCTTTTACGTTTGAGGTTACTTGGTTGAAATGTTCTTTTCATAAATATTAAGCTCAATGAGTATACTGCTAATTATAAATTTCTTTGTCAATATATTATTTAATTATTTTTATGAGATAATAATTAGTACTTTTATAAGTCGATATAATAAAAATAGTATTCTAACAAGCAAAAGATGAATGATATAACGCTTTGGACGCAATGCTTGGCTGCATTTAATGACGTCCTATCAGAAAAACAGATGAAAACCTGGCTCTTACCACTTGAAGTAGAGCAAGTGAGCAATACTCTAAAAGTTGTCGCGCCAAATAAGTTTATAAAAGATCAAGTACAAAATGAATACTTGAGATTAATAAAAGAGACGGTATTTGACAAAAGTAAGAATGAGATTTCAGAAGTTTTATTATCTTTGCCAGAGAGGAAAATTGAGAGGACTTCTTATGACAATAAAACAAAATCCCGCGTTAAGAGCTACCTAAATTCTGAACTAAGCTTTGACAATTTTGTTGAGGGAAAATCAAATCAACTAGCCAAAGCAGCATGTGCATCTGTTGTAAATGAATTAGGCCAATACAACCCTTTGTATATTTATGGTGGCGTGGGACTTGGAAAAACTCATCTTTTGCATTCAATAGGTAACCAGATATTAAAAAAACATCCAGATAAAAATGTTGTTTACCTTCACTCAGAAAAATTTGTCCAATCAATGGTTACAGCATTAAGGAGAAATAAGATAGAGCAATTTAAAGAGCACTACAGATCAGTAGATGCGCTATTATTAGATGACATACAATTTTTTGCGAATAAAGAAAGGTCTCAAGAGGAGTTTTTTCACACATTCAATTCACTTTTTGAATATAAGAAACAGGTTGTACTTACGTCTGATAAATACCCAAAAGAGATATCAGGGCTTGAAGAGAGACTTAAATCAAGACTTGTTTGGGGCATGAATGTAATGATTGATCCGCCAGACCTAGAAACTAGAATGGCGATTTTACATAAGAAAGCAGAGCTAGTTGGAGAGACGATTAATGATGAAGTGGCGTATTTCCTCGCGAAGAATGTTTACTCTAATGTTAGAGAGCTCGAGGGTAGTTTAAGGAGACTAATAGCGACGTCTGGGTTTAAAAAAGAACCAATAACAATAGAATTCGCTAAAGAAACTCTAAAAGACTTAATATCACTGCACGACAGACTTATAACGATTGAGAACATACAAAAATCAGTCGCTAGCTACTACAAGATCAGGGTAGCAGATATATTATCGGCAAAAAGGGACAAGAGTGTCACGCTCCCAAGACACATAGCAATGGCTATATCTAAAGATATAACGAGTCATAGTCTGCCGAGCATCGGAGATGCGTTTGGCGGCCGAGATCACACCACGGTCCTTCATGCTTGTAAGAAGATCAAGGAACTAAGAAAAAAATCTTCATCCGTCGATCAAGATTACCAAAACATTGTCCATACCCTTCATAATTAGTTGAATAAACTGTTGATAACTTTTGCCTTCAAACTTATCAACAAAACAGTCACAGCTTTAAAACAACAAACAAGCCGTAAAAAAAAGGGTAAAAGAACAGCCAAACGGTTCAACACCTATCCGATAGAAGAAAATTTAGAAATATAATAATAAAAATAATATATAATTTATATATGATTATTAATTTACCTACGCAGACACTCGCAGAACCAATGAAGAATATAGCCAGTGTGTCTGATCCTAAGCAAACACTACCAATATTAGGCAATACTTTGTTTCGGATTAAAGATAAAAAATTAAGTTTGCTGTCTAGTGATTTAGAGGTCGAAGTTTGCTATGAATGCGAGGTAGACATTGATGGAGAGATTTCATCTACGATACCGTCAAGGAAGTTTTCAGATATACTCAAGTCACTAGAGTCTGAGGATACTTCACTAGAGTTTAAAGATAATTCTGTAGTCATAAAGGGCGGGAAGAGTAGGTTTAAAGTTGCAACGCTTCCAGCAACAGATTTTCCGATATCTAATCCAGGAGACACAGAAGAAATAAAAATTAATGCGAGCAAGTTTACAGAATTGGTTAATAAAACGAGTTTTTCTATGGGGTATCAAGACGCTCGTCACTTTCTTAATGGTTTGTATTTAGAAATTTCTGATAACAAATTGGTGGCTGTGGCAACAGACGGACACAGGCTAGCTTTATCTGAAACAGAAGTTGGAGACATAGATAGTATTAACTCTTGCATAATCCCACGAAAATGTATATCAGAACTAAAACGTATTTTATCTACAGATAGCGACAATAACAGTCATATAATATCATTTGGCATAAATTCGAAGAATTTAACGGTTAAAACTAATGATTATTTTATCAAAAGCAAGCTTATTGAGGGCACATACCCCGACTACAAAAAAGTCTTTCCAGAAAATCTACCAAATGTTCTGAAACTTGATAAAAGCAGCTTTAAGTCAGCACTGCACCGCATGTCAATTCTCTCCAGTGAACAATATAAAGGTGTTAAATTATCGTTGAGCGCTACATCCCTAGATCTCACCACCACTAACCCGCAGCAAGAGAAAGGAGAGGACAACATTGACTGTACATATAGCGGAGAACCAATGGAGGTAGGCTTCAATCTAGCTTACTTGTTAGAGGTAATAGATGTTATAGACACTGAGAATGTTCAGCTTCGTTTTGATTCGCAGGATACAGGGTGTCTTCTAACGTCTGATGAGAGTTCCCCATCTAGTAAATACATAATAATGCCAATGCGAGTGTAACTTGTTTTTATCGCAAATAGGAATATCAGGGCTTAGATCTATTAAGTTTTTATCTCTCAGGCCATCAGAGACACTTAACTTCATCATGGGACCCAACAATGCTGGTAAAACAACTATACTTGAATCAATATATCTAGTTTCTACCTCTAAGTCATTTAAGCTGACCGATCTCGATAAACTTGCTAATGCTGATATGAA
Source organism: uncultured Gammaproteobacteria bacterium (assembly GCA_902628335.1). Taxonomy (GTDB): domain Bacteria; phylum Pseudomonadota; class Gammaproteobacteria. The sequence continues at coordinate 35,409 of CACOMO010000004.1, forward strand.
ATCATACAAGATATCCCTTAAAATCGTTAATAATACGCTAAATGACGTTATCGTCTTCGAAAAGGTCTTAAATAAGCCTAAAAAACTTTATTTAAATGATAAAATGTCGTCAGTTAGTAATGTTATGAGAAATTTGCCGGTACAAGTATTAAATTTTGGCAACCAAAATATATTTAATCAAAAATCTGACACCCGTCGCTCTTTAATAGACTGGGGCGTGTTCCACGTGGAACAATCATACAGTGATTTACTAAAATCTTTTTCTGCTACTCTTCAATCACGGAATAAAGTTTTAAAAAAACGCAATCAGGATGAATTAGACATCTGGACAGATCGCTTTATCACAATTTCTCAAAAAATTAATTCAATGAGAGAATCATACTTTAATCAATTAAATCCCCAGTTTATTGACTTATTGAAGAACACAGCATCTGCGTTTGAGTGTTTGTATGATGATATTATGTCTGCAAAGTTACGTTACTTTAAAGGGTGGGACGATGATTTGCGCACAGAACTAAGAGCGAGCCAAGATAAAGATTTAGCGCTCGGTTACACTACTAAAGGGCCGCATAGAGCTGATTTCGATACCGTATCAAATTCTGGTCAGATTAAAGAGATAGGCTCTATGTCTACTCAAGTTATACTGAATTTTTGCATATGTTTGGCGCAAGCACGAGTGTTCCACGTGGAACACAAACACATGCCCGTGATGCTAATAGATGACTTATTTTTTGGAATAGATAATAAAAACCTGGAGGTTGTGATAAAATTACTAAATGATTCAGGTCAGCAATGTTTTTTAACAGCCCCTGATTCTTTGGAACAAAGACTGCTGGCTCTAGAAACTAAACCACGGGGTAAATTTTTTGATCTCAACAATAACGAGATCAAAGAGAAAATGATTGATAGAGGTAGCTTGTGAGCCAAAATTCATACGATTCGTCCAACATAAAAGTATTAAAAGGGCTGGAAGCAGTACAAAAAAGACCAGGGATGTACATTGGAGACACAGATGATGGAAGCGGCTTACATCAAATGGTATTTGAGGTTTTAGATAACTCTATAGATGAGGCTTTAGCTGGCTTTTGTGACACGATACAAGTGGTAATACATGAAGATCAGTCTGTAACCGTTATAGATAATGGTCGAGGCATTCCAGTTGATGAACATCCTGAGGAAAAAAAATCAGCCGCAGAAGTAATACTGACAGTTCTTCACGCAGGTGGTAAATTTGATGATAATTCATACAAGGTTTCAGGGGGTCTACATGGCGTGGGCGTTTCTGTGGTTAACGCATTGTCTGAGAGTCTAGAGTTAACAATTTACAAAAATGGTGATGTGTATAGTCAAGACTATAGGGACAGTCGTCCAGTCAACAAGCTAAAAAAATCTGGTAGTACTGATAAGACAGGAACAAAAATAACATTTAAACCGAGTAAAAAATACTTTAGTCTGACAAATTTCAATTCAGATCTCCTTAAAAGACGTTTAAAAGAATTAGCTTTTTTAAATTCTGGGATTACCATAAAACTAGTCGACGAGGCAAAAAGGACTGAGGATAGTTTCAAGTACGATGGCGGTATAAACGAATATATTAGCGAGATTACTAAGAAGAAAAGTCTAATCCACGATGAGATTATATATATCTCTGACTCGAAAAAAGACACGACAATAGAGCTAGCATTACTCTGGACTAATTCATATCAGGAAGAGATACTCTGTTTTACAAATAACATACCCCAAAAGGATGGAGGCACTCACCTTGCAGGTTTTAGAGCTTCGCTCACAAAAACTATAAACTCCATTGTCATGAAGCAGCCACAATTCAGTAAAGATAAAATAGAGATTACTGGCGAGGATACCAGAGAGGGCTTAGCGGCAATAGTGTCTGTAAAGATGTCAGATCCTAAGTTCTCGTCTCAGACAAAAGACAAGCTTGTCTCATCAGAAATTAAAGGGTATGTTGAATCCCTGGTTAATCGGAAATTAAATGAGTTTCTTGATGAGCATCCAAAAGAATTGAAAGCTATCGTATCTAAGGTGTATCAAGCTGCTAAAGCTAGAGAAGAGGCTCGTAAAGCTAAAGAACTCATACGTAGAAAAGACCCGCTTAGTATCGGTAACTTACCTGGCAAACTGGCTGATTGCCAAGAAAAAGACCCTTTTAAAAGTGAGTTATTTATTGTCGAGGGTGACTCAGCAGGAGGCTCCGCGAAACAGGCTAGAGAGAGAAAAACTCAGGCCATACTGCCTCTAAAGGGAAAAATATTGAACACACAAAGAGCACAAGATCATAAGATATTATCGTCCGCGGAAATTGCTACACTCATAACGGCACTTGGGTGCGGCTTTGGTGAAGATTGTATTATCGATGAAGATGAATCGATTAAAAACCTCAGATATCATAAAATTATCATAATGACTGATGCAGATGTTGACGGCGCACATATACGTACTCTGTTATTGACACTCTTTCAAACTAAAATGAGACCATTAATAGACAAGGGGCATGTTTTTATTGCACAGCCACCCCTTTATAAAATCAAAAAGGGAAAAACTGAGCGATATTGTTCAGATGAAGCTGATCTAAATAGTTTTATACATGATGATATCTGCTCAACTTATAAAGTTGCATACAACAACAAAGTCCTTTCAGATGATGAACTTAGAGCATTGTTAAAATCACATGAGTCAATGAATGATATTTTAGGTATGTTCTCCTCGAAAAGGGATCGGATATTTCTTCAGAATTTAGCCTTTTATAGATCATTATCACAGGCTGATTTCAAAGTAAAAGAAAAACTAAATTCTTGGTGTAAGGACTTTGAGTCTTTTTTAAACGAAAATACACCAGTGAATCTTACGTTTAACCTTAACCCATCTCATGACTCATCATCAGATCAAATAATATCTATCCGAAAAAAATATAATGGCACGTTATCTGAACTCGCACCTCTAACAAAACATTTCTTTGGAACGGAGCATTATTCCGATCTGGTAAACCTCGGGTTGTCGAACTATGCGAGTAATTTGTTTTCCATCGATAAAGGTGACGAGAATAAAGATGATGGTTTGTTGTTATCAAGCTGTTTAGAGAGACTTATTGATTTGTCTAAATCTAGTTTCTCACTTCAGAGATATAAAGGTTTAGGTGAGATGAACCCGTCACAATTAGAGGAGACAACAATGAATCCTAAGACTAGAAAACTTCTCCAGGTATTACCTCTCGAGGATGGTAATCAGGTTGTAGCTGAACTTATGGGCGATGATGTTGATATGAGAAAACAATTCATAAGTAGCGAGTATAGCTCAGTAAAAAACTTAGATATATGATAATCGCTTCTTGGAATGTGAATTCTATTAAAGTTAGATTGCCTAATGTGCTTAAATACCTAGATGATCATAAACCTGATGTCTTGGTCTTACAAGAGACTAAAGTAGTAGATGATGTTTTTCCGGTAGAGCCTTTGATTGCAAAAGGTTATCACTCTATATATTGTGGGCAGAAAACTTATAATGGTGTTGCTATCCTTACAAAAAACAAGCCAACATCTTTTGATATTAATCCTGTTTACATAAATAAAGAAGAGATGCGGTCTATTATGGTTGTGTATGATAACGTTACAATTTTGAATGTATATGTTGTTAATGGTAAGTCTATTGACTCTGATAAGTATCAATATAAATTAGAATGGCTACAATCCCTTTATGAATATGCGTCTACTATCATTTCTAAGACAGATAGGTTTATAATTCTTGGAGATTTCAACATTGCGCCAACTGATGATGATGTGCCTGACCCCCAGGGATGCAAAGACCAGATTTTATGCTCCACTGCTGAAAGACAATCTTTAAAAAAAATCACTGATTTGGGTTTGTTTGATCTTTTCAATAATTTCAATTTCCCCAAAAATACCTATACTTGGTGGGATTATAGAGCTGGTTGTTTCCATAGAGATATCGGTTATAGAATTGACTTAATATTAGCAAGTAAATACATTGCGGATAAATGCACGGATTATATTATCGATAAAGACACAAGACATAAGTCATGGTGCCCAGAAGAACCAAGAACTTCTGATCATGCTCCTGTTAGGATAATCATCTAAGTTCATATAGCTTGTTATCAATTACTTTGCTATTATCAAACTTGTAGATCATATGAAAAGCGTAATGTTTTATAATTCTAAAGGTGGGTCTGGAAAGTCTACATTAGCGACTAATCTAGCAGCCTATTATGCTCAGACCGGGTCAACAGTTCATTTAGTTGACCTAGATCCTCAAGAATCCAGTATGCAATGGGTAAACGCAAGGCCGCTATCAAAGCCAAAAATATTTGGAACAAAAAAATTTAATAAATTACAAAAAAAGAGAAAAGATTCAGTTGTAATCTACGACCTACCAGCTTCTCTCTATGGGGCGAGGCTAGAGAATTACATCAAGAAAGCAGACATTATAGTCGTTCCTGTTATGCCGTCACCAATTGATATGAGGGCAGCAAAAGAATTTATCTCTTCTTTACGAACTATGGGACCGGTAGTAAGAAAAAGAGTAAAGATTGGACTTGTAGCTAATAGGTGCAGAGCAAACACCAATATCTTCCTGGAGCTTGATGAATATCTTGTAAAAGAGAGAGGCATCAAATACATTACAGCTTTTAGAGATAACACAAATTACATCAAGGCTGCTCAATCAGGACTCGGGATTTTTGAAATGGGAGAGTCACTAACAGCCCAAGATAGAGAGGAATGGAAGCCACTCATAAGGTGGATCAACTCAAAGTGAAGCTTTGACACCTATTTTTATATTTTTATATTTAATCTGATTTGGGAAGAATCTTTCCATTTTTGATATATCTAATATTCTTGATTCTCTCAAAAAGCTCAGCCTTTTTTCAGAGAAGCACTTCTTTGCCTCATGCATAGTAATTTGGGGTGGTAATTGTAAATTAAGAACATTGCAAATCTCTTTGTAGAACTTTGTTACAGTTATTGGATTTCCATCACTCACATTGAATATCTCATTTTTAATTTCTGAGATAAGACATTCCCATGAAATACGTGCTAGGTCCTCCACATGGATCAAGTTAGTTTTTTTTGATTCACTATCTAGCAATATGGGCTCCCCATTTTTGATTCTACTTATGGGGAGCCTATCACGTCCGTATATACCAGGGACACGTAGTATGATGAAATCATTAAACGTTCGTGAAGAGTATTCTTGAATCATCTTTTCAGCAGATAGTCTCCTTTTAGCTCTTTCTGTAATGGGATTAAGTCGGGCAGTCTCGTCTACTAATTTATCCTTATGATCTCCATATACACCACTCGTGCTTATATATGTGATTTTATAAATTTTTCTGCCACTTAATTTGTGCAAGAAACTTTGTAACCTTATGTCACTATCCCTATCTTGTCTTGGTGGAGCCATATAAATTATTGAACTGTTATCAGTGATTTCATCCAAATGATAGTCATCTTTATCAAAATCTTTTTTAATGTACATAATATCAATAGATTTTTTTATTGTGCGAGAATATTCAATTATTGTTTTATAGTTATAATTGCCTGCTAGTTTGATTATGTTTTTACCTAAATAACCACTACCAGCTAAAACTATATTGATTTCTTTGCTAGTTTTCATGTACTTTTAATTATGTTTAATATTTCTTTCTTATATTGTGATGACTTTAAAACATAGATTTTTCTAAAAACTTTAATCTTCTCATTTATAAATCTATCATTCGGTACAATCAGAATTGAATCCATAGTCTTAATTATCTCAAAATGATTATCACACAAGGAATTTAGAGCATCTTTGCTCATGCTTATCACAATATTTGTGCATCCACTCTTAAAATCATTAGACTTGATAATATTTTTATTTACTATTCTTTTATAAGTAATAATTTCATTAACTATGTTCTTTTTCTGAAGCTCATTTTTTATAGTGCTAAGCCCACCTTCTCCTTTAAAAATTACTACTTTTTTATCTACCATATTTTTTAGTTCATATTCTTCTATTAGATCTTTGCTTGAATAGTTCTTCTTAGGATATTTGCAACTAACTTTAATAGACGTTTCCACAGATTTTGCTGTAAAGACTCCTACTGCATAATAGTCTTTATTTTTATTAAATAAGTTATGATGATCTTTGACTTGAATTGCCGCATTTTTACTTTGAAAAATGCATATATTACTCTCTCCTATCTGATTCAATGACTCCGTTGACAAGCTCAATAATTCTATATCAACTATTGGCTTGTGTTTAAACTCATGGCCTAACTTCAGAACAATCTCTCTAATCGAATTTAGGTCATCAAAATTGGACGTGCAAATAACATTAATCATGATTTAACCAATTTTTTCGCTCCTTGATTAATGAAGATTTTGCCAAATATCTGTCCAGCTTCCTCGGAGTTCTCTAATTCACACTCGTATTTTGATTTAATAAATGATCTTCCTTTGCTATCTGAAACATATCCCTTTAAAATTAATTTTCTTTTATCAATCTTACTAATAATTCCTATCGGTGAATTACAATCTCCGGAGATCGTTCTAACAAATTCTCTCTCCTGAGTCACGCATATATTAAGCTCATGATTTCCAAGTTTAGAGAACAATTTTTTTATCTTTCTATTTTTTTTTAAGTACTCTACACACAAAGCGCCCTGGCCCGCAGAAGGTATAAAATAGTTTTCGGATATGTATTGTGTAATCATTTTTCCTAGATTTAGCCTGTGTATTCCAGCTGCTGCTAGTATAAGTGCATCGCACTTACCTTCTTCTAGTTTTCTAAGTCTTGTACCAATATTCCCACGTACTTCTATTATTTTAAAATTTGGCGAAATTGCTCGTAAAAGTGCCATTCTTCTCGGGCTAGATGTCCCAATTTTGGCATTTCTGGGCATATCTATCAGGCTCGCATACTTATTTGATATCATTATGTCTTGAGGACATTCTCTGTCTAGGACTGGCATAATATCAAATCTAGGATCTAAGGCTGCAGGCACGTCTTTAAGTGAGTGCACCGCGATGTCTACTTTCTCCTTAAGTAAACTATTTTCTAGTTCTTTTATAAATAATCCTTTGCCACCATTTGTTTTAAAAGCATCTTTACTTATTGTGTCCCCAGATGTTGTTGTTGGAACTAATTTAATATCGCATCCGTTTGTCCGTTTCCTCAACATATCTACAACAAGATTACATTGCGCTAATGCCAAAGGGCTTTTTCTCGTCGCAATCCTAATAGTATCTTGCATATTTGTTATTTCCTGAATTGATGTATAGTATACTTGTTATTAAACAATAAATCATTGAGATAAGAATAGCTATGAAAAATAAAACATGGTCAGGAAGATTCAAAAAACAGATCAATGAAGATGTATTGGATTTTAGTCAAAGCTTGACTGTAGATATTGTTCTGTACGAAGCTGATATTTTGGTTACAGAGGCCCATGTAGAAATGTTATACGAATGTGGTCATATCAGCCTTAAAGAGATGAGAAAAATTAGAGCAGGGCTCAAAAAATTGAGGTCTCTAGCTAACAATGGTGAATTACCTTGGTCTGTTGAGTTTGAAGATGTTCATATGAATATTGAAAATGCGCTCGTGGACCTGATCGGTGAAGTGGGCAAGAAAATACATCTTGGGAGATCACGTAATGATCTTGTAGCTACTGACATGAGAATATATTTGAGAGAATTACTTGATGTAACTTCAGCTGAAATTAGAGAATTCCGTAAAACAATCACTAATTTAGCTGTAAAATATCACGCTAATATTTTTCCTGGATACACACATTTACAAATAGCTCAACCAGTAACTTTTGGCCATCATTTGTTAGCTTGGCAAGAAATGATGGCAAGGGATGAACAAAGATTAAATAATGTTAAGTCCATGATAAATGTTATGCCACTCGGCTCTGCTGCACTATCTGGCACATCCCTAAAGTTAGATAGATCCATGGTAGCAAAAAAGCTCGGTTTTGATGGTGTTACGAAAAACTCTATGGATGCTGTTAGTGATAGAGATTACATAGTAGATTTTGCTCATGCAAATGCCATGACAATGATGCATTTATCGAGAATCTCAGAAGAGCTGATATTATGGATGAATCCTCAGTTTAATCTCATAGAAATCGACGAAAGTTTTTGTACAGGATCATCTATAATGCCTCAAAAGAAAAATCCAGATGTACTTGAACTTGTTAGAGGTAAATCAGGTGCTGTGTATGGAAATCTAATGAGTTTGTTTGTTCTATTAAAAGGTCTCCCATTAACATACAATCGTGATCTACAAGAAGATAAGAATATTATCTTTGAATCAATTGACACAACTATATCGTCAATTGATATAATAAATAAACTCATGCAAACGCTCAAGCTTAACAAGGAAAACGCGCATTATCTTGCTGAAACCTCTTTTTCTACAGCTACTGATCTTGCAGAATATCTATCAGCAAAGGGTGTTGCTTTTAGGGATTCACACCATATAGTTGGTAGTGTAGTGAAATACTGCGAAAGCAAAAACATGTCGATGAAGCAACTTACAATTCAAGAATTTAATACATTCTCTAAACTAATTGATAACGACGTCTACAAATACATTTCTGTGGAGCACTCAGTATCAGCAAGGAAAAATATCGGATCTACTTCTCCTAAAAACGTTTTGAAGAATGCTAAGCAAGTTTTATCGACACTTCACAAGAATAAAACAAAAAAGTAATGAGAGTGCTGATCATATCGTTAGTGATTTCGTTTTTTTCTACTTTAGTATATTCATCGCAGCCAACGACTAAAGAATTCATGGCTAATATTGAATCACCTAAGTATGATGAATATTTATATGGGCTTGAGTCTGGTCTAGACTGGGCTAATGAGCTTACTTATAGAGAACATAAATTGGAAATATTTTGCAAGCCAAACGATCTTGAGGTGTCAGCATCATTATTGAAAGATTTTATTAAGAAAGAGATAGCTGATAATGCCTCATTTTATAAAAAATACGAGAATGAGCCACTGGTAGGCCTAGCATTCCGTAACTCTTATATAGATAATTTCTCTTGTCAGTAGGAAAAATTGATAGATAGATAAATTTTTTTCATTATAATATTACTGATAATTAGTAAAAAAGGAGAATTAATATGGCAGATCATCCAGTGCCACAAGGTGATGATATTATATTACCAGATGGAACAGTAGTAGGAACTTGGAATGGAGATGATGTAAGAGATCTTCAAAAAGAAGTTCAACGCATAATGAAGGAGCAAAAAGACAGCGGTGCTGACAGAAATAATCTTTTAATAAGGTTTGGTATCCCTCACATGGATCAGACTCCTGATCATCTCAAAACGTTTATTGCTTACGCATTATGGGGTGTTGATAAGAAAGGAATGTGTTTGACACATCGTAGAGCAGATCATTTTGAATCCGTGGAAAAAATTAATGAAAAGTATGGCAGTGAAACTGCTATAGCAGCTGCTAATAGGTACAAAGAACCCAAGTAATATTGTGAGTCTAGTTGAACTAGACTCTATATTAGTTTACTAATCCAATCAGTCATTTCTGCAGTGACTTCTTTAGTAATTGTGTGTCCGAAATCGCCTTCATACTTACAGATATGATTACATCTTGATTCAAGAAAATAGACGGTTTTTTCATAGGTTTCGAAAGAAATAACATTATCACTTTTACCATGCGCGATAAATATTTTGTTTGCTTCAACTTTTTTCTCGCTGTATCTTTCTACATTAGGCATATAACCTGATAGAGCTATGCAAGCTGTGACTTTAGTTCTCTCCTCGAACTGGTAGCTTAGTGAGAGTGCAGCACCTTGAGAGAACCCACCTATGATTATTTTTTCATCATCGCAATATTCTTCTATCAGGGAGTCCACTATCTTATGTGCACCCACCAGTCCAGCATAATCCTCAGTAATTGACTTATCATTCTCCACTATTGGCAGAGGATACCATGATCTCTTTCCGTCTCTTTCTGGTGCATTTGGTATTACAATGAATAAGCTATCATCCAACAATAGATTTAACATCTTCATCGATGGTTCAAAAGACCAATTGTTTGCTCCGTAACCATGAAACCAAAAAAGTATAACAGATGAAGTGGACTTATCACCGATTGTTATAACATTTTCATTATTTAATTGTTTCATTGCTAGCAGACAATAATTTTTAAGCTTATAATGTAACATATGTATACAATAATGACCCATTTTTTTAGAAGACATACTCTATTATTCCTTATTGTATTTTTCACGAGTATTTTGTCAGCATGCGGCAACAAAGGTCCGCTAACAGTTCCAGATGCACTTAATAAAGAAATTATGACGGATGTTTCATTAGATAATTAACACGATGACACTTAAATATGTAAACGAGTCTCTAACTTTTGATAATATTGATATTCAGGAATTAGACCAAACAATACAAACACCATATTATCTTTATTCAAAAAATACGATCGACAAAAATGTAGACGAATATATTAGTGAACTAAAAAACATAAATTCATTAATATGTTATTCTGTGAAAGCTAACTCTAATTTATCAATTCTGTCTTTATTTGCAAAAAAAAATTTAGGTTTTGACATAGTTTCTGGAGGAGAGCTACACAGAGTAATTAGAGCTGGAGGTGACTCATCTAAAGTTGTTTTTTCTGGTGTAGGCAAGACTGATGAAGAAATAGAATTTGCATTAAAAAATAACATATATTGTTTTAATGTCGAATCACAAGGCGAGCTAAGCAGGATAGATGCGATAGCATCACTACTTGGCGTCAAGGCAAATATTTCTCTTAGAGTAAATCCTGAAATTGATGCGAATACTCATCCATACATAACAACTGGGCTTTCAGAAAATAAATTCGGTATCAGCCAAAATGATGTTCTTAGTGTATTTAAGATGATTAGTAACTTCAAGTCTCTAAATATATGTGGTATCGATTATCACATTGGTTCACAGATAGTGGATCTAGACCCATTCATTGATTCAGCAAATAAAGTTTTATTACTTATCAATGAGCTTGAAAAAGAACAAATAGACCTATTACATGTTGATCTGGGTGGTGGTTTAGGGATTGGTTACAATAATGAATTACCAATTAGCAGAGGAGAGTATGTTCGATCAGTATCCGAAGTCTTTAAAGATAAAAACCTTAAGCTCATTTTTGAGCCAGGGAGATCACTCATTGGTGATGCTGGAATCTTAGTGACAAAAGTTATTGAGAAAAAAAATAATAACGGGAAAAAATTCATTATAGTAGATGCTGGGATGAATGATCTTATTAGACCACCTCTCTATAAAGCATTTCATAAAATATCTTCAGTAAAAGAACACAACACATCTAAAGATTTGTTTGATATTGTTGGCCCTGTTTGTGAAACTGCTGATTTCTTTGGAAAAGATAGACGTATATCGGCAAATATAGGTGACTTAATTGTAATTGAAGATGCAGGCGCATATGGCTTTGTCTTGTCTTCGAATTATAACTCTAGACCCAGGGCCCCGGAGTATTTGATCTCTGATAAAGATGTCGCTTGTATCCGCGGAAGAGAAGAATATAAAGATATAATTGGGGACGAAGAAGAATATCTTAAGTAGGAATATGTTAATAAATTTTACTAAAATGAATAGTCAAGGCAATAATTTTATGCTTGTTGATTTAGTAAAGGAGAAATTAATTTTATCAGAGGATGACATACATAAAATTATACAGAAATCTGAAGATAATTTTGACCAGTTGCTTTTGATTAACTTTAAGTTTAATTCAAACAGTATATATTGTCAGATCTATAATAGTGATGGTTCAAAGGCATATCAGTGTGGGAATGGATTACGAGCAATCATGTTGTATCTAAATGAAAAATATAATTACTCAAAAATAGTCGTTGATATTGAAAATGTTAAATATTCTGTAACTATTAATGATCAAAAAGAAATAACTGCATCAATGGGAGAGTCACGATCATTTAGATTGATAGATAACAATGTGCATTACCAAAATTCTCTCGAGAGACAAAATATACTCATTGACTCTATTAAGAAGTCTGTTGGGTTCTATCTGATTGACCTTGGCAACAAACATTGTGTTATCGTTGATCAATTTGATAATTATGAAAAATCAATAATCACGAACTTTTTTGACAACTACTATTCGAATCTTCTTAATTTAGAGTTCGTCGATAATCCTAAAGATCTATTTGATTTCAATTGTGGTCATTTTACCATTAATGTATACGAAGCTGGAGCTGGCTGGACAAAATCATGTGGAAGTGGTGCAACCGCAGTAGCATCATTATTTTATGAAATTCACGGAGCCCAAGTATGCGATAAATTAATCTTCATCAAACAGAAGGGTGGAGAACTCACTGTTAAAAAAAAGAATAAGAATCTTTTGCTTATAGGTCCGAGTACAATTGAGTTCGAGGGAAAACTTAATGTCTAACAATTTGAAGCAACTAATCGACAAATTTCATGATTATATAAAGTACGAAAAACAATATAGTAAACACACTACAAAGAACTATTTGATAGATTTAAAACAATTTGAAGTGCATTTTGAGACTAATGATCTATCTACAATCACCACAACCAGCTTACAAGAATATATATCATCACTACGTAAGTTAGGCTTAGATCCATCAACCATTGCAAGAAAGAAATCATCAATATCCTCATTATTTAATTTTTTTTGTAAGAAGAAGATTATTGATACGAATCCTTGTAAAAAAATTATATCGCCTAAAAGAAAAAGTAAACTCCCGACTGTGATGTCAATAACAGAAATAAATCAATTATGTGATATAAAAGAAAAATCATTTCAGGCTATTAGAGATAAGGCAATAATTGAATTAATGTATAGCTCAGCGCTAAGACTAAGTGAAACTTCATCTTTGAACTTGTCATCTATTGACTTCAAAAGTAAATTATTAGTGGTGGAGGGTAAAGGGAGTAGGAATAGATACCTACCGGTCGGTGATTGTGCTCTATCGGCAGTCACAAAATGGATTAAAACCAGAGAGAATATAGCAGTAAAGAATGAAATTGCTCTATTCTTAAACAAGTACGGGAAACGAATATCAAATCGCTCAATCCAGCAACGAATTACTTTTTGGTGTAAAAAGAAGTCCCTAAATTACGTCATTAACCCACACGTTTTGAGACACACTTGTGCTACGCACTTATTAGAATCATCAGGTGACATTAGAGCAGTGCAGGAATTTCTAGGTCATCAAGATATTAGCACTACACAAATTTATACTAGTGTTAACTTTGATTATGTAAAAAAAGTTTATGATAAAACTCATCCTAGAGCCAAATCTTCAAATTAAGTTACAAAATTCTTAATCTATCAAATCAATATTAGATAATATATAATTTATGTATGATTAAACCATTAGAAATAAGATATATCAAAAAAAATAATATTTTATCACTAGCTTTTGAGGATGGGTTAAAGGAGAATTTGACAATTGAGTATCTTAGATGCTTTTCTCCATCTGCTGAGGTAAAGGGCCATGGGCCAGGTCAAGAGGTACTTCAGAAAGGCAAAGAGCATGTGATGCTAGATAAGATCGAACCCATTGGAAACTATGCTGTAAAACTTATTTTTGATGATGGTCATAATACAGGTCTCTACACATGGGAATATCTTCATGAGTTATGTGAAAACTATCAAATTTATTGGCATGATTACCTCGAAAAACTCAAAGAATCCGGTTATACAAGAAAGAAACCATGACAAAAAAAGAGCAAATTATTACTGAAAGAGCACCTCAAGCAATAGGAGCTTATTCGCAAGCAATAAGATGTGGTAATTTAATTTTTATTTCAGGACAAATTCCTCTTGTGCCCGAAACAATGAAGTTAATCTCTCAAGACTTTGATCTACAAGTAAACCAAGTGCTAATAAATTTAATGTCGATCGCAAACGAAGCAGGTTGTGACTCAACAAACTTTGTAAAGATAACTGTCTTTCTCAAGAACCTAGAGAATTTTTCTTCTGTTAATAGAGCAATGGAAAGTGTGTTCGTGAAACCGTATCCAGCAAGAGCAGCTGTTGAAGTAAGTAAGTTACCACTAGATGTAGAGGTAGAAATGGATGCGATTTTGGTAGCTGGTTCATGACAGATGCCAAAGCAAACGCAGTTAGAGGATAATTCACTAGAAACTTTACCTGGCGTTGGTAAAGTCACAAAAACAAAATTGCACAATCTTGGAATAAATAGGATCACTGACCTTTTATTATACCTACCAAATCAGTTAGTTGATAAAACAAATATTTCAAATATCAATAAGATAAAGAATGGAGAAAAATGCTTATTCATTGGTGTAATTGATAGAATATTTTACACTAAAGGCTTTCAAAAAAACTTGATCTTATCAATTTTGACCCAGTCAAAGAATATACAGGTCAAATTTATTCACAAGACAATAATTTTCAGACATTTAAAAGTTGGTGACAAAGTAAGAATATTTGGAATTGTCCATACGAAATCTAATAAATATATTATGATCCACCCTGAGCTTGAACTTATTGATGATGAGGATAATCTTGAAAAAATAATTCCTTACTACAATACACGTCGTCAAATATCACAAAATAAAATTAGAAAACTAATTAGATATGTTCTAGATTATCTACGTTTAAAAAATTCTGATGATATATTTGATATTGATACACTTAAATTATTTGATATGCCAAATCATCTTGATGCACTTGAAAATTGTCATTTCCCCTCTGCTAGCTCTTACGATGACGCATTGACTATATTCGAACAATCGAGGAAAAGATTTGTTTTGGAAGAAATAATTTCTAGAAATTTGAGAATTGCTGAGATAAATAAGAAATCTAGAAACAAACTGTCACATAAATTTAATTTTGACAAAAAAGACATAGAAAAATATATAAACTCCTTCCCTTTCGAATTAACCAAGTCTCAATACCACGCTGTTGATCTTGTATGTAATGACCTGTTACGGGATTATGCTTCATCTAGATTAATTCAAGGAGATGTTGGGTGTGGCAAAACAGTTGTAAGTGTAATCGGTGTTTATGCAACATATATGTCTAACTTACAGACTGCCTTTCTAGCACCAACAGAGCTACTTGTTGATCAGCATTATCATTACATCCAAAATTTATTTTCTGGAAAAAATATAAAAATAGCTTATCTAAAGAGCAGTATGTCAACAAAACTAAGAGATAAAACAATTAAATGTCTTAAGAGCGGGGATATTGATATAGTCATTGGTACACATTCGTTATTAAATTCGTCAGTCACATTTAAAAATTTAGGTCTATGCATCATTGACGAACAGCATAAATTCGGTATCAACCAGCGTTCTTCTCTTGTAAAAAACAGAGACTCTTCTGGTTTGCATCCACACGTAATCTACATGTCTGCTACACCGATACCCAGATCATTAGCATTGGTCCTATATCAGGGTTTGGATTACACGACTATTAAAGACATGCCAAAGGGGCGGAAAGATGTCATTACAGAGCGAGTAGATTCAGATCAACGAACAATAATGTATTCTAAGATTAATGACCGCCTTCAAAGTGGAGAGCAAATCTTTTGGGTATGTCCCGCAATAAATACAGGTGAATCCTCAGAACTAGAATCCGTTTATAGTACATATGATGTAATATCTAAAGTTTTTAAAGATTACACTATCTCTGTTCTCCATGGTCAATTAGATGATGAAGTAGAGGCTGATACGATCAAAAAGTTTAGGGATGGGAAAATTGATATTTTAGTATGCACAACTGTGATTGAAGTTGGGGTAGATATTCCAAACGCAACATGTATTGTTATTGAAGACTCAGATAGATTTGGCTTATCACAATTACATCAACTTAGAGGAAGGGTAGGAAGATCCACACGTCAAGGGTTTTGTTTTATAACATGTAAATCTAAACTAAACGAAAATGCTGAGATGAGATTAAACTCATTATCTCTACATTCTAATGGTTTCAAAATTGCAGAAGAAGATTTGTCAATTAGAGGATCCGGTGATTTTTTTGGAAACAGGCAATCTGGACATTTAAATAATTTTAAATTAGCAACTTTACAAGATTTTATTACAAACGTTGATATAATTAAAAATCTACAACTTAGAATATCTAATTTATCAGATATTACTAGAACTCAGTTGTTGAAACGTTGGCGTAATGAAGAAGAAAATTTAAAATTGTAAAATGAAATATATATATCTAGGTAATTGGAAAAGAGAAAAAAAGCTATATTCTCTAAATTATTCTACAAGACTTGCTGTCATCGATAACGAATCTTTGACAAAAAGATTATCCAGAGAAAAAGATAATAACTTCAGGATAAAAGTACAAGATCAACGTCTCGAGTACTCAAAGAGTATAAACGAATTTATTGATTGTGTTCAAGCTAGAAGCATAGGTGTTTATCGAAGTGTAAGATTAGAATCAAAAGGTTTCAAAAATGTCTACGCTAAGTCATTCTTACCTGTTAAATCACTTAAAGGTAAAGAAAGGTATATAAGAATACTAGGCTCAAGATCGTTGGGATCATATTTTTTAAATACAAAAAGATTTAGAAAAGTCAAAATATCATACTCTATTAAGAGTGACTATGTCCATAGGTTAATTGCCTACAAGAATAGGTCAGGATTTATTTACGTAGACGAGATATTTCCTATCAATTTCACAAACAAGAGTATAAATTTATTTCAAGCTAGAAGAAAAAGAAGATAGATCATTAAAGCACGGCATATCTTTATAATTCAAAGAATCTCCTATTAGTATTGATCTAAGTCCTGCGTGATATGCAGATTTAACATTATCTATTGTATCTTCAATCAATATAGATTTGTTATAATCTATGCCTAATTTATTCCTTAATATAAACCAAAATGGAATCTCTTCTTTAACATGTCTTAATTCATGAGAGCAAATTAACATCTTAAAATAATTCATCAACGGGAATTTTTGCATTTTTATATTAAGAGTTTTTCTGTGTGCATTAGTTACTAAATATAAATTCTTATCGTTGTGATATTTATCCAAAAACTCAACTGCTCCTTTTTTGAGTTTTATTCTATTTATCATATCATCAGAGAGTTTCTCTTTCTCCACGTCTAGGCCAAGCATGTTAGACCAATAATCTAAATCGTACCAATCTTTATTACCTTTTTTAAAGTTGAACAGTGTATGTGTAATTTTAATCGCTTGGTCAGTGTCGATTGATTTTAATTCAGCATATTTTAGGGGAATATGCTTTTGCCAGAAATAGTTATCATACTCCGTGTCAAGCAGTACACCATCCATATCTATAAGTATGTTTTCAAGTCCTTTAAAATCCATCATATATACTGTATCATCATTTATACAATTAGACATCCACTACAAATGCCAAAAATAAAAAATAGAAAGATAATATCACGGACAGATCTCTTCAGAATTGATAAATTTAATATAAAATTTGACAACAATCAAGTTCGAGATTATGAGGTCATCTGTGGAACTGGCCAAGGTGCGGTCATGATTATACCTGTATTAGATGACGAGATTATTTTTATAAGAGAGTATGCAGCAGCGATTGATGATTATTCATTATCATTACCTAAAGGTAAAATTGATGAGGGTGAAACTGTAATTGAGGCTGCAAATAGAGAACTTCAAGAAGAAATTGGATACAAGTCATCTGATATCAAATTTTTATACCTTTTAGATCTTGCCCCAGGTTATGTGAATCATAAAACAAATATTGTAATTGCCAGATCGTTATCAGAATCAAAGCTCATTGGAGATGAGCCCGAACCATTGGATGTAATTAGATGTAAAATAAATAACTTAAGTAGTTTTTTGTCAAGCGAAAAAAATATAGATTCAAGAGTTTTATCTTCTATTTATATTTTAAAGGAATTTACTGATGATTTTGGATAATTCTTTTTTTATAGACAATATTGAAAGTATAAAAAAAATATGTATTGAAGCAGGCTCTACTCAGATAATGTATCAAGATAAATTTTTGGAAGTTCAATCGAAAACTGACAAAACACCCCTTACTAAAGTGGATCTAATGTCACATGTAATAATAGTTAAGGGTCTCAGCGCACTTGATGCAAATATTCCAGTAGTTTCAGAGGAAGGTTTTGAAAAAAATATTATTTTTGATGACTTCTGGATTGTAGACCCACTTGATGGCACGAGGAATTATATAAATAAGGGAGATAACTATTGCGTTAACATTGCTTTCATCAGTGGTAATTTCCCAGTATTTGGTGCAATTTATATTCCTTCAACAAAAGAGTTTTTTTATGCTATCCATGGAGAAGGTGCTCATTACGTATTAAATGGTAAGTCACGAAAGTTAAATGTAACCAATTCTTTGAATAATACAGTTTTCACAAGTTCAGAAATGAACCCAAGGAAACTAGAGACGTTAGCTGGACTTATCAAAAACATTGAAATAATAAAAATATCAAGTGCCATAAAGTTTGGTTACATAGCTAAAGGTTTAGGTAATTTTTACCCAAGATTCGGGCCAACATATGAATGGGATACTGCCGCGGGTCAGTGTATTGTCGAAGAATCAGGTGGTAGAGTCGTGGATCGTAATTTATCCAGATTATCTTACAATAAAAATAAGCAATATCTCAACAAAGAATTTTTTGCTTTCACAGGAGACCAACATTTTTGGGAAGAAGTGATCACTCGTCTGCTCCAGGTTTCGTAATTGAGTCATAATAAGCCTGCTTATTTAACTTTTTGAGGATACTATATTTTCCAAATTTCCCTCTATTCCATGTGGTAAGCTTTGCTTCATACGATTTAACTTTTTTTCTTGATTTAACCGTCATATATTATAAATCTTTTGTGTTATTATAGTTAAAAATTGTCGCTATGATAAGAAAATTACTAGAAAATATATCACCGAAAAAATTCTACTTGTTTTCAAGTTTTATTATTCCCTGGACATTGATTATTTCAATAGGATTGATCAGTTATGGGCTTTACCACGGTTTATTCATCGCACCAGCAGATTATCAACAAGGTGAGGCATTCAGAATTATGTATGTACACGTTCCAAGTGCTTGGTTATCACTGTTCGCTTATTCTGTTCTTTTTTTTTCTGCAGTCATATCTTTAATTTGGAGAATAAAAATTTTTGAGATAATAGCTATCTCCTCTGCTAAAATTGGAGCTCTTTTTACATTTCTTGCTCTTGTAACTGGTGCAGTTTGGGGAAAGCCTATGTGGGGCACTTGGTGGGTCTGGGATGCGAGACTCACTTCTGAATTGATTCTTTTCTTCATCTACATATCAATAATTTTCTTATACAATTCATTTGATGACTTCAGAAAAGGCGCAAAAGCTGCAAATATTCTTGCAATTATAGGTTTTGTTAATATACCTATTATCCATTTTTCAGTAGAATGGTGGAACACCCTTCATCAGGGTCCTTCTGTCATGAAATTTAGCTCACCTTCTATAGCATATGAAATGTTGTACCCTTTAATATTTACTAGTCTGGGTTTTACATTTTACTTCATCACTGCGCTATTACTATCAGCAAGAAACACTCTCATTAAACGAGAGCATAAAAGCTCTTGGGTCCAATCAATCTAGGCTTAGTCTCAATGATTTTAGGCATGCAGTTGGAGTAATAAGAAGAAATAACAGAAAAATAATACTCAAGAAAATAATCTCTGATGCAAAATTCATTTGTAAGAAAGAGTTATTTACGGCACTTGTGCCGAATATTAAAATTGGGACATATAATGGTAGAACTATAATAGCTAATAGTAATTTTCCTCGTTTTAGTGAAAGTGTTAATGCTGCTGCTACAGACCCTATTAAGCTCATTGTTGGTGTTCCGATTAGCAGACTCAAGAACAGTATAAGTGTCGTTTGATAGTCAATACCTAATAGAAGTGAAATAAATGGAGATATAATGACTACAGGCAGCGTAGTCAATAGCCAGTGACTAAAAACTTTAGCAACAATAACTGATTCATGAAAACTATTTGCTGAGATTAAATAATCAAGTGTTCCATCCTCATAATCTTCTCTAAAGATTGACTCTAAATTAAGAACAGAAACAAGCAAGCAAGAAAGCCAAATCATTAAAGGTGTTAGCTCAATTATTAAATTTCTTGAAATATAACTAATTGAAATATTGAAAAATAAAATAATAATTAACAGGTACATTATTGGCATTAACGCCTCATAACCAGACCTACTAGCTATCTTAAATTCCTTGATTAAAATTTTATTGAATTCTTCCATCTTTTAAAAGAAAATTTTCCACATTTATGTGATCATATCTAAGAGTATCGTGACTGGTGATAATAATAGTTTTATTTTGTTGAATTGCTTCCACAAATGTTTTGTTTAGAATTATCTTTGCCTCTTCATCAAGAGCACTAAAAGGCTCATCTAGAATCCATACATCACTATCTAAAAGCAGAGTTCTCATTAGTGAAACTTTTTTTTGCAGACCATGAGAAAGATGCTTAACTAAAGTATCCTTGAATTTTGACATTTTGTACATCTCCAAAACTTCGTCTAGACCCCTTTTTTTATCTGTATTGTTATTTTGTAAATCTAGTGCAAGGTTTTCGCTAACCGTCAAGTTTGTCTTTAAGCCATACTTGTGACCAACGTAAACTTGATTATTTGAATAGTTGACAACTTCGCCACTATCTATTTCAGATATTCCCGTTATCACCTTTAATAACGATGTCTTACCAGAGCCATTCGCCCCATAGATATTTAGAAAAGACTTCTCATTTATATCTAGTGAAATATTATCAAGAATATTCCTATCATTTTTTTGGATTGTAAGATTTATTATTCTTATCACTACACTCATTTTAAACAATTTCATTTTTACGGATTATTATCCCGTCTTGATCTGAATAAGCATAGTAACCCTCTTTAAAAAGAACATTTGCAAATTTTAGATCTTTTCCAAATTCACCAATATTTTTTTTCTCACTTTTTAATGGCATAGTATCAAGTGCTTTAATACCAATATTGATTGTCGATATAATTTCGGAGTCTCTTATGCAACCATGTATGATAAAACCTGACCATCCATTATCACTGGCTTTCTGTGCTAGATTATCACCAAGTAATGCACATTTTTTTGACCCATTGCCATCAATTACCATTATGTCACCATTTACTTCTTCATCAATGAGTTTTTTCACATATGAATTGTCTTCTATCGCATTGACTGTTCTTATTTTTCCTTTAAACTTAGCTTTTTTACCATAAGACTTAAAAATATTCTCACAAATTTGAATGTCTCGATACTGATCGCAAATATCTGCTGTGTAGAAATCACTCATAGCTTTATTTCTCTTTTTAGTTTTCTAAGTATCATTAAAGCAGGAATCGCAATTAATGAACAGAAAACAAAGTATAATTCCCAGTCAAAAAATTCTACAAGATACCCCGAGAAACCTGAAAAGAGTGTTCTAGGCAGTGACATCAATGCAGTCATTAGAGCAAATTGTGTTGCTGTGAATTGTTTGTTTGTCATATTCGCTATAAAAGCAAGGTATGCTGTATAACCCATTCCAGCTGCTAGGTTTTCCAATGATATTACAGTCATCAGGATATAGATATTATCTCCAACAATTGCAAGAAATGAGAAGCCTAGTGTGGCAATCGCTTGAAACACACCAAACATAATTAATGACTGATAAAGGCCTATCTTCAGAGCTATCAAGCCTCCTGCGAACGCACCTATTAGAGTAGCAAATAGTCCAAAGATTTTAACAATAGTTCCGATCTCAGTTTTAGAAAAACCAATATCTAAATAAAAGTTAGTGCTGAGAGAATGCGCCATAGTGTCACCAATTTTGTATAAAAGTATGAAAAGTAATATCAGAATAGGAGTAAGAAAAATATTCTTTAGAACATTACGTCTTGTTATCTTTGATCGTTTATATCCATAATTGGTTGTATCACTGAATATATTCTTGGAGTTATGCGTAATTGCTAATCCATCTCTTACATGTTTTAGTCTGTCCGTTGCGATATTATTTATAGATGTATACCTGTCGAAAAATTCTATGAATGGTTTTACCACTGTTTCTAAAAAATTAGATGGACTGAAGCTACTCTTAGGCTCATCTGCGACAATAGTTATTAGCACACCATAAAGCATCACAAGAGACATGAAAGCATAAACCATTTGATATGACATATAATCAGCTAATATTAAACCACCGGCACCAGCTGCTAGTGCACCAATTCTATATCCAAGCACATACGCAGACGCACCTAATGTCTGTTCTTCATCTGATAAAGATTCCCTTCTGTATGCGTCTATTACAATATCTTGAGAAGCAGATGAAAATGCTACAAGAACTGCTAAAATTGCAACATTTGTTGCATTCATAGTTGGGTCTGTCATTCCTAATCCAATGATTGTAATAATTAACAGTATTTGTGTTATTAGCATCCAGCTACGCCTTCTTCCAAAAGTTGATAAAGTTATACCATCAAATATTGGAGCCCAAAGAAATTTTAGTGAATACGGTAATCCAACCAGAGCAAACAGTCCTATTGTTGATTTTGATATTCCTTCATCTGTTAACCATGCTTGTAAAAGAGTGATAGTTAATAATAAAGGTATACCTGAAACAAAACCCATAGACAATGTTATGAATATTTTTTTTTGAAAGTATGGATTAACTATTTCTATGAGATTCTTGAACATGTTTTATAACTCATAATTTACTATAAGAGGGGCGTGATCAGAAAATCTCTCTTTTCTATATATCCGCGCATTTTTGATTTTTTCTTTATTCCCAGGTGAGAGCACTTGATAGTCTATCCTCCATCCAACATTGTTATCCCAGGCTCTTCCTCTGTTTGACCACCAGGTGTAATTATCAGCTTTTTTATTTACAACTCTAAATGTATCTATATAACCAAGGCCATTAAATATTTTATCAAGCCATGCTCTTTCTTTAGGCAGACATCCAGAATTTTTTTGGTTAGACTTCCAATTCTTTATATCAATTTCTTTATGCACAATGTTCCAATCGCCACAGATTATACTGGGCTTAGCTCTTGATCTAATTTTCTTTAAATATTTTTCAAATACATTCATAAAAACATATTTTTGTTTCTGTCGTTCATCCCCAGACGATCCTGATGGGAAGTATACACTAGATACATAACAATTATCATATTCTACCTCAACAAACCTACCCTCTCTATCAAATTTATCAGAGCCTATTTTATTTATTACATTTAAAACCTTATTCCTAGAATAAATAGCTACGCCACTATATCCTTTTTTTTCAGCTACCGACATGTATCTATCGTATCCATCAAGGGAATATTTTCTATCTTGGATTTGATTGTCTTGAGCTCTCACCTCTTGTAAACAAATACAGTCAGATTTTTGTTTCTTTAACCATGCAAACAAACCCTTTTTTTCGCTTGCTCGTATTCCGCATGCATTAAGTGTTAAAACTCTCATTTGTTTATATTCATCCTATGGTAATATAGTAATATTACTAAATTTGAGTATGAATGACCTTAAAAATAATTTTATTGAATTTGCTATTAACGAGAAAATACTTAGATTTGGCGACTTTACACTAAAATCTGGAAGAAAAAGCCCTTACTATTTTAATACAGGACTTTGTAACACAGGATCTAAAATCAGAAACTTGGCTGATTTTTATGCAAATTACATTTATCAGAACGAGCTAAATTTCGATTTTATATTTGGGCCTGCGTATAAAGGAATTACACTAGCATCCTCTATATCATTACAGTTGAGTAATGTCTTCTCTCTGGATAAACCCTTTTCTTCTAATCGTAAAGAGGAAAAAAAACATGGTGATACTGGAACTCTAATTGGAAGTTCTTTGTCAGGCAAGGGTCTTATAGTTGACGACGTTATTTCTTCAGGTTCATCTATTGTAGAATCAATCAATATTATCAAACAAAATAATGCAAAGCCAATTAGCGTTTTAGTAGCACTCGATAGGATGGAACTTGGAAAATTAAGAAGAGCCACTATTGAGATTGAGGGAGAGAACAACATTAGGGTTCACTCTATAATCAATATAGATGATATTTTGTTTTATCTTAAAGATAATGAAAAAGATAATAATAATTTTCACCGAATGCAAAAATATCTTGATAAATTTAAAAGATAACTAGAGAATCAAACTTACTCCAACAATAATTGTAACTAGTTGGTATATGATTTTTATGGTTTTGTTATCCTTGCTCAGCGAAAATTTAGCACCTAGATAACCACCAAGAAGAGAACCTAGTATTAAAGGAATTAAGATACTTGTATTAATTTGCGTGAAAAGTCCAAGAGCTATTGCGCCAAACAAATTATAGAAAAAACCAACGATTATTAGTGTATAGGCTATCGCCATCTTATAGTCCATCCCATAGAAAATTATGAGAAATACTGTAAATATCAAACCTGTACCTGCTGATAATGATCCGTTTAGTATCGCAATAAATGTTATGGTAATACTCGCAATTATTTTACGAAAAATAGACTGTCTTATTTCAGCTTTTTGTTCACCAAAGCTTTTTGAAAAAAACGAATATAGCGCGATCATTATGATCAAGGCACCTAATAAAACTCTTGCGACAGAATCGTTAACTACTGAAATTATACTGGCTCCCGCTACGACTCCTGGTAAACCATAAATTAAACATTCTATTATGAATTGTCTCTTAAAGTGTATTTTTCTGAAGTACTTTAAAGTAGCACCTACTCCTAACGCTACTGTGGCAACTTTATGAGATGCCAATGCTGAGATAAAGGGCATTTCGTAAAGAAGTAAAATAGCTGGTAGTTGTATAACACCTGCGCCACCACCTGAGAAAGCAGAAAAAATATTGGAAATTAAGGAAACGATAAACAGTAGAACGTGATCTAACAATTTATTTCCTTCTTATCATTGTACCTATACCTTCGTCTGTGAATAATTCTAGCAACACTGAGTGATCAAATGTTCCATTAATAATCTGGACATGCTCTACTCCTGATGATACTGCTTCTAATGCCGAATTAACTTTTGGCAACATTCCTTTTGATATTATACCTTTTGATATGAGAGATCTAACACCTTCTGCATTTATTGATTGTATGAGTTTATCGTCAGCATCTAGTATACCTTTAGTATCAGTTAGTATTAAATATTTACTAGCTTGTAATATATGCGCTATCTTACCGGCTACAATGTCCGCATTAATATTGTAAGTCTTTCCATCATCGCCTATTCCTATGGGCGCAATGACTGGTATAAAAGAGGACCCGTCAAGTAATTTGACTACTTCCGGATCAATGCTTTGGACTGTTCCTGTATTTTTAAAATCAATTTTTTCAAACTCACCCTTTCCAATTACTTTTTTTGCTCTAATTAAACCACCATCCTTTCCAGAGAGACCTACTGCTTTGCCGCCAAGTGCCGTAATAGTTTTAACAAGATCTTTGTTAACTAGTCCGCCCAGAACCATTTCTATGATATGAATAGACTCAGGATCGGTTATTCTCATGCCATCTGCAAAATCCGATTTTATGCCTACTTTTTTCAAATAATCAGTAATTTGTGGTCCACCACCATGAATTACCACTGGATGCATACCAACTTGTTTCAATAAGATGACATCCCGGGCAAAATTTTGTTTGAGTTTTTCATCTATCATGGCATTACCGCCAAGCTTGATGACAATTGTACTTCCGGATAATTGTTGTATATAAGGTAGGGCTTCTACTAATATTTTAGCAGTACTTGGCGTAAGTTTTTGCTCACCTCTTATAATGACATCTTCTAACTGTTTCATAATTAAAACGGTATCTCCAAATCTCTGTCTACCTTAAGCATAGCATCTCTAAACTTTGATTGAATCCTATTCATTGAATTTTTGTCATCGGCTTCAAATCTAAGTACTAAGCATGATGTGGTATTTGAACATCTTATTAAGCCCCAGCCATCATCATATATTACTTTGAGTCCATCAATGTCAACTTTCCGACAATCATTAAACTCTGCCAATTTTACAAAGTTATTCATAAAAGTAAAATGATTATTTCCTTTAAATTCAATAGCTATTTCTGGCGTAGTAATAGACTTAGGTAAATTATCAAAAACCTGATTATAATTGTTTTCGTCTGACAATATTTCCATAACTCTTAAGAAAGCATATATTCCATCATCAAAACCAAACCATTTATCATTGAAAAAAATGTGCCCACTCATCTCGCCACCTAAAATCGCATTATTCTCAGCCATACTTTTTTTTATAAACGAGTGACCAGTTCGACTAACTATCGGTTCACCGCCATTTTTGAGAATATTATCTTTTAGATGTTTGGAGCATTTTACATCAAATACTATTTTTCCTTTTTGTGACTTAAGAATATACTGACTAAAAATTATCATTAACTGATCAGGCCAAATTATTTCACCGTCACTCTTAACTAGTATCATTCTGTCTCCATCACCATCGAATGCTATACCTATATCTCCTCCGCTAGTACGAAGTTCATTCTTAATTTGTTCTAAGTTCTCAGGATTTGAAGGATCAGGTGAATGATTAGGAAAATCTCCATTCACAGCTTCGTTGATGATCTTATAATTTATATTAAACGACTTACATATATCATTCACCAAAGGGCCAGTTATTCCGTTGCTACAATCTATGACTACTTTAATGTTTGTTTTTATTTTTATATTTTCCTTCAGATGTTCTATGTAACTAGCAGCGATAGTTTTGTCTTGAAAATAAGAACCTTTTTCATTTCTTTTAATAAAATTCTGGCTCTGAATGAGGTCGTAAAGTTCACTTATATACTCTCCGTAGATGGTTAGTCCATCTATGACCATCTTTATACCATTATAATTCTTAGGATTATGACTACCTGTAATCATCAAGCCATTTTTTATTTCTAATTCACAAAGTGAAAAATTCATCAGAGGAGTTGGGAGTTCACCTATATCAATTATTTCAATACCACATTTTACAAGACTATCGATAAGTGATTCAGTAAGCTCTTTACTAGACACTCTTCCATCTCTGCAAATAACAACTGGATCACTGTTCTTTGAGGATATTTTTGTGCCTAACGCCAATCCAATCTGATTAAAAACAAATGAATTTATCTCTTCCGGATATTTGCCTCGAATATCATAAGCTCGAAATATATCTCTTAAGACAGACAATCTATTTTTTCCCTGAGGAGCCAAAACCTCCCTCACCTCTTACAGTTTTTTTGAATTCCTCTACAATTTCAAGTTCAGGTTGACTGACATTTATAAAAACTAATTGAGCAATTCTATCATATGGTTCAATTGTGTATGTAATTTCAGAACGATTCCAGCATGAAACCATCAACTCACCCTGATAATCTGAATCAATAAGTCCTAGCAGATTGCCCAGCACTATTCCATGTTTGTGCCCCAGTCCTGATCTAGGCAGAATAATTCCAGCGTGTTTAGAGTCTTTAATGAATATAGAAATACCAGTTTTTATTAGTTCAGTTTTGCCTGCATAGATTGATAGTGGATCTTTTAACGAAGCCCTCAGATCAATTCCAGCAGATCCTTTCGTAGCATATTTGGGCAACTCAGGTAAGTTCTTATCAGTGACTTTAATACTAATTCTATCAAGCATTTTTTTTTGATCTTTTTCTTATTACAAAATATTCTTTATGAATCTTTTTTAAAATTCTATATGCTATATCAATTTTTCTTGAAGAATCTATTTCTTCTACGTTCGTATCTTTAGAGATAATAGTAACTTTGTTAAAGTCTGATCCAAAGCCAAGATTTTTCTCATAATTAGCTATATTGGCTATAATCATATCTATTTTTTTTGACTGTAATTTTTCTGTTGCATTTTCCAGAAGATTTTCTGTTTCTGCTGCGAAACCAACCGTGAATATATCTGGATATTGTTGAGCAACCGACTGCAATATATCACTGCCTCTCTCAAATTCTATAGTAAGTCGATCAGAAGATTTCTTATATTTAGACTTCGAGTATTTGACAGGGCGATAGTCTGAAATTGCTGCAGTAGAAATAAATATTTCCGCGTTAGCTATCTCTTGATTAACAATTGCCCTCATATCATCTGATGTCTCAACATAAGTTGTCTCAATGCCTTCTAATTTATTTAGAGAAGTTGGCCCTGAGATAAGATTTACTTCTGCACCTAGTTGTTTTGCAACAAGTGCAATTGCATATCCCATTTTACCAGAACTATAATTACTTATAAATCTAACAGGGTCTAGAGGCTCTCTCGTCGGTCCAGCTGTAATAAGAAACTTAATACCAGATAAAATCTTCTGTGCTTGAAAATTTTCTAGTTGTTCAATAATGTGTTCTGTTGAACACATTCTTCCATAACCTGTGTCTCCACAAGCATGTTTTCCGTAATCGGGTCCGATAATGTTGATGTTATTTTGTTCTAATTTTTCTACGCTCGATTGTGTAATCTTATTTGTCCACATTTCTGGATTCATAGCTGGAACGATAAATAATTTTTTGTTGTACGCAAGGCAAACAGTAGTCAATAAATCATCTCCAACACCATTAGCAATTTTATTCATTAGATTTGCAGTACAGGGAGCTATTACTAAAATATCTGCCCATTTTGCTAAATCTAAGTGTTTAAAATTAGATATTTTGGATTTGCTATTTTCATTTATTACTTCGTTGCCCGATAAAGATTCTAGAGTTGTAACTGTAACAAATTTAGCAGAACTTGTGGTCATAATGGCTTTAACATTTGCTCCACATGATTTAAGTTTGCTTATCAGATCTGCCGCTTTATATGCCGCTATACTGCCAGATATCCCGATAAGTATATTTTTATTTTCTAAAATTTTCATAATCTGGTACGAATTATTGATTATTTTATATTGTTTTCAAGAAATACAATAGTCTTTCTATGTCTTTTGTGCTGTGACTAGAGGTGAGACTGATCCTGATTAAATCATTATTTTTTGGCACAGTAGGGTATCTTATAGCTTGAATGTAAATGCCTGCTTTTAGCGCAGATTCTTGTATTTTTTTTAAATATCTAGGGTCGCCTATTACTATTGTTTGAATAGGAGATTCAGATTCCTGTACTTTGATGCTCTCTTTTTTCGCGATCTGTTTAAAAAATTTAATATTTTCAGTTAACTTTTTGTTGAGTGATTTGTTTTTTTTGATATGTCTGAGGCTTTCAAGTACTGTGCCTGCAAGAGACGCAGGTAATGCCGTAGAATATATATAAGGTTTTGATTTTTGTATTACTAATTCTATAATATCATTTTTACCAGAAATGAATGATCCAAATACTCCCACAGCTTTACCAAAAGTTCCTATGTAAGCATCAATATTGATATCATTGTTATTATACATTGATAAACTTGAGGGAAAGCTATCAGAATTATCTTGTATAACGCCAAATCCATGAGCGTCATCAACGACTAGAAGAGCATCATTCTCACCAGCAATTGCTGATATTTTTTTCAAATCACTAAATTCACCTGTCATACTAAACACTGCGTCAACATATATTATTTTGAGATATTTTTTTATTTTTTTTATCTTTTGATCTAAATCCGAATAATCTTTATGTTTGAATCGGATTAATTGTGATTTTGTTAATCTTGTTCCTTCGATTATAGAATTATGATTCATCTTGTCTTGGAATATCACGACATCCTTATCTGATAATGCGTTTATTAGGCCAACATTCGCCAAATATCCTGAATTCACTACAACCGTTGAATCTAGTTTTGTCAGTTGAGTTAATTCATCTTCAAGTTCTTTATGTTGAGAAGAATAACCACTTATCAAAGGAGAAGATCCAGACCCTACGCCAAATTTTTTTATTTTTTTATAAAACACCTCTTTTAAGTATTCACTGTTAGCAAGACCAAGATAATCATTACTTGTGAAATTAAGTACTTTTTTGTTCTCAATAAGCACATATCTATCTTGAGGTGAATCTACAGCCACCCTCTCTCTGAAGTAACCATTTTTTCTAAGATTAGTTAAAATATTTGAGTAATCAAACACAAATTATAGAGCCCCGATTTTGAGTTTTCGCATTAGTTCTTGATCGTGTTGAATCGATGAATTTTTTGTTGTTAAAAGCTCTTCTCCATAAAAAATAGAATTTGCTCCAGCAAAGAAACATAAGGCTTGAGTTTGGTCATTCATAGAATCTCTTCCTGCTGATAATCTTACCATAGAATATGGCATAGCAATTCTTGCAAGAGCAATAATCCTTATAAAATCAAAATCATCCACATTTTGATTTTCTGAGAAAGGAGTTCCCTCTACTCTTACCAGTTTATTTATTGGTACTGATTCGGGTTGAACATCCAGATTTGCAAGTACATGTAATAACTTTATTCTATCTTCATGTTCTTCACCTAATCCTAAAATACCACCGCAACATACTTTGATGTCAGCATCTCTAACATTCTTGATCGTGTTGAGACGATCTTGATATGTTCTTGTTGTCACAACCTTATTGTAATATTCTTCAGATGTGTCTAGATTATGATTGTAATAATCCAAACCTGCATCTTTGAGAGTTTGTGCTTGATCACTTGTTAACATACCTAATGTGACACAGCTCTCTAAGCCAAGAGCTTTGACCCCTCTGACCATCCCAACTATTTTATCTAGGTTGCTGTTGTTGAGGTTTCTCCAAGCAGCTCCCATGCAAAATCTAGACGCTCCATTTTTTTTAGCTTCTTGAGCTTGTTTGAGTACTTCGTTTAAGGATAACGTTTTTTCTAATTTTATATTTGTATCATAGCGAATACTTTGAGAGCAATATTTACAATCTTCTGGACAACCACCAGTTTTGACTGACATTAACGTTGAAATCTGTACTTTGTTAGGATCGTGATATTTTCTATGTATTTGATGGGCTTGCCAAAGAAGATCATTAAATGGCAAATTATATTTTGCTTTCAATTCTTCTAAAGTCCAATTATTCTTTTGATCCAAATTTTTCATAAATACTAGAGATAATTAAATATTAGACCAAAAGTAACTATTAATCCAAATATATTATTATTTTCAAAAGCTGATATACATTGATAAGGAATTCTATTACTAGCCAGTATATTTTGGTAGATTATACATAAACAGGACAACAGTATGCAGAAATAGTAAAAAAATCCAAAATTATTCAATATGCCTATAAACAAAAATATCCAAACAACTGAAAAATGTAGATACTTGGAAAATTTAATATCATTACTACCAAAAAAAATAGCCGAAGATTGTACGCCAACTTTCTCATCATCCTTTTTGTCAGCCATGGCGTAGTACGTATCATAGACGATTGCCCAAATAACTGTTAAAAAATATAACAGAAAGCAATTAAGATTCATATCACCTGTTTCAACAATAAACACCATTGGTATGCTAGATCCAAATGCTAGGCCTAATATAAGCTGAGGTATTTTGAAAAATCTTTTCATGAGTGGGTATACTAATAATAGAAAAAAAGATAATATCGCGAAAATTAAAATTTCTAAACCCAGCATTAATAATAAAGATAAGCAGACAAGCATTAAAATTGTAAAAATACTCAATGCTTCTCTATTTGTTACTTTGCTACTTGCTAGAACTCTTGTCTTTGTTCTCTCAACTTTCTTGTCAATATCTTGATCAAAATAATCATTTATAATGCATCCTGCAGATCTAGTAGCGATAATGCCGATGGCAAAAATTAACATATAGATCAGACTGGGCTGACCTTCTGTAGATATAAGAAAAGCCCAAAGAACAGGCCACATCAATAAATAAAAGCCAATTGGTTTGTCTACTCTCATGAGTTCAAGATAAAGCTTTATCTTATTGCGATCTATATTATATTTTCCCATCAATACCCATCTGGAAGTATTTGTGAATAATCGAATCTTGATTTTTAAGTAACCAATCAATATCTGGTTTATTTGTCATTGCCTTATGTATTGCTGATGACGTGGCTTTTCTGTGAATATCAAACAAAACTTTATGATCTAAATTATCATCTTTCGAAACAGATGGATTGAGCCAAACCGAAACAATGATTCCAAGATCGTTAACTCTGTCTTTCGGAATGTCATTATTCTTAATGGAGTCAAGAACACCATTAGCAATAGCAGCTTGAACTGTACCCATTAAAATATTTGTATATCTATTATCATTAACTGTGACTTTACTTACCATTAGCGTCGGAGGTCTTACCATGATATCTGTATTCATTATAGCTAACACTTTTGAGTGTCCTTTAGTCTGATTACCCATTAAGTTTGCAAAAGCTGTCCCAAAGGGACCATCCATCTCACCTATGACAACTTCTGGTTCAGCAGCCGTTCCAGGAGGACCACCCGCGACAAGGGCTTCGCCAACTCTTAAAGTTATTTTTTCACTCATAATTTTTTCCTTTCATATTTTTATGACTATAATATATGTTAAGTAAAAGAAATGAAAATATAATGATAAGATCTTTCGAAAATAATTATCCAGATATCTCAAAATCTGCTTATATTGATGAGCAATCGACTGTTATAGGGAATGTGAAAATAGGTGATGATAGTGCAATGTGGCCACAGTCTGTTGCAAGAGGTGATATTAATCCAATCATTATTGGAGCAAGAACAAACATTCAAGACGGGTCAATCATCCATGTAACACATAAAAGTGATTACTCAGTGGGATTCAGCGTTACTATAGGTGATGATGTTACTGTGGGTCATTCAGTAATAATACATGCATGTCAAATCGGTAATCGAGTTTTGGTAGGAATGGGTAGTATCATTTTGGATGGTAGTGAAATACCAAATGAAGTAATGATTGGTGCTGGCTCTTTAATTAGTCCTGGAAAGAAACTCGAGAGTGGCTTTCTATATCTAGGCTCACCTGCAAAAAAAGTAAGAGAGCTAAATGATAACGAGAAAAACTTTCTTTTATATTCAGCAAAAAGTTACGTTGACTTAAAAAATAGACATATCACAAAGATCTAATCTTATCTTCAACAGGATCAGTGTTGGGCAGAAATTTATTCCAAATCTCATATGACAGAGCTGCCTGATGAACAAGCATGCCAATACCATCCAGAGTTTCTGAGGCACCCATACTCTCTGACCATAATTGAAATTTTGTCTTTTTACGTGAATAGAAAAGATCATAACTAATCGCTTCATTTTTGAATATGTCGCTTGGAAAAGGGATTTCTAAATTGCTCATACTTATTGGTGTTGTGTTAATGACTAGATTATAGCTATCATTTTCTGAGTAGTGAGAAATTCTCTTTTTATCTTTAAAGTTTTTAATAATATCCTCTATCTTACTTTGAGTTCTACTTAATATTGAAATGCCTGTAATATTTTCAGAGCACAACGAATTTACAATGCTACGGGCTGACCCACCTGCTCCTAAAATAAGGATATTCATATCAGTTACAATTATATTTTTTTTCTTTAAATCATTAACGAACCCCTGCCCATCTGTATTAAATGCTTTTATTATTCCTTCATCATACCAGAGGGTATTTGAGCATTGACAGATATCGCTTATCTCATCTTTTGTATCAGCAAAGTTATATGCTTGATCTTTAAATGGAATCGTAACATTTGCTCCAACCCCTTTCTTGGAAAAAAAACTTTGAGCATGTGTCTCAAAGTCATTACTTTCTGGCTCTATGGCTTTGTACTGTATATTGAGTTTTTGCTCTTTAGCAAACTCTTTGTGAATAAATGGTGATAAGCTGTGACTAATAGGGTTACCAAAAACTGCAAATTTTTTTATTTCATCCATTTTAGTGCTTCTTTAGCATAATACGTGATTATAGCAGTAGCGCCTGCTCTTTTGATACATGCTAATGTCTCCATGACAATTTTCTTTTCATTTAACCACCCTTTTTGGGATACTGCTTTCATCATAGAATACTCTCCGCTGACTTGGTAGACAAATATAGGTATATTCAGTTTTTCTTTTATTCTTTGGACAATGTCTAGATAAGGTAGCCCTGGCTTTATCATAACAAAATCGGCTCCTTCATTTATATCTAGCTCTACTTCTCTTAGAGCATCCCCAGTATTTGCATAATCCATTTGATAGCTGTCTTTGCTCTTAGTGCCTAGACTCTTTATCGATCCCACAGCATCCCTAAAAGGCCCATAAAAATTAGATGAGTATTTTGCGGAATACGCAAGGATCATTGTGTCCACAAATTTATTTCTCTCAAGTATCTCTCGAATTTTCAATACTCTCCCATCCATCATGTCAGATGGGGCTATTATGTCTGCACCAGATTTTGCATGACTCAACGCTTGTTTCGTCAGTACTTCGACTGTCTCATCATTTAATATTTTTCCTTTTTTAGAAAGTATCCCATCTTGACCATGAGTTGTGTATGGATCTAATGCAACATCGCTAATAATAGTACTCTTGGGGACCTTTTTTTTAATCTCACGAATCGCCCTTTGAATTAATCCATCATCGTTATATGCTTCGCTTGCTTGATTACTTTTTTTTCTTCTATTAATTTGCGGAAAAAGTGCTACTGCACCAATACCATTTTTTGTCAAAACTCTAATTTCTTTAACTGCCATATCAATTGAATATCTATTAATACCAGGCATGGATGAAATTTTCTGAATTTTATTTTTACCTTCTGTTATAAAGATTGGTTGAATTAAATCGGAACCACAAAGGTTAGTTTCACGTACAAGCTTTCTAATCCCACTAGTGGATCTGAGCCTACGCATTCTAATGTTCGGAAAACTTTTTTTCATATTAAACTCTGATATTTTTTATTTTAAGAGAAGATGGTATATTTATCTATCAAGAATTGTAACATTGGAGGTTTTATGAGCATTTGGCACGAGGAATTTACTCTCGATCACGTAATTTCACTAAGAAATAACAATATGAACAAACACTTACGTATTGAATTCATAGAACTTGGGGATGATTATATTATTGCAAGAATGCCAGTTGAGGACATTACAAGACAATCTCGTGGAGTTCTTCATGGTGGAGCCTCCTGTGTTTTGGCGGAATCACTCGGTAGCATAGCATCTAATATGTGTATTGATATGAGAAAACAAAAAGCTGTTGGTCTCGAAATCAATGCTAACCATCTTCGCCCTGTAGCGGATGGTTTCGTTACAGGAAAAACAACTGCAGTCAGTTTAGGTAAGAATGTTCACGTCTGGAACATCGATATACGAAATGATAAGGGTAAGCTAAATTGTGTCTCAAGACTTACAACTGCTATTGTTAATTTAAATGATGATGATGCCAAGACCAATAAAGAAATGTTAGAGACTTTACTGAGTAAATCTTAGATATATTTTT
This sequence comes from uncultured Gammaproteobacteria bacterium, assembly GCA_902628335.1. Classification (GTDB taxonomy): domain Bacteria; phylum Pseudomonadota; class Gammaproteobacteria. Next base: position 70,774 of record CACOMO010000004.1, read on the forward strand.
TAAGTTCAACCTCATATTTTTTGAAGACTTGATCTTTGTTCGATGACCATCTCACATTTGGTGGGAGAGACATTAAAATGGATTCTGCTCTACCACCCGATTGAAGACCAAAAACAGTTCCACGGTCATACAACAAGTTAAATTCAACATACCTACCTCTTCTGAAGAGCTGGAAGTCTTTTTGTTTTTTATCATACCTTCGTTTATGACGATTCTTGATAATTTCAGTATAGCTCTCTAAATATGTATTCATGACCTTCGAAAGATAAGTGAAGTATTCTTCTTTAGATAGTTCATTAAGATTATCAAAAAATATTCCGCCCACACCTCTTTTCTCTCTCCTATGTTTAAGATAGAAATATTCATCACAATCTTTTTTAAATTTTTTATAAAGTTTTCTGTCAAGCGTATCTGTTATTTTTTTTGCATTATCGTGCCAAAATTTTATATCCTCCGGGAATGGGAAATACGGAGTAAGATCGAATCCGCCGCCAACCCACCAGGATTTATCTCCAAGTTCAAAATATCTAATATTTAAATGTGAACATGGAACAAATGGATTTTCTGGATGAATAACAATTGACACTCCTGTAGCAGAGAAACTCCTCTTAGTTGATGATATTTTTTTAGATAATGCAGAACCTGGAATAATTTTTCCTGAAATGCCCGAAAAATTTACTGCACCTTTCTCTATTATCTTGCCGCTTGATAATTCTACACTATGACCACCACCCTTCTCTTTGTACTTCCATTTTGTCCTGTTCGTTTTGACCATTTTATCAAGATTCCTAAATGTTCTTATTGCTTTAGAATGAAGTCCTTTAAACAGTTTCTCTGCGTCCTCGTAACCCATGATCAACTCCTAACTATCTTTCCTGTCTCAAAGTCTTTTATCACACTTGGTTTCAACTCCTGACCTATGTTTCCCTCAACGATAAAATCAATCTCACCTTCAAAAATATTTTTAATCTTTGAAATTTCTTTTATCGGTTCATTCATGCTCTTATTTGCACTAGTAGATATAATTGGTTTGTTAAAATTTTTGCAGATACTTATAACATCTCTATGTGCTGATACTCTTATTGCTATTTTCTTGGATTCTTTTTCATACAGCCACTCTGGGCACTCAGCTGAAGCTGGAAGTAACCATGTTGTATGCCCTGGCCATGTTTGCATAACTGTTTTTGTTAAGGATTGATTATCTACAAGTTTAACTATTTGTGTTAGATGCGAAGCAATTAAAATCATAGGTTTAGTGTTAGGTCTATTTTTAATTTTGAATATCTTTTGGACTGCATCATAATTGTATGGGTCACAGCCTATTCCATAAATGCTCTCAGTAGGATACGCTATTATTTTACCTGTTTCTAGATATTTCACAGACTCTAGAGGGCTGCCCACTCTCATTTTCTTCGTGCTCTAAATCGTCCTCGACCTTTTCTTTTGGGCGCATTTTTTATCATATCGATGCAAACGCTCTCAATAAGAGTCTTTGGGTCTACATCTTTGGGTACTCTAGCATTAACTTTTCCGTTTGTTACATATGGGCCGTATGGACCATTTAGTACTTTTATTCCAGATTCTTCGAAAATATTGATCTCTTTGTTGGCATCAATTTCTCTTTTCTCTTTAATCATTTCTATTGCTTCATTTTCGGTGATTTCAAATATATTTTTTTCCTTAACTGAAACGTTTGTTTTTTTACAGTTCACATAAGGCCCAAATGGTCCAATATTGATTAGGATGTCTGTACCATCAAAGGTACCTATCTTGCGAGGAAGTTCAAAAAGCATAAGAGCGTCGTCAAGTGTGATAGCATCAATATTTTTTTTCTGGTGTGGCATCAAGGCTGCCCATTTAGGCTTCTCTTCATCCTCTTTTGTTCCCATCTGTATCGTCGGGCCATACTTTGTAAGTCTTACTGTGATTGGTCTTTTAGTTTTGGGATGAAAGCCTAAGTTTTTTAATTCTCTTTGTTCAGAGATATCTACTGTTTCTAGTTTATTTTCTAAATTAGATCTGAATGGTTCATAAGTACTCTTTATGCAGCTTATTGCATCTTTATCACCGTTTGCTATTTCGTCAAGATTGTCCTCAAGTCGTGCGGTAAATTCAAAATCAACCAGATCTTTGCTGAAATGTTTCGTTAGAGTATCACAAACAACTCTAGCAAGTGCCGTTGGTTGGAAATTACTTTTCTCAGGATCTACATAATTACTCTCTAATATCTTGGATATTATAGTTACGTAAGTAGATGGCCTACCTATGCCTAATTCCTCTAAAGCTTGAATAAGACTTGCTTGGTTGTATCTGGGTGGAGGTTGTGTAAATTTTTGCTCTAGGTTTATCGATTTTATATCCAATTCATCACCAGTCTTAATATCCTCTAGAATTCTTTTATTGATTTTATCTTTTTCATCAGTGTCAGATAAATCATAAATCTCTTTGAAACCATTTTCTTTTAAAAATGATCCAGAATATCTAAACTCATATTCATTACTCAAATCAAACTCTAGTGTAACTTGATTATACACCGCATCAGTCATTTGTGATGCTACAGTTCTCTTCCATATCAGATCGTAAAGTTTATATTCTTGTTCCTCAAGGTATTGCTTGACCTTTTCAGGAGTATTGTTAATTGATGTTGGTCTGATGGCCTCATGTGCCTCTTGTGCATTTTTTACTTTTTTGGAATATTTTCGTTCATCTTGAGATTTAAATTGAGGATAATTCTTACTCAGATAATCATCGATATCATTTAGACAATCTTTAGATAAAGTTGTTGAGTCAGTTCTCATGTATGATATGAGTCCTACAACATTATCACCACCCAGTTGTAGGCCTTGATATAGTCTTTGTGCAATACTGGAGGTCTGTCTTACAGAGAAACCTAGTGAAGAATATGCAGTTTGTTGTAATGATGCGGTTGTAAATGGTGCCTTTGGCTTCATTCTTCTATCAGAGGTTTTTGTATTTTTTACAATTATTTTTTTTTGTTTTGACAGAGATTTTTTTATACCTTCTGCCATTGTTTGATTTTCTATGTTTGTAATATTTTTTTGTTTAACTTTCTTGCCGTTTATAGATACTAAATCTAAATCGATACAATTTTTATTTTTGCATGCATTCAGTGCTACTAACCAATATTCAGTCGGATTATAGTTATCAATTTCTCTCTCTCGTTCGACTATCAACCTCAACGCCGGACTTTGAACCCTACCTCCTCTAGCAAGTCTACTTACTTTTTTCCAAAGAAATTCTGAAATATCGTATCCCATTAGATAATCAAGGGTTCTTCTGGCAACATAAGCATTCCATAGATCATCTGAAATTTCTCTTGGATTCTGTATGGCCTCAGAAACTGCTGTTTTGGTTATCTCATTAAAAGCAACTCTATAAGTTTTTTTTCCTTTAAGAATCTTTGCTTTGTCGAGAATTTCATATATGTGTTTTGATATAGCTTCACCTTCTCTATCCGGATCTGTTGCAAAGTAGACATTTTCAGCTTTTTTTGATGCTTCCTTGATATCTTTCATGACGTCTTTTTTATCTTTTGATATTTTCCAAACAGGTTCGTAATTATTCTCCACATCAATTCCCTTACGTGAGCTTGCCATGAGATCTCTAACATGACCAACTGACGCAAGTACTTTAAAGTCTTTACCAAGAAACTTCTCAATAGATTTCACTTTTGTTGGCGATTCTACTATTAACAAATTTTTCATTATATGTTTGCTATTAAATATATATTTTTTTACTTTATACTATTAAAATGATTACCATTACAATAGATTTTTGATTTTTTTACTAATGAGTACATTTGAAATATTGCACTTCCCTGATTCTAGGCTACGCCAAATTGCTGAAGAAATAACGGTTTTTGATGAAGAATTAGCGACTTTAGCAAATAAAATGCTATCGACAATGTATGAGTCCAAAGGCATTGGATTAGCTGCGATTCAGGTAAATGTAAAGAAGCGGCTCGTGGTTATTGACGTAAGTGAATCTAGAGATGAGCCGTTGTTTCTGATTAATCCTGAGATATATGAAAAAAGCAATAAAATCCAATCAGAGGAAGGCTGCTTATCTGTGCCTGGATTTTACGACAAGGTAGAAAGATACAACAATATCAAATACAAGAGCATGGATTTCAAAGGTAACTGCAAAGACTATGAAGCTGAGGGTTTATTGGCGGTTTGTATACAGCATGAAATAGATCATTTGAATGGGAAACTTTTTGTAGATTATCTCTCTGATTTGAAGAGAGAACGTATAGCAAAAAAAATTCAAAAACTTAGCGCGCAAGGTAAGCTGCCATCTAGAAAAGATGTTCCTTACTCAATATAAAAGAGGAATTGAAATTGAAAATTATCTATTTCGGTAGTCCTGATTATTCATTAATAGTTTTTAAGAGACTCTTAGAAAGTTCACATGATATAGTAGCAGTAGTTACCCAAGATGCAAAAAGAGGTCGCAGAAACAAGCAAGAGAAGACACCAGTTGGTTTATTCAGTGAATTAAATTCTATCGATACGTTCTATCCAAGCGATCTTAATGATGAAGATTTCCATAGAAAATTATATGAGTATGAACCAGACCTGATTATTGTGTATTCATATGGGAAAATATTACCTAAGAAAATCCTTGATATTCCAAAGTTAGACTCAGTAAACATTCATTGTTCAATTTTACCAAGATGGAGAGGAGCATCACCGATTCAAAGGGCAATTCAAAATGATGATAGAATAACTGGTGTATCTTTTTTTTCTATGCAAGCTGAATTGGACACTGGAGAGATCTTATACTCTCACACTATAGATCTAGATGATTTTCATAATACTAAATCCTTACAAGTCGAATTATCAAATATTGCAGGTAATGTTATTATTGATGTAATAAAAAATTTATCCAGTAATAGTAAAATAGTTACACAGAAAGAATCTGAAGCTACCTATGCAAAAAAAATTACTAAAGACGAAGCAAAAATATCATGGGGAGATCCATGCAGAGAAATATTCTGTAAAGTTCGAGCATTTATTGAATGGCCTGTAGCTGAAGCAAAAATATTAGATGAAATTATAAAGATCTACGATATTGATTATGAAATATGCGAACATAATAGTAATGTTGGTGAGATTATAGGGTTAAGTGCTAATAATTTATCTATCAGGGCGAGTGATGGAGTAATAAAAATTCACAAATTGCAACTTCCTGGAGGTAAACCAATTACCGCCAATGATCTAAATAACTCTAATTCTGCTTTCAGTAAAAATATCAAGAGAAATTCAAAAAAATAAAGTACTTTTGGTCTTAATTTCTATCTTGTTTGGTGTAGAATAAAGTCAAATGTTTTTAAACATAACTTAACATGAAAAAAATTATAGTCTTCGGTGGCGGACAAGTCGGCTCCTCAGTCGCTAAGATATTATCTGATGATGGCAATGATATCACGCTTGTAGACGTAGATAAGACTGTTCTCGAAAACTTAAAAGAACAAATAGACATAAAAACAATTCATGGGCTGGCCTCACACCCATCTATCCAGAGACTTGCTGATGCAGATAATTCAGACATGGTTATAGCTGTGACGGGCAATGATGAGGTGAATATGGCAGCCTGTCATGTAGCAAAAAACATATTTAATGTCCCTAAAAGAATTGCACGATTAAGAGCTAACGAATATTTGAATAATGAGGATGGCTTCCAAAAGACATTCTTCTCTATAAATGACGTCATAAGTCCAAACATTTTAGTTACTGACTATGTTAAAAATATCATAGATCATCCTGGAGCATTTCAAGCTTTTAAATTTGCCTCAGGAAAAGTCCATGTAATTGCAGCAACAGTGTTATCTAATGGCCCACTTGCTAGAAAAAGATTATCTGAATTTAGAGAGCACCTGCCAAATGTAGATGTGAAAGTTGTCGCTATATTTCGTGAGAAGAAATATTTGATTCCAGATGATGACACTTTTATCATGCCGGATGATGATGTTCTTTTTATAGCCACTGAGGAAAATATGCGCTTTATGAGTGAGCTAAGAAAAATAACAGATGAGCCCCATAATGTAATGATAGCAGGTGGAGGCAGAGTAGGATCAGCTTTAGCTAAAAAATTAGAAGATACATATAATCTTAAACTTATTGAGAAAGACAGATTGGTGGCTAAGAACATTTCAGAGAATCTCTCCTCAACAGTCGTTTTAAATAATGATATTGCAGACGAGACGATGTTGAAAAATGAAAATATTAATGATGTTGATTATTTTTGTGCAGTGACTAGTGATGATCAAGCAAACATATTGTCCGCAAAACTTGCTAAAGACATGGGAGCCGGAAAGACCATAGCTATAGTAAATAAATCATCATATAGGAATTTAGTCTCAAAAGAAATAGATGTAGTTGTCTCACCAGAGGATGTCACAATAGGATCACTATTAGCATCAGTTAGAACAAGTGATATTGTTAGTGTAAATAGAATTGGTGATGTGGATGGTGAAGTTATGGAAATCATTGCTCATGGTGATAAGAAAACTTCTAACCTTGTAGGGAATAAAATATCGCATCTTGAATTACCTAAATCTATTATAATCGGTGCTGTAGTAAGGGATAATAATGTGATACTAGCTAATGAAGATATAGAAATCCGAGACGAAGATCACATAATTATTTTTGCTTTTGATAAGAAAGAACTCCCAACTATTGAAAAACTTTTCCAGGTAAACGTAGGCTTTTTTTAAAAAATGAATTACGCGTTAATACAAAAAACTTTAGGTATGATGACATTAGTTTTTGCGACCATTCTCTTTATCCCATTTATTACCTCAATATCTTATAATGATGGAAACATTTTATCTTTTATTTATTCTTTTATCATAATCTTTGCTATTGGGAGCCTTTTGTTTTTTCCTAATATGAAGAATAGTTTTAATTCAAATATGAAAATTAAAGAGGGGTTTCTTATAGTCGTTCTATTTTGGTTTCTGCTGAGTTTTTTTGGGAGCTTTCCTTTTATGTTTGATAATAATTTATCCATGAGTTTTACAGATGCTTTCTTTGAGTCTGTTTCTGGGTGGACTACTACCGGCGCAACAATCATTACTAATTTGGACGATCTTTCGCCCTCGATCTTAATTTATCGTCAGCTTTTGCAATGGTTAGGTGGTATGGGGATTGTTGTCTTGGCACTTGCTGTTTTACCTATGTTGGGTGTTGGTGGTATGCAACTATATAAAGCAGAGTCTGGTGGACCAATAAAAGATAATAAAATTTCTCCTAGAATAGCTGAAACTGCCCAGAATCTCTGGAAGGTCTATCTTGGCTTAACCATTATATGTGCTGGAGCATACTACGTTGCTGGTATGAGCTTATTTGATGCTGTTGCACACAGTTTTTCAACGATTGCAATTGGTGGTTTCTCAACTCATAGTCAGAGTATCGCATATTTCAATAGCATGAAAATAGAAATTGTTTGCATGATATTTATGTTTTTATCTGCATTAAATTTTATACTGCATTTTCACTCGTTAAAAAGTCGAAGTTTAAAAATATACTTTAAGGATGTTGAATTTAGATTATATCTGCTATTAATTATATCATCATCAATTCTATTACTTATCTACTCATCTTTGATGTATGGGAATCAAATCTCTAGTATGAGCATCCTATTTCAGGTGGTCTCATTTATTACTACCTCTGGTTTCATTTCAACTTCTTATGAAACTTGGCCAGTATCCATTATTAGTGTACTTATTTTTTTAAGTTTTTTGGGTGCGTGTGCTGGGTCTACTGGTGGTGGTATTAAAATTATTAGAGTTCTATTTATTATTAAAGAGCTTAAAAGAGGATTAATAAAAATTATTCATCCAACCGCTGAAGTACCGATTAAGATTAATGACCATGCGATTAGTGAGAACGTCTCAATTAATATCTTATTATTTTTTATTTTCTACTTGATATCATATGTTTTTCTATCATTAGCACTTTTATTTACGGGACTTGACGCAACAACAGCATTCTCATCTATAGCAGCATGCTTAAATAATTTAGGCCCAGGGGCAGGAAGTGTTATAGATAATTATAGCTCTGTTAACACAATATCCAAATACATTCTCTCATTTACAATGTTACTTGGCAGACTTGAGATCTACACGTTACTCATTATAATGACCCCGTACTTTTGGAAATACTAGATTCATATGAGTAAAGACAAACCATTTTGTTCTATTAACAATATGCTTGATATAAAGTCCTCCGAGGCAGAGAGATTTACAACGGATTATCTTTACCCCCGTTATTGGCTAACGTGGATAGTACTAATTTTATCTTTTTTTATTAATATTATGCCAGACTCATTCCGAATTCTTTTTGGGAGTAAAGTAGGAGATTTACTTTATAGAACCAATGCGAAAAGAAGGCGTATTGCCAAAAGTAATTTGTCTTTGTGTTTCAAAAACAAATCTGAAAAAGAAATAAATGTTATCACTAGAGAATATTTTCGTAATTTAGGTAGATCATTTCTTGATATGTCTATTTTATGGTGGCGCAGTAGTGATTCACTTAGGAAATCTTGTCATATAGAAAATATCAATTTACTCCAAAATTCTCTTGATAAGGGGAAAGGAGTTATTCTCTTAGCTGTTCACTCAACATCACTAGATTTTGGAGGAAGGTCTATATCTAATTATCCAGTTATTAGCATGTATAAGCCTTTTAGAAATAAGTTTATCAATTGGTTAATAGGAAGGTCTCGATGTAAAAATGATGATAATGCAGTCATATTTTCTAGAGATAATTTCCCATTTAAAACTTTAGTAAAGATTCTAAAAAAACCTAATATTTTTTACTACATTGGAGATGAAGATCTTAGTTTGAGAGAGTCAGAGTTTGCTAATTTCTTTGATGACAGGAAAGCAACATTATTAACAATAAGAAAGATTGCTCAGCTTACAGATTGTACGATTATACCATGTATAAACATCTATGATAAAACCACTGGGAAGTACGTTACATACTTGGATGAGCCAGTAACAGATTTTCCGTCAGACTCCCCTAGTAAAGATGCTCGCACAATCAATCTGTGTTTTGAGAGATCAATATCAAGAAAAGTTGATCAATATATGTGGAGTTTGAGAATCTTTCAAAATAGAGAGAAAGGAAAAAATTATCCATACTAAAGAAATATTTATTACTACGATCTATTTTTTGTATTTATAATAGCTTAAAATATACTCGTGGAACTATTTGACCCAATTAAACCTTTCTCCGAATTTTCTTTTGATACTGGTGATGGCCATGCACTATATGTTGAAATCTCTGGTAATAAAAATGGAATTCCTGTAATTTTCCTTCACGGTGGGCCTGGAGCAGGGAGTAATGAAATCTACAGGAGATACTTTAATCCTAAAAAATACAAAATAATTTTATTTGATCAACGTGGTTGTGGGAAATCCACTCCATTTGGTTCATGTGATAATAATACCACTGATCACTTGATTGATGACATAAAAAAGATTCTTCATCATCTAAGTATTCCAGAGGTAATAATTTATGGTGGTTCATGGGGATCAACATTGGCATTACTGTTCGCTCAAAAGTATCCTGAAACAGTTAAATCACTGGTCCTTAGAGGAATATTCCTTTGTCGTGAATTAGATATACAATGGTTTTACCAAAAAGGAGCAGATTCAATATTTCCTGATTACTGGAGACTATTTGTTAAAGACATTCCTCAAGAAGAGATGTGTGACATGTTGACTGCCTTTCACAAACGAATTCACTCCGAAGAATTAGAGGTATCTAATCAATTTTGTAAGCAGTGGTCCATTTGGGAAGGTCATTGTTCAACGTTACTACCTACTAAAAAAGTTGTAGAACAATTTGATAAATGTGCAGTATCACTTGCTAAAATTGAGACTCATTTTTTCAAAAATAACTGTTTTATAGAAGAGAATCAGATAATTAAAAATATAGACAGGATTAAACACATCAAATGTTTTATAGTGCATGGTCGGTATGATATTGTGTGTCCATTTAATCAGGCCTTCGATTTGCACAATTGTTACGATAATTCTGAACTGAATATAATAAATGATGCTGGACATTCACTCCTAGAACCTGGCATCACTAGAAAGATTCTTGAAATTTTTGAGGAGCCGTCTAATTTTGATCATTAGGTTTATTTTGTTGTCATTTTTTTTATACTCTTGCACAAAAGAAATCGTTCCAAACTATTTAAGAGAATCAAATATCAATGAACAGTTTGTTCAAGAACAGTTTGACTCAGACATTATAAATATTCGACTAGATGACAATAAAACTTTCGTAATGCTACAAAATGTCGAGAGTACTAACACGGCACCTATACTCTTGCTTCATGGAAGAGGTCTTTATCCCAATGAACCACTCGTGATGAATCCAATTAGAGAAGGCTTAGAGTCTGAATATAATATATTCTCTATACAGCTTCCTGTATTGGATAAAGGTGCTACATATTATGATTATAAAAAAATATTTACCTATTCAAACGAGAGAATATTAAAAGTATTAGAAAAAATATATTCTGAACACGGTAAAGTTATTATCATAGCGCATAGTTGTGGCGCGCATATGTTGGGCTCATATTTAGATAGCAAAGGAAGTTTATATCTTGATTCAGTTGTTCTTTTAGGAGCAGGAGCAGTAGATAAAGATCAAACAGCAGATTTTTTTGACTACAGCTCATTAGGCATAAAATTATTAAATGTCTACGGAGAGTTTGATCATAATTCTGTTGTTCAGCACAATAGCTATCTCATGTCTTTAGAGTCAGAGAATATTACTCACATTATGATTAGTGATGCTGATCATTATTATAGGGATCAAAGTGAATCTGTTCTATTAATTCTAAAAAAATGGCTTATATCACGCTAATATGTTATAGATAGCATATGAAAAATCGTGAAGCTAATGTTGAGAGGAATACTAAAGAAACTCAAATCGTTGCTAGTGTGGATCTAGATGGAAATGGCGTTGCAGACCTCAAGGCCGATCTTCCTTTTCTCGAGCACATGTTAGAACAAGTTGCAAGACATGGAATGATGGATCTCAAGATTCATGCTAGAGGTGATCTTCAAATTGATGCTCACCACACAGTTGAGGATATAGGCATCGTTCTCGGTCAAGTGATTGATAAGGCATTAGGTGAAAAACTTGGAATAAATAGGTTTGGTTCTTCTTATGTTCCATTAGATGAATCTTTGTCGAGAGTAGTTTTAGACTTCTCTGGGAGGCCGGGTTTACAGTACAATGTATCTTACCCGAGATCACGAGTCGGTGAATTTGATGTAGATTTGCTTCAGGAATTTTTCCACGGTTTCGTAAATCATGCGAAGGCTACAGTCCATATTGACAATCTAAGGGGTGCTAATTCACACCATATTGCTGAAACAATTTTCAAGGCGTTTGGAAAGGCGTTAAAGGTTGCAGTAGCACTTGACCCAAGAAACTTAAATAAAATACCATCAACGAAAGAAAAGCTTTAATGTCAAAAATTTCTGTTATTGATTATGGCATGGGTAATATTCACAGTGTAGCTAAAGCACTTCAAAAAGTATGTGGGAAAGAACACAAAGTGGTGATATCAAACTCAATCAAGGAAATTAAATCAAGTGATAAAATAGTATTTCCAGGACAAGGTGCTGCTAGGCTATGTATGGATAACTTACGAAATAAATTTAATTTGGTTGAATTTAGAGAATTAATCTCTCAAAAGCCTTTTCTTGGAATTTGTATGGGTTTACAGATTCTAATGACATTTAGCGAGGAGGATAATACTGAGTGCCTTGATATATTCAATGGACGTGTTGAACAAATACAATCATCAAATGGCCAGATCAAATTACCTCACATGGGTTGGAGTAAGGTAAACTTTACAAAAGATCATTCTTTGAGGGATCAAATTGGAAATGATTCATTTTTTTACTTTGTGCATAGCTATTATGTTTCTACTCCATCGCGTGAAGATATTATGTCTTTTACAGAATATGGTTGTAAATTTATATCCTCATTACAGAAAGATAATATATTAGCCGTTCAATTTCATCCTGAAAAAAGTTCCACAGCTGGCCTGAAATTATTAAGTAACTTTATTAACTGGAGGGTATGAATGAAAATATTGCCCGCTATTGATATTTTAGATGGATCTTGTGTTAGGTTAAATAAAGGGGATTACAGTCAAGTAACCAAATACTCAGACGATCCTCTGTCTGTGGCTTCACAGTGGCATCAAGTTGGTATAAGAACAATTCATATTGTTGATTTAGATGGTGCAAGAGCAGGCAAACCTGCTAACTTCAGAGTTATTAAGAAAATAAGGGAAGCTTTTGATGATTTTTATATACAGGTAGGAGGAGGTATTAGAACAATAGAATCTATATCCGCGTATGTAAAGTCAGGGATAGACAAGGTTATAATTGGAACAAAAGCTCTTTCGTCACCAAGTTTTCTAGAATCAATACCAAAAAACTTAAAGGAAAAAGTCATTATTGATATTGCAATGAATAACAGTTTTTTGGCAACTGATGGCTGGGTTGAAAAATCAAATGTTAAGATTACTGACTTTATCGAGTTTCTTGAAAATAATGAAATTAGAGAACTTGTAGTTACTGACATTAATAAAGATGGAATGTTGTCAGGTATTAACATAGAGATGTATAATCATATTTCATCAATGACAAATATACCGATAATTGTATCTGGTGGAATAACAACATTAGAGGATGTAAAAAAAATAATTTCAATTAGAGCAAAAGGTCTAAGTGGTATAATCATAGGTAAAGCGATTTACGAAAATAAAATCAGTATATCTGATCTAGTTAAACTGGAGATCCTATAGTGTCATATACAAAGAGAATTATTCCGTGCTTAGATATAGATGATGGAAGGGTTGTTAAAGGAGTAAATTTTGTTGATATAAAAGATGCAGGAGATCCTGTTGAAGTTGCAAAAAAATATGATTTAATGGGAGCTGACGAATTAGTTTTTCTTGATATCACTGCAACTCATCAAGATAGAAAAACAATAGTAAACACAGTTGAAAATGTTGCGAATGAAGTATTTATCCCTCTCACAGTTGGTGGAGGAGTTTCTGGATATAATGATGTTTTAACTTTACTAAAAGCTGGAGCAGATAAGGTAGCAATCAATAGTGCTGCTGTCGAAAATCCTGATCTGATTAATGAGGTAACTTCAAAAATTGGTAGCCAATGTATTGTTGCTGCAATTGATGCAAAATTTACATCTGACGGTATTTGGAAAGTTTTTACTCATGGTGGGAGAAAAGAGACAGGTATTGATGCACTAGAATGGGCCAAGGAACTCAATGATAGAGGTGCCGGTGAGTTACTGATCACCAGTATGGATCGTGATGGTACTAAAGATGGTTTTGATAACAATTTATTAAAAGCTATTTCATCAGAAGTAACTATTCCTGTAATAGCTTCTGGAGGCGCAGGAACACTGAAACATATGTTAGATGCTGTAAAATTAGGTATGGCAGATGCTGTCTTGGCTGCTAGTATTTTCCATTATGAGATATTCTCTATTGAAGAAGTAAAGGAATACTTAAAAAATGAGGGGGTCTCCGTACGTATCTAGCTATTTATGATACTCTTAAGTAATGAACAGCAAATCATATAGAAATATACTTGAGGACTTATTTCTAGTTTTGGAGGACAGAAAAGTAAATCCTACTAAGAACTCTTATGTCACCAGTTTATATGAAGATGGCAATAATAAAATCAATGAAAAAATACTTGAAGAGGCACAAGAATATATAGAAGCTATAAAAAACAGCAAAAAAGACTCTATTATTCATGAAGCTGCTGATTTATGGTTCCATACTTTAGTATCATTGGCTTTGAATGACCTTACGCCGAATGATATCCTAGAAGAGTTAGAAAGACGTTTTGGTCGATCCGGGATAGAGGAAAAAGCATCAAGAGAAAAATGAGGTAAAATATGTTAAGCGGAATATCACCATGGTCAATATTACTAATACTTATCATAGTAGTATTGTTATTTGGTACAAAAAAATTGAGGAATGTCGGCTCTGATTTAGGTTCGGCAATCAAAAGTTTTAAAAAATCATCAAGGGAAGAGACGCCAGACGATAAAGTCGTTACTAATAAATCATCAAAAGAAGATAAATAAGTCTCATGTTTGATATTGGGTTTTGGGAATTATTCTTAATATTCATGCTACTACTATTTGTAGTTGGTCCTGAAAAATTACCAATTGTTGCAGGTTTTTTAGGCAAATGGTTTGGGAAGTTACAAAGATATTTTTTTGAACTTAAAGACTCTATTCAGCAAGAGACATCCGATACTACAGGTGAGATTAACAAAATTGTTAATGACCAGAAATCACAGATAGAAGATCTCCAAGAAAAAATAAAAAAAGCTAATAAGGAAGATTGATTATGTCAGATAAAACTGAGTCTCAAAACTCCTACCAATCACTAGTCCCACATTTTCAAGAATTAAAAATGAGATTATCAAGATCTCTTATATTTGTTTTAATCATTTTTATTATTCTCTTTCCTTTCTCAAATGATATTTATAATCAACTTGCAGATCCTCTAATGCGTAATTTACCCGAGAATAGTTCCATGATTGCAATAGACGTCGCATCCCCATTCTTTATTCCTTTTAAATTAGTAATGATTATATCTATTTTTATATCCATCCCATTTCTTCTATATCATCTATGGATGTTTATCGCTCCAGGTCTTTATAAAAAAGAAAAAAAACTTGTCTTACCTATACTTATATCAAGTAGTATACTGTTTTATCTTGGTGCTGCTTTCGCATATTTTGTTGTATTTCCACTCCTTTTTTCATTTTTTATCAGCATAGCACCAGATGGTATATCGGTTATGACTGATATTAGTAGGTATCTTGATTTTGTAATCACACTATTTTTTGCTTTCGGCTTTGCATTTGAAGTCCCTATCATTACAATTCTTTTGATTGTTACTAATGTAAGTACTGTACAAAGCCTTAAGAGAAAAAGACCATATGTTATAGTTGGCGCATTTATTGTGGGAATGCTACTAACACCACCAGATGTAGTTTCACAGACATTATTGGCTGTTCCAATATGGATTTTGTATGAATTAGGTATTCTATTTTCAGTAATTATAAGTAAAAATAGGAAGATGTCTGATGATGTACTTCATGATCAAATAGATAATGTAAATAATGCAAATACAAAAAGTAAATCTGGGGTAGATAATGACTAGATCACTGTGGTTTGTTAGACATGCGCAATCTGAATACAATAAAAAAAAGCTTTTTACAGGTTGGCATGATCCATCGCTAACTGATCATGGCGTCGCTATGGCTAAAGAGCTTAAAAAAGAAGTAGATAGCGTGATGTTCTCACATGTATTTTCTTCTCCACTTCAGAGGGCTTATCAGACTGCTAAAATCTTAGTAGATGAAAAAAGAATTGTTATTGATGATCGCATCAAAGAGAGAAGTTATGGTGATTGGTCGGCTAAAAATAAAGATCAAGTAAAAGATATCGAGGGGGAGAATAATTATAGAGCTGCCAGGCGAGGTTGGCACACTAGCCCACCAAATGGTGAGAGTCTTAAGGATGTTGGTGATCGTGTTAAGTCTTTTCTGCAAGAATTACCCAAAGAGGGCAATATCCTAATTGTCTCACATGGTAATACTATTAGAGCAATATCTGTACTTTTTGGTATCAATACAACAGAATCTGTATCTGATTACGAAATCAAAGTTGGCACTGTCTTAAAAGTATAAAGCCAGCATCCCTGCTGGCTCTACGAAGGAGGTATATAAGTATATTATTATATAGTTATTAGTTTGTAAAGATAAAAATATGACTATTTTACCCACATCATTACCCACAACTACTGAATTTCCCCATTTTGTTTAGTATTTAGTGCAAATTTAAGTATTTGTCATGCAATCCTGTATCATTAATGTGCATGATAAAAAATATAATACGCAAGTTATTGAGTGCCGTTATCCCTGCTTTTTTTGCTATGCTAACTATTAGTCTTCTGGCTTATATCATATCGTTGAATATACTATCAATGATTATGGTAGTATCTTTCGGAGCTACAATGGTACTAATGTTTGGCTATCCAAAAAGCCCCTTCGCACATCCTAAGAATATACTCTTCGGACACTCTGTTACAACAATTGCTGGTATTGTTATGTGTAGTTTGTTACAGGGCCCAACTTTCTTTTTATTAGGTTTGTCTGTTGGCTTTGGAATTTATCTAATGATGATCTTTAATGTTGTTCATCCTCCTGCAGGTGGTAACCCAATAGCTGTTGTATTAGCTAACCACACTTATGATTACTTATTACAATCAATCGTATTAGGCGCAATAATCATCATACTACTGGGATATTTTATCCATAACCTAATACTAGACAATAAATATCCATAAATAATAAGGAGAGGAAAACTAATAGATAATGGGCCCGGGAGGACTCGAACCTCCGACCAATGGATTATGAGTCCACTGCTCTAACCAACTGAGCTACAGGCCCAAACTAGAAAAAGCTACTCTGCTTCTTCTTTCTAATATACTTTTGATGGTACTCTTCTGCAATCCAAAAAGAACTAGCTTCTTCGATGGTTGTAACAATGGAATTATTAAATTTTGTCTCGTTAAGTTGCTTGATTTTGTTCTCGCTAGATAAGCGTTGGAAGTCATTTAGAAAAAAGATTGTTGATCTATATTGTGTGCCAAAATCTGGACCTTGACGATTAAGTGTAGTCGGGTCATGAATCTTAAAAAAGATATCCAGAAGTTCGTCATATGTTATTTCATCACTACTGTAGTGGACTCTCACTGCTTCCGCGTGATAAGTATCTCCAGCACAAACATCTCTGTATGTAGGATTCTCTGTATTACCGCCAATGTAGCCTACTTCAGTTTCTTTAACACCTTTTGTGGATAGAAATTTTTCTTCTATTCCCCAAAAACAACCAGCTGCGAAGATTGCAATGTCAGTCATTATCTAAAAAACTTTTCAGATTATGTGCTCTAGAGGGGTGTCTGAGTTTTCTTAGTGCTTTAGCTTCAATCTGTCTAATTCTCTCTCTAGTAACATCAAATTGCTTACCAACTTCCTCTAAGGTATGGTCAGTATTCATATCAATCCCAAATCTCATACGTAGTACTTTTGCTTCTCTTGGAGTTAGGCTTGATAGTATGTCGCGTGTTGAATCAGATAAGCCACTATTGATTGTCTCATCCAGTGGTTTCTCAGCGTTCTCATCTTCTATAAAATCTCCTAGATGCGAATCCTCGTCATCACCTACTGGTGATTCCATAGAAATAGGTTCTTTTGCAATCTTCAAAACACGTCTTACTTTATCTTCTGGCATCTCCATATGTACTGACAGCTCTTCTGGGGTAGCTTCTTTGCCATTTTCTTGTAATAGTTTTCGTTGAATTCTATTTAACTTGTTAATTGTCTCAATCATGTGCACAGGTATTCTGATAGTCCTTGCTTGATCTGCAATAGATCGTGTAATTGCTTGTCGTATCCACCAAGTTGCATATGTAGAGAACTTGTAACCTCTTCTATACTCAAACTTGTCAACCGCTTTCATTAAGCCTATATTTCCCTCTTGGATAAGATCTAAAAACTGTAAGCCTCTATTGGTATATTTTTTTGCTATTGATATCACTAATCTTAAATTCGCCTCTACCATCTCCTTCTTAGCATTTCTCTCTTTGAGCTCACCGCTACGTCTCTCTTTATTAATTTTCTTGATCTCTGCAATTGTTATATCTTGATCGTCTTCTATTGATTTAAGTTTTTTTTGATATTTTGTAATTTGACTTTTCGCAAGTTCTAAATCAGCTTTGTTTAATTTAGATTTCTTGATATATCCATCTATGAAAGTCATGTCATCAACACCATCTTTTAAATACGTTATCAATTCTTTTTTAGGGATATTCAGTGTTCCCATACATATTTTGACAATCTCTTTTTCATATCTTGTAATCACTGAGGTTATCTTTTCGATTCTCTGTGTTAACTTCTCTTTAAACAAACTCGTAAATTTGAAGTTAGATATCTTGCTTTTTAATTCCTCAAAAGCTTTTTTATATTTTTTATTATTTTTCTTTTTAAAAGTACAATACTCTAAATAAAGACCATTAATCTCATTTACAGATCTGATAACAAGTTCTTTATCAATGGATGAGTCAATCACTTCTTCATCAGAATCATCATCAACATCACTAACATCCTCTATGTCCGTTGTGTCGGCCTTCGCATCATTTTTGATATCGTCATCTTTAATTACTTGAGCGTTGTTAGGTATCTGATCACTTTTAAATTCCTCTTCATTGTCATTTTTTATATCCAGTATATAATCTGCAACTAGTGAGTCTATTTCGTCTTCGTCCTCTATATTCTCAAATACTTCTGTGAAAAACGCTGCTGATTCTGGAAAGCATTGAATCGCTTGATAGACCAGTTTTTGCCCCTCTTCAATTTTTTTTGCTATTATGATTTCACCAGCTCTGTTGAGAAGCTCAACAGTGCCCATTTCCCTCATATACATTCTCACTGGATCAGATGTTCGCCCAAATTCTTCATCCAAAGTTGAGAGAACTTCCACAGCCTCGTCGACAGTTAAATCACTATCCTCATCGTCTGATATTTCGTCATCATTTAAGATCGGCTCCTCGTTTGCTTCTTTAGAGGAGTCTACTACTTTGATCTTAAGGTCGGTTATTATTTTGGTGACTTGATCGATCTGGTCTTGTTCAAACTGATTATTTGGAAGAAGATCGTTTATATCAGAAACAGTTAAAAATCCCTGCTTCCTGCCCTTTTCAATAAGCTCCTCAATCTTATTCTGTTTTGATTTCGATAAATTTGAATTGGTCATAAGATACTATGTTAATCAAAAATGATGTATTATATCATCAACACCTATATTAAAACAATTAATGATAATGTATATATGATAATCGAGCAAGTGGGGTTATTCAATTATTTGAGATGGTAGAGTTAACCACTCCAGTGTGTAATTTTGGTGAAAAGCCTCATGATTTTGATCTACTAGGCGTAGATGGTAACTACTGGTCATTGGATAAGTGCATGGGCAGAAATGGCTTATTGGTAATGTTTATTTGCAACCACTGCCCATATGTGTTGGCAATTTTAGAAAAATTAGTCGTGGAAACTGATGTGCTTTCAATGAAGGGTATGAATTCTGTTGCAATTATGCCTAACGACACTGCATCATATCCCGACGATTCTTTTGAAAACATGAAAATAATTTCAAAGAAATTTGGGTTTGGTTTTCCATATTTGTTTGATGAATCTCAATCGGTAACACAAAAGTTTGGGGCGATATGTACTCCTGATTTTTTTGGTTATAATGTCGAGCGTGAGCTTCAGTATCGTGGAAGATTTGATGATAGAGGTGCGAAAAAAAATAATAATCCTAATCAAAGTGATCTCTTTAAAGCGATGTTCGCTATAACAAGAACAAAAAAAGGGCCAGAACTTCAGCATCCTAGTGTTGGTTGCTCTATTAAGTGGAGAAAATGATTAATGAAATCAATTGAATTTTCAAACGCAATAAGGTTTCTAAGTGTTGATGCCGTAGAGAGAGCTCAATCAGGTCATCCTGGTGCTCCGATGGGCATGGCAGATATTGCATATGTGTTATGGAAAAAATTTTTGAAACATAACCCTACTAACCCAGATTGGCTCAACCGAGACCGTTTTGTTTTATCTAATGGTCATGGATCCATGCTATTATATTCACTGCTTCATCTAACAGGATATAGAGTTTCCATTAATGATCTAAAAAATTTTCGACAACTTAACTCAATCACACCAGGTCATCCGGAGTGTGATATTACACCTGGCGTAGAGACAACTACCGGTCCACTTGGTCAAGGTCTAGCAAATGGTGTAGGTATGGCAATAGCAGAAAAATCCCTCAGTCGAGAGTTTAATAAACCCAATTTAAAAATTATAGATCATTGGACATATGTTTTCGCTGGCGACGGTTGTTTAATGGAAGGTGTTTCTCATGAATCTTGCTCCTTAGCTGGAACACTTGGTTTAAACAAACTAATTCTATTTTACGATATGAACAGAATTTCAATAGATGGAGACACTTCTCTTGCATATACTGAAGACGTAAAAAAACGTTTCCAATCCTATGATTGGAATGTAATTGATAATATTGATGGTCACAATTTTAAATCTATTGAAAAATCCATACGTGATGCAAAGAGAGAGAAGTTACGACCAACTTTAATATGTATGAGAACCAAGATAGGCTATGGCTCACCCAACAAGGAGGGTACAAGTTCCGTTCATGGCGCACCACTTGGCCCTGATGAAACAAGATTAACCAGAGAGGCCCTTAACTGGCCATATAAGCCATTTGAGATACCAAAAAAAATATATGATAAATGGGATTGTAAGTCATCTGGTAAAAAATTTGAGACACAGTGGAACAAATTGCTCAAAAAATATAAAAAATTATACCCAAGTTTATATAAAGAATTGATGAGACGAAGAACATGTAAGATAAATAAAAGAGTCTCGACTGTACTGAAAAACTTAAGTTCGAAACATACAAAACCTCTTGCGACCAGAAAATGTTCGCAAATTGCTTTGGAGTCTATAGGTAAATTCTTACCAGAATTAATTGGCGGCTCTGCTGATCTCAAGGAATCTAATTTAACTTTTTGGTCAGGGTCGAAGGCCATTAATAAGAAGGATTTTACCGGAAAATATATCCACTACGGTGTTCGGGAGTTTGCAATGTCGGCAATCAACAACGGAATTTCACTACATGGTTGCTTTAAAGTGTATGCGAGTACTTTTCTTATTTTTTCTGAATATGCGAAGAATGCGATTAGAATGTCATCTTTGATGCATTTACCTGTTATTTATATATTTACGCATGACTCTGTCGGTCTAGGGGAGGACGGGCCAACACATCAATCCGTCGAACAGCTCAACTCGTTACGTTTAATCCCAAAGATGAATGTATGGAGGCCAGCGGATCTGCATGAAACCGCAATAGCATGGGAATCTGCATTAGGCCAAGATAACTCTCCTACATCAATAGTTTTGTCAAGACAGGGGCTCCCACAAGTAGAAAGATCAGCCAATCAAAAATTGCTTGTCCGAAAAGGTGGTTATATAGTTCATGATTCAAAAAAAAGAGCTCAAGCGATAATTATCTCTAGTGGCTCTGAATTGAACATTTGCATAAATGCAGCTAGTAAGCTTAAAGAGGAGAATATCCATGTAAGAGTAGTCTCTATGCCATGCATAGAATTATTCTTATCTCAACCAAAGTCATATCGTCAAAATGTATTGCCTGATATTGATAATATAATGGCCGTTGAAGCTGGTGTAGGCGATTGTTGGGATAAATTCGTCGGAAAGCATGGTGCTAAAGTAGTCATGAATTCATTCGGACTCTCTGCTCCTGGTGGTCAAGTACTCAAACACTTTGGATTTTCTGAAAAGAATATCATCAAACAACTGAAGAATTTAATTAAAAAAAACAGGAAGAGAAAATGAGTATAAAAGTTGCAATTAATGGGTTCGGAAGAATTGGTAGAAATATTCTTAGGGCTAAATATGAATCATCTGAATATGATGGCATAGATATAGTAGCTATAAATGATTTAGGTGACAGCAGTATTAATGCACACCTGCTTGAATATGATACAGCACATGGAAAATTCAAGATGGATATAAATTCAAGTGAGGACGAGATTGTCATCAATAAAAAAGATAAAATTAGAGTACTGAGTGAGAGGAATCCTGAAAATCTCCCATGGGGTGATTTAGACGTTGACGTAGTTCATGAGTGCACTGGATTTTTTGCATCGAAAGAAGCCTCTTTGGCACACATTAAATCAGGAGCTAAGAGAGTAATAATTTCAGCGCCTGCAAAAAATGTCGATGCAACAGTAGTATATGGTGTGAATCATCACACATTAAATAATAAGCATATAGTCATATCTAATGCATCATGCACGACTAATTGTTTGGCGACTCTCATTAAAAATGTACATGATGAGTTAACAATTACCAATGGACTCATGACAACAATTCATGCTTATACAAACGATCAGGTTTTGACAGATGTTTATCATACAGATTTAAGGAGAGCTAGATCAGCAACGCAATCAATGATTCCTACTAAAACTGGAGCAGCATCTGCAGTTGGCCTTGTTTTACCTGAGCTTAATGGAAAACTCGATGGGTTTGCAATTCGGGTTCCTACAATAAATGTCTCAATCGTAGATCTTTGTTTTAATACAGAAAAAAAATCAACTATTGACGAAATAAATCTTATTATTAAAAAAGCATCAGAGTCTAATTTAAAAAATATACTTGGATATAATTCTAAACCATTAGTATCGATTGATTTTAATCATTCATCTTATTCATCTGTTTATGATGAGAGTTTAACGAGAATGATGGATGACAAATTCTTTAAGATATGTGCTTGGTATGATAATGAATGGGGATTCTCAAACAGAATGCTTGATGTTACGAAAACTTTGTTGAAATAATGACAAAACTTATTCAATGGCAAGAAATAGGAAACTCAAGAGTTATACTACGTTTAGATCTTAATGTACCACTAAAAGACAACACCGTAGAAAGTGATTTTAGAATATCTAAATCGTTACCAGTAATAACAGAGCTTCTGAGTAGAAATAATCAATTAATAATTCTCTCGCACCTCGGTAGACCATCTGTTGAAAAACCAGAGCCTTCACTGAGCCTACGTGTAGTCTGTGAACACTTGTCAAAAATGCTTCATGAACCTATTAAATTTGTAGACCAAATCACAGATCAAATAACGTTTGGCGAGTATAAAATCATTATGTTTGAGAATATGAGATTTTTTAAAGGAGAAGTTGACAATGATCCTGAGCTGGCAAAAGTAATATCAAGTCATGGTGACTTTTTTGTCTTCGATGCTTTTGGTGTATCTCATAGACAAGAATCAAGTACGACTGGTTTGATGAATTTTTTGGATTATGCAGCAGGACCTCTTATTCAATCTGAGGTAAGTGCTGCTAAAAATATTCTTGAAGATCCAAAAAAACCTTTGTGTACAATAATATCAGGAGCAAAGATTTCTACAAAAATTTCACTCATAGAAACTTTCTCTAACAAAGCAGATTATTTAATTTTAGGAGGAGGATTATTAAATACATATCTTCATTGTAAAGAGTTTGAAGTGGGAAATTCTCTGATAGAGAGAGATTTACAACAAGAGGTTGTAGACTTCTTTGAGAGTGATAACGCTAAGAAAATTATCATGCCTATAGATTTGGTATGTTCCTCAGATGTCACACTTGATAACCCTAAAATAAAAAATATTTCTATGTTACAATCTAGTGATAAAGTTCTTGATATAGGCACTAGATCTATTGAAAGATATGCAGATATTATAAAAAAATGTTCTACAGTTTTCTGGAACGGACCTTTAGGTTATGTCGAGAAAAAACCTTATGATAAAGGCACAGAGTCAATAATCAACGTTCTTGCAGATTCAAATTGTTTCTCGGTGATTGGCGGTGGTGATACAGTTTCAGTTATTGAAAACATGGGAGTTGAGGATAAGATCTCGTATATTTCTACCGGAGGAGGAGCACTATTGAAGTATATTGAGGGTAAAGATCTGACAGTAATTAAAAAACTAGGATTATAAATGAGAAAAAGAACAAAAATCATCGCAACTATTGGACCATCATCATCTAGCTCTTCAAAGTTAAATAAAATGATTTTAGAGGGCGTAGATGTGTTTAGAATTAACATGTCACATTCGTCAATAATGCAAACAAGGAGCATCGTTGAGCAACTAAAAATCGAGTCTGTCAGATTGAAAAGACCCGTAGCTACTATGATTGATCTGCAAGGACAAAAAATAAGAATTAGAGATTTCGGAAAAAACAGACAAATTCTTCTCAGAACTGGTGAGGAGTTTATCCTAGACTGCTCATTGACAGAGGGCAGAGGTACGAATAAATACGTAGGCGTAACATATAAAGATCTTTACAAGCATGTAGATATAGGCGATGAAATACTACTAAGTGACGCAATAATTAAGTTAGAAGTGATAAAGGTGAATAAAAAAAAGATCCATACGAATGTCTTGAGAGGAGGAAAACTGAAGCCACACCAAGGTTTAAATAAAAAAGGCGGGGGACTTACTTTAAGGGGGATAACCTCGAAGGATAAAAATGACTTAAAGGAACTTCTCAAACTCGATATAGATTATGTTGCAGTCTCTTTTGTGAGAGATGAAAAAGATATTAAAGAAGTAAGAAAAATAATTGGAAAAAAACCTATTGGTATCATTGCTAAAATTGAGAGAGCTGAGGCTATTTCAAAAATTGATGAGATAGCTGAGGCAAGTGATGGAATACTGGTAGCTCGGGGTGACCTTGGCGTAGAGATAGGTGTCGAGCAACTACCAGCTGTTCAAGATAAAATAATTCGAAAAAGTATATCATTTGAAAAAATTGCTATTGTAGCGACTCAAATGATGGAATCTATGATAACAAATAGGGTACCAACGAGAGCAGAGGTATTTGATGTAGCGAATGCTGTTACTTCAGGTGTTGATGCAATAATGTTATCTGCTGAGACTGCTATTGGTCGTTATCCTGTAGATGTAGTTCAAGAGGCATGTAGGATTTGTGAAGTTGCCGAAAAAACAAATAGAAAAATTCTTAAAGTAGATAGAAAAGAGAATAAATTTGTTAGCGTAGACCAGGTTATTGCATTATCAGCTGTGTATGCTGCTGATAATAGTTGTATTAAAGCAATTGCTTGTCTCACAGAAACAGGCTCTACACCAAAGTGGATGTCTAGGGTGCAATCTAATATTCCAATATATGCTATGACAAAAAGTGACGTAGCCAGTAGAAAAATTTGTCTATTAAAGGGAGTTTACTCTATGAAAATTGATGAAGTAGAATATGATCATGCAAAAGCTAATAAACAAGTAGTTAACTTGATGTTAGAAAAGGGAGCAGTCAAAAAAGGTGATTTTGTGATCATAACTAAAGGTGATCTTATGGGCACAAGCGGAAGCACTAATGCACTCAAAATTGTGGAGGTTGGGAACTTAGTTGAGGTATAATTAGGAGTAATTATGAATAATAAAATTTTAGAGAACACAGTAAAGAAGATGATGGAAGAACCTAAAGGACTCCTTGCTATGGATGAGAGTTCTCCAACATGTGCCAAAAGATTTGCATCTGTAGATGTAGAGGATAGTGAAAATAATAGACGTAGATATCGAGAGTTGTTAGTAACTACGCCAGATTTGAACAAATTCATAAGTGGTGCAATTCTGTACGATGAGACCTTCAATCAAAAAATGAGTAATGGAAAATACTTCAGAGACTACTTAACTACAATAGACATTTTACCAGGGATCAAAGTAGATACTGGAGCTAAAGATTTTTCAAATCATAAAGATGAAAAAATAACTGAAGGACTGGATGGGCTGAGGGATAGATTGATTGACTATGCTTCAAAAGGAGCTAAATTCTGTAAATGGAGAGCAGTTATAACAATAGGAGATGGCATACCTTCTAATGCTTGTATCTTGTCAAATTGTAATGCGCTCGCAAGGTATGCATCATTATGTCAAGAGAGTGATCTTGTCCCTATTGTGGAACCTGAAGTATTAATAAATGGAGAACATGATATTCATAAGTGTAATGATGTAACAAAGATGTCACTAGATACGCTGTTTGAACAACTTGATATCCATAATGTATTTTTAGGTGGTACTGTACTAAAGCCTAGTATGGTCATCTCAGGAGATAAAAATATTAATCGTGCTGATGCTCCAACAGTTGCTGATATGACAGTAAAAAGATTACTAGATTCATGCCCTGCTAATCTGGGCGGCGTTGCTTTTCTGTCTGGTGGACAATCTGATGATGAGGCAACATCTCACTTGAACATAATGAATACCTCAAATAAAAACCTTCCATGGAGAGTAACTTTTTCTTACGCCCGAGCGATACAACAATCTGCTTTGAATCACTGGAAAGGTAAAGATAGTAATATGGTTGGTGCACAAGAAATCATCGCATTAAGGGCAAAAGCTTGTTCAGATGCATCTGTGGGATTGCTATCTTAACAAAGTTAAATTTAGTAATTTTTTTATAGCTCTCTTGGAAGGTCTCCCCTTTATAATTTGTATTATGGGTATATTTGTAAAACTACCTAACTCTTTTGCATTATTCATACCATCAGGTTGTTTAACATTAACTCTATTTAGCACAATTGCTCTCAACTTGATTTTATATTTTGCAAAAGTATTAATACTGAGTATAACGTTATTAATGACCCCAATTTCGTCCCTTGCGACTAGAATCGAATCCATTTTTATTTTTTTTGCAAAATCAATATTTAAACCATCAGATGATAATGGTGAGCAAAGACCCCCTGCACCCTCAATTATAATGTAATCATGTTCGTTTAATAAGCTAAGTTTCTCACAGTAGTCATCGAGTGTTATTTTTCTCTTTGCGAGTCTAATTGCTCTATTAGGTGAAATAGGTGGCACAAATCTATACGGGTTAATTAAATCCAGAGATAAGACTTTATCAAGTATCCTATAAAAACGTTTTGAGTCGTTTGGCTGAAGCTTACTATTTTTCTTGGTACAGCCAGTCTCAATAGGTTTAAAGGCTGCGACAGATATGCTTGACTCCACTAAATATTTTAACATCTCACATGCCACGAACGTCTTACCTACCTCAGTGTTAGTCCCCGTTATGAACAATTTTCTACTATTCATACTTTTTCGTTATTAAATCATATGCAACCTGATACTTATTCATTAATTTGTTTTTAACCTCTAAGGGGATCTTAATTTGATTCTTATTCCAATTATTGTCTCGAAGGTAGTTCCTAAAATATTGTTTATCGAATGCATCTAAATCATAATTCCCATTTGAATCCAGCTTGAGAAATCTTGAGCAGTCTGGTGTAAAAATCTCATCTATCAGTATTAACTCTCTATTGTGATTAAGACCGAATTCAAACTTAGTATCTGCAATAATTATTCCTCTATCTTTGCTGTACCTATATGCAAAATTATAGAGATCAAGACTGGCTTTAATTATTTTATTTGTAATTACTTCTCCGACTAGATCCTTCATCTTAGAAATACTAATATTTTCATCTTTGTTTCCTTTCGTAGAGGGAGTAAATATTGGTTCCGAGAACTTATCGTACTCATTTAGTTTATGAGTTATCTCTACACCGTTAATAGAACCATTTTCTTGATAGGTTTTCCATGCAGACCCGGCTATATGACCTCTAACTATAGCTTCCACAGGTATTACTTTCGTTTTTTCAACTATCATAGATCTAGAAATTAAACTTGGGTCTACCTCAGGCTTTTTGTCCACATAATGATTCTTTATAATCTTTTTTGTGAGTTTAAACCAGAATATTGACATACTATTAAGAAGAGATCCTTTACCAAGGACCTCTTCTTGAAAAACAAAATCAAATGCTGATATTCTATCAGATGTTACAATCAATAGATGTTTTTGACCATATTCATAGATATCTCTTATTTTTCCGCTATATAATTTTTTATAACCGTCTATGTTAAGGTCATTAGGCATTATTTAACTTGAGATAAGTAGTCAGTCAATCTCGTTTTATTCATAGCAAATTTTGATTCAGCATTTTTTGCCGCAGCTTTAACGTCTGAGAGATTAACACTTGGATCTCCAACTATAATGAATCCTGCCATACCTAAAATATAATGAGGTGTGCATTTATATCCATAGACACCTTCTTTTTCAAATTTAACAACAATTTCTTCATTAATACCGCCATTCCATGAGCTAGCACCGCTAGGTATCATCTCATCAATAGAAGCAGCGTTATGACCAGGATTTGTTGCAACCCATTTCACTGTATCACCAGGATTAACTTTAAGTACAGGCGGCTCGAAGACCATAGATTGTCCCTTCAAATTGCTGAGCATTTTCACTTGATGTTCTGCTGAAAGAACATTATTTGACAATACAACGCATATACACAAGACAAGAAATTTAAATTTATTCATATTATACTCCATTAATAATACATATATAGTATCATGAAACTTTAAAGAAAATACTCCTTGTGATAGATAGATATAGGATATGAATAAAGAACAGATGAGAGATTTTAAAATAGCCCCATCAATATTGTCAGCAGATTTTTCTAGGTTAGGTGAGGATGTTAAAGCAGTAATAGATGCTGGAGCAGACATTGTGCATTTTGATGTTATGGATAATCATTATGTTCCTAATCTTACGATAGGGCCTCTCGTTTGCTCTGCTCTAAGGACTTTTGGAATAAAAGAAATCATTGATGTTCATCTCATGATAAAACCTGTTGATAGGATAATCCCTGATTTTGCTGATGCTGGCGCTGATTATATTACATTTCATCCAGAAGCATCAGATCATGTTGATAGGACTATTAATTTAATCAGAGAGAGTGGATGTAAACCTGGTTTAGTATTAAATCCAGCTAGTTCGCTGACTCATCTTGATAATTGTCTAGACAGTATTGATATGATTTTACTCATGTCAGTCAACCCGGGCTTTGGTGGTCAGAAATTCATAGATAGCACGCTCAATAAGATATCTAGGGTCCGCTCACTTATAGATGATTCAGGAAATGATATTAGATTAGAAGTTGATGGTGGAATTAATATTGACAACATTGCAGAGGTAGCAAGGGCTGGAGCAGATACGTTTGTTGCTGGTTCCGCAATATTTAATTCAGAAGACTATGCAAAGACTATCAAATCTATGAGAGATCAGCTTCAATCAATTAAGTAAGAATACCGATGGATAGAGAGAGATTCCTTAAGACTGTCAGCGAGGGTTATGATTTAATACCCATTTCTAAGTGTATAGAGAATCCTTCTGTCAATCCAATTGATTTGTATGAGTCTTTTTCAAATAAGCCACAATCATATCTTTTTGAATCACTAGAGGGTGGTAGAAAATGGAGTAGATACACAATTATTGGGCTACCTAGTTCCGAATCTATAGATGTTCAAGATAATATTATTACTATAAGTACAAAAGAAAAAAAACAACGTGAGAAATCCTCTGATCCAATAAAGTGGATTGATGATTATTATAAGAAATTCAAGGTCTATAGTGACACAACTCTTCCCGAATTTCAGGGTGGATTAGTAGGTTATTTTGGCTTTGATTCAATCAAATATTTTGAACCAAAAATCGTACCATCAAAACAAATTGATGATCTAAATACACCAGATATACGTCTAATCATATCTAAAGAAATTTTAATATTTGACAAATTAAATAATAAAATATTTATTATTGTCTACTCAGATAAAAATATTGCTAGTTATGAGAATGCTGTAGATAAAATTTCAAATATAGATGCACTGATCTCTGAGTTTAAAGCAAAAAAAAATGATGACCTTTATCCTAAACATACAGATATGAGAGTTAGTTATCATATGACCAAATCTAAATTTATAAAATCTGTAGACTCAATTAAATCCTACATTTTAAATGGCGATGTGATGCAAGTCGTGCTATCTCAAAGAATGACTATTCCATTTAACAATGATGCTCTAGCCTTTTATAAGCAACTTAGGAGCTTAAACCCCTCCCCGTACATGTACTATCTGAATTTAGATGGCTTCAGCATAATAGGTTCTTCCCCTGAAATACTAGTTAGACTTGAAAATCAGAATCTCACTGTGAGACCGATTGCAGGTACAAGGCCTAGAGGGTCAGACGAAGGAGAAGATAGTTTACTAGAGTATGATTTAAAAAAAGATCCAAAAGAAATAGCAGAACACTTAATGCTCATTGATCTTGGTAGAAATGATATCGGACGAGTTTCAGAGGTAGGAACTGTGAGACTTACTGACAGAATGATTATAGAAAAATACTCTCATGTAATGCACATGGTATCGAATGTCGTCTCAAAATTGAAATCCAACTTAGGATTAATGGATGTTTTAAGAGCAACATTTCCTGCTGGGACTGTATCAGGAGCACCCAAAATAAGGGCGCTAGAAATTATCTACGAGTTAGAGTCAGTTAAAAGAGGAATTTATGCAGGCGCTATTGGGTATCTTGGCTGGAATGGTAACATGGATACAGCAATTGCTATCAGAACTTGTATAATTAAAGATTCATTATTAAATATTCAGTGTGGAGCAGGTATTGTTTTTGACTCTGTTCCAGAAAAGGAGTGGGAAGAGACAATTAATAAAGGTATGGCTATAATTCAAGCATACAAAAATCTCTGTGGAGAAGTTAAGTGATATTAATGATTGATAATTATGACTCATTCACGTACAACATTGTACAGTATCTGGGTGAACTTGGTTCTGAGCCGGTAGTATATAGAAATGATAAGATAACTATTAGTGAGATTGAGCAATTGAACCCAGAAAAAATTATCATTTCACCAGGACCTTGCACACCAAATGAAGCAGGCATATCTGTTAAAGTCATTGAAAATTTTCACAAGAATATTCCAATTTTAGGAGTCTGTCTCGGCCATCAAAGCATAGGACAAGCATTTGGAGGTGAGATTATTAAAGCAAAAAAAATTATGCACGGGAAAGTATCCATGATTGAGCATAATCAGTTGAATATTTTTGATGGTATAGAGAATCCGTTTCAAGCTACAAGATATCACTCTTTGGTTATATCAAAGGATAGCCTGCCGGAAATGTTGGAGATTACAGCTAATACTAATATAAACGAGGACAATGAAATAATGGCGGTCAAACATCGTGAATACCCAGTTTTTGGGATCCAGTTCCATCCTGAATCGATATTAACAAATGTAGGAAAAGATATTCTTAATAATTTTCTGAAAATATAATGCCGTATAGAGAAATACTAGATAAATTGAATAAAAATATAACTCTAACAAGTCATGAGTGCACAATACTCTGCAACTCAATTTTAAACAATGAGGTTCCTAAGGATGAGCTTGTGGGTTTACTTATCAGTCTCAATAAGAATGGCTTTGGATCTGATGAATTATCTGGTTTTGCTCAGTCAATGAGAAACTTTTCAGTTAAAGTTGAAACCAATCATATGGTAATAGATAATTGCGGCACAGGCGGAGATGGATCATCGACGTTCAATATATCTACAGCTTCATCACTTTTAGCAGCATGTTGTGGTGTTAGAGTTGCAAAACATGGAAATAAGTCTATAACTAGTAAATCAGGAAGTGCAGACGTACTTTCAGAATTAGGAATCAATATAAATTTGAGTAGTGAGGCTCTTAGTGACTCACTTGAAAAAAATAATTTTGCTTTCATGTTTGCACCACTCCATCACATGGCTATGAAATATGTTGCAGAAGCAAGAAAAATCATTGCTCCTGAGAGAACAATTTTTAATCTCCTTGGGCCATTAACGAATCCTGCTGGTGCTACAAGGCAAATGATTGGTGTTTATAGTCAGAATGTCATGCGCGATGTTGCGGATGCGCTTATAAAATTAGGTACAGAGAAAGCATTGGTCGTTCACTCTGATGACGGTCTTGATGAGGTGAGCTTGTTTAAGAAAACAAAAATACTTAATATTGAGAGAAATAACATTACAGAAGAATATTTTGACCCCAGTGTATATTACAAATACACTAATTTTTCTATCAGTGATCTCAGAGTAGATTCACCGAAAGAGAGCGCAAAAATTATTTTAGCGATAGCACAAAATAAAAAGAAGAATATTTTTAGACATATTGTCTCAGTAAACTCTGCATTCATTCTTCTGTTGGCTGATATAACTAAAGATTTTGCATCGGCATTGGAGATATGTGAAGACAGAATAGATGATGGAACAATGTTAGAAAAAATTCAACAACTTCGTGAGTTCACAAATAAAACTGAAAATGCTTAAAGAAATAATTGAAAATAAAAGAAAAGAAATAAAGTTACTCAAACGTTATAATGATACTATCATAGAAAAAATTATCACTGAAAATAAACCTAGAGGTTTTCTCAATGCTTTAAAAAGCAGAAAAGATTTGGGCCAGACTGCAATCATTACTGAGATAAAAAGATATTCGCCAAGTAGAGGAAAATTAGACATGGAGCTAGATGCTGTTGACGTTGCTAGTCAGTATGAAGAATATGGCGCGGCATGTATTTCTGTTCTAACAGATCGTAAGTATTTTAAAGGAGATCTAAAAGACCTACATGAGGTAAAAAAATCCTCAAATCTTCCTATTTTGAGAAAAGATTTTATAATTGATGAATTGCAACTTGTTGAATCGAAAATTGCTGGTGCAGACTGTATTCTACTAATTTTAGCTTGCCTTAATCGAGATAAATATCAGTCACTACTGGCCTTTTGTAAAACTTTAGAGATGGATGCTTTGGTAGAAGTACATAACGAGGAGGAGCTCGAAATAGCGTTAGAATCTAGTGCTGATTTAATTGGAATAAATAATAGAAATCTAAAGACCTTTAATGTCACAATTGATACATCAATAGATCTCGCAAAACTAGTAGACAAAGAAAAAACTTTTCTTGTGAGTGAGAGCGGCATATCTGACAGAGAGACAATATTACGACTTCAAAACTGTGGAATTAACGGTTTTCTGATAGGAGAGAGTCTGATAACATCAAAAAACATCGCTGAGCACTTAAAGAAACTTCTTGGAGATAATAATGAATAATACTCTTGGTATTAGACACCTCGCTCTCAAAGTGAAAAACTTCAAAGAGTGTCTGTACTTCTACAATGTTATTCTAAAAATGGAAATAGACTGGCAGCCTGATGATGAAAATGTCTATCTAACAAACGGAAATGATAATCTTGCGTTGCATTTTGACAACACGATTGATATTTCAGGTCAATGTAGACTAGATCATCTTGGTATTCTCCTCCAAAAAAAAGAGGATGTTGATTCATGGCATAATTATATATGTGAAAATAAAGTAAAAATTTTTAAACCTGTAAATGATCATAGAGATGGCTCTCGAAGTTTTTATTGCTATGATCCAGATGGTAATATTGTCCAATTAATATGGCACCCTAAAATTTCATAATGTTAGAGAAGATGATATCAAATTTGAGCACGACTCTTATTGTAAACTCTTATGAGTGTTTTCCCGTCCAGACAAAAAAAAATGAAAATTTATCACATAAACTAATTAGAGAAAAATATGATGCAACTGATTTGATTTTGATATCAAGATTGATATCGCGCCTAATTGGTACTGAAATTATTGGTGAGTCAAAATTTAATTTTGAACCTTTCGGTGACAGTGGATCATTTTTAGTTAAAGCTAAAGAGTGTCTTAGTAATTCAGGTGTTACCCATTTAAAAGAGAGCCATATTTCTTTTCATACATACATAGAAGATATAAATACTGAATTCTTGATAGTGAGATTAGAGTATCATATTTGTTCATGTTCTGATTATAATGTCTTCGACTCAATCAAAGCAATATTACCTAATTCATTAAAATCTGAAACAATACCGACACCTGATTTGATTACTTTAGATTATATTAGACGCGGTGCAAAATTTAATAGTTCATCAAATCATATTAATTTTGATTATCATAATGCAAAACATATTTGTGAAAAAACAGATTATAAATTAATTAATGATACTAATTTGACACATATTAATGGTACACGACAATTATTATGTGGATTAAATAATGCTGACGTTTTGAATAAACTTAAAAATTTTAGTTATGACGTTTCGCAGAATGATGTTGAATTCTTTATGAGTTTCCTACAAAAAACTTATTGTACTTACAGTTAAAAATATATCACTTCAGCTCATATATAATATGTTATTTTTTTCATCACTCTAGAGAGCAAGTTCATCGATTCTTTAGCTGCATCAGGGATATCTTCCGAACCCATTTCTACAGCTGTTTTTTCATGCTTTGCTTCGTCCTCTTTTATATAACCCAACATTTCTCTGCTCCTAAGATCGGATGCTGGGAGTTTCTGGATTGAGTCATCTAGATGATGAGATACTTGTCTCTCTGTTTCCTTTATGAAGCCTGCACCATACTTTGTTTGAACTAGCCCAGCGAATGCTCCGAGAGTGAATGATGACAAATACCACAATCCATTAAAAATACTCGCTTTAGCTCCTAGTTCATCCAATCTACCATGACATATTTTAAGATGCTCTCTTTCCTCCTGACACATCTTATAAAGTTGTTTTTTTGTATCAGTATCATTAGTGAATGCTGCTTGACCTCTGTATAAGCCTTGAGCACATACTTCTCCCATATGATTTACTCTCATTATCCTCTCGGATTGTATGTTATCTGATTTACTCAGGATTTCGTCATTTTGTGAAAATTCTTCAGATTTCTTTGATACAGTTTTATCATTGACCGTTTCTAGCCCATACTCAATTTCCCTTATAATACTGTCTAGTTTCGTAAAATTTCTCATGTGATTATTACAACATTTAATGCTTGTTTTATAAATATATTTTATAAATTTCTTGTGTATAAACACTTATATGCGTAAAATCATGAATACTTAAAATGAGCAAAGAAACAATAAATAGCAAAGAATGGTTTATTATAGATGCACAAGAGGCAGTTTTGGGCAGATTGGCATCTAAGGTCGCCTCAATACTCAAAGGTAAGCATAAACCGACATACCAGCCGCATCAGGATAATGGGGATTATATTGTCGTTATCAATGCGAAGAATGTAAATGTCACTGGGAATAAGCTTAATGATAAAATCTATTACAAACATACTGGCTACATTGGTAACATGAAAAAAACTCCATTGTCTGTTGCTCTTGAGAAAGATGCCTCATTTGTTATAAAAAATGCTGTCAAAGGCATGCTCCCCAAAAATCCACTTGGAAGAGAGATGATTAAAAAACTCAAAATCTACAATGATGCTGATCATAATCATCATGCTCAGAAACCTATAAAACTAGAGGTTAAGTGATGCATAAATCGTATGGCACAGGTCGGAGAAAAACATCAAGTGCTAGAGTCTATCTCCATGAAGGTACAGGTGTAATCAGAATTAATTCTCGTGATCTTGATGATTTCATTAGTTCAAAAACTCTTAAATCATATCTAATTTCGCCACTTGAAAAGTCACAGCTCTTACAGAAAGTAGATCTTAATATTATAGTAAATGGAGGCGGGCAAAGTGGTCAAATTGGAGCAATAGTACATGGATTAACTCGTGCACTTATCAAATACCAAGGTGGTTTACTCCCCGTGTTAAGAAGAGAGGGATTTGTTACTCGTGATGCTAGGAAAGTTGAGCGCAAGAAAGTAGGTTTGAGAAAAGCAAGGAAAGCTACACAATTTTCTAAACGATAATCAAATGTTTTTCACATTTATGCCATCAGAAATCAGTAGCACATCAGCAGGCTTTTGACTAAACAATCCATTCGTAACAACCCCAGGCATATTATTTAACTCT
Organism: uncultured Gammaproteobacteria bacterium; assembly: GCA_902628335.1. GTDB lineage: Bacteria > Pseudomonadota > Gammaproteobacteria. The sequence continues at coordinate 106,314 of CACOMO010000004.1, forward strand.
CTTTCTAGTACAATAGGTTCATTTATATCCATTCCGTGCACATCTAATATAATATTTTTGTTGTCGGTAATAAAATTCTCTCTTAATACAGGTCTTGCTCCTTTTTTGATCATTTCCAAAGCTATTTTGCTCTGAGCCATGGATATCACTTCTATTGGTAGTGGAAACTTACCTAATTTACTAACAAATTTACTATCATCAATAATGCAAATAAACTTCTCCGAGCAAGATGCCACAATTTTTTCTCTCGTTAATGCACCACCTCCACCTTTGATGAGTTGCTTTTGCTTGTTAGCTTCATCTGCTCCATCAATATAGATGGGTATAGTCCCTACTTCTCTTAATTCAATCACTCGAAACCCATTCTGATCAAGAAGTTGTGATGTTTTATCGGAAGAGGATACACATGCATCTATCTTTGATCTTATCTTGTTTAAGTGGCTGATAAATATCTCTACAGTGCTACCAGATCCTATTCCAAGAACTTGCCCAGTGTCTATATAATCCAGAACTGCCTCTGCAACCATCTGTTTTTTATCGTTTTGATGCATGTAATTTGCTCTTATATGCGTTAGTATATTCCAATATTGTACACTATAACCAGCTAACATATGTCTGAAAGGAAAATTAAATCAATAATCTCAAAGATCGATCAAACCTCAGTTTATGATGTTGCTATTAATACGCCTTTGAAGAAGGCTAAAATTTTATCAAAAAAACTTAATAATAAGATATTTATTAAACGCGAAGATTTACAACCTGTATTTTCTTTTAAACTTAGAGGTGCTTATTGCAAAATTAAGCAACTAACTAAATTAGGTAATTTACGTAAGATAATTACAGCCTCTGCCGGTAATCATGCCCAAGGTGTTGCTCTTTCTGCGTCAAAACTAGGAATTAAATCACTGATTGTAATGCCAACTACTACTCCTAAGATAAAGATTAATTCTGTCAAGAATCTTGGTGCAGAGGTTATCTTACATGGGGATGCTTACGATGACGCATATGAATATGCAATTAGGAAATCAGAAAAAGAAGGCATTGAGTTCATTCATCCTTATGACGATATCGATGTCATTGCTGGACAAGGAACAATTGCTAGAGAATTGCTCCAGCAAAGTGATTCACAAATCGATTATATATTTATACCTGTCGGCGGCGGCGGTCTATTAGCTGGTATTGCAGCTTATTTCAAAAAAAATAGTCCGAAAACTAAAATTGTAACTGTGGAACCAGAGGATTCCAATTGTTTCCAACAGGCTTTTAGGGACAATAAGCGTACAAAACTCAAATCAATAGGCATTTTTGCAGATGGTGTAGCTGTGAGGCAAATTGGCAAAATACCATTTGAGATTTCTCGAGATATTGTAGACTCTACGATACTTGTAAACACTGATGAGATATGCTCCGGCATCAAGGATCTTTATGATGAGACGAGAACTGTAGCTGAGCCCGCAGGAGCTCTCTCCATAGCTGGGATCAAGAAATTTATCAAACTTAAGAAACTATCAAAAAAGAATATTGTAGGTATCTTTTGTGGCGCAAATATGAATTTTGATAGGTTACGTCATGTATCTGAGAGATCGGAGCTCGGTGAGTTGAATGAGATGTTAGTAGGGGTAACGATACCAGAAAAACCTGGTAGTTTTAAGAAGTTCTGTTTATTAATTGGTAAACGTTCTATTACGGAGTTCAACTATAGATATTCTGATGCAAAAAAAGCACATGTTTTTGCAGGCATAAAGTTGTCAAATGGCATTAAGGAGAAGAATTCTGTACTTAAAAGACTAAGAGAGAGTGATTACAAAGTAGTAGATTTCTCGGATAATGAGATGGCAAAACTTCATGTTAGATATATGGTTGGTGGAATCTCAAAATCTGACCATACTGAGTACATATTTAGATTTGTCTTCCCAGAAAAGCCGGGTGAATTATATAATTTTCTGGATACTATCGGTAGTGAGTGGAATATTAGTCTTTTTCACTATAGAAATCATGGTGCTGACTTTGGAAGAGTTCTTATTGGTTTTCAAGCCTCTGATTCTGATAAAAAACTACTCGTGAAACACTTAAATTCGCTTAATTATGAGTTTTTTGAGGAAACCTATAACAAAGCTTATAATTTATTTTTAAGCTAAAAAAAGGCCCTATATAGGGCCTTTCGTTAGTATTATATTATTGTTATTATCTACGTCTTTTTGTTTTACGTTTAGCTTTCTTTCTTGTAGCTTTCTTTTTCTTCTTAGCTACTTTCTTTTTAGCTTTACGTTTAGCTTTTTTCTTAGTAGTTTTTTTCTTAGCTACTTTCTTTTTAGCTTTACGTTTAGTTTTTTTCTTAGCTGCTTTCTTCTTAGCTGCTTTCCTACGAGTAGTTGTTACTTTTTTCTTAGCAACTTTTCTCTTCGTAGCTTTACGTTTAGTCACTTTTGTTTTACGTTTAGCAACTTTTGCTTTTTTTCTTGCTACCATACTGTTTTCCTCCGCAGTTTTGGTGGTTAATTTGAGTTTATTTAGTTAAATATAAAAAAACAAGTTTTTTTTTGTTGTTTTTATAAAAAAATGTTTTTTTTCTATATTTTTTTTGCATAAGAGGGTATTTAGAAGAAAATATTTTCTATTTTTAACTTATTGAGTTGTTTTTCACAACTCACCTTTCAAGTTTTAATATAAAATTCCAATCTTTTTTATCAATTTTTGTGATAGAAAGTCTATTTCCTCTTTGAACAACTCTCATTTTAGATAATTCTTTATAACTTTTTAGCTCGGTTAATGTGATTACATTCTTGAGCTTTCTTTTATACTTAACATCTACCATTAACCAAGTTGGATTATCTTTTTTACTTTTAGGATCGTAGTACTTTGCTTTCCTATCAAATGCCGTATGATCTGGATATGCTTCAGAATTAATCTCCATAAGACCATAAATACCAGGAACATCACAATTAGAGTGATAAAAAAATGCTTGATCACCTTTTTTCATCTCATCTCTGATCATATTTCTAACTTGGTAGTTCCTTATGCCGTCCCATGGCTCGGTTTTGTCTCTTTTAAGATCATCAATACTATAATCATCAGGCTCGTTCTTCATAAGCCAGTAATTCATTATTTTAATTCCTCTAAATTTAGAGAGTTTTGTAATGACTCAATATCTTTCGACAGATTTTCATAATCTTTAAATTCATCTTCTCTTTTAAGAAAGTCACTGACGATATTTAATGCGGCTATTATAGCTATCTTTTCTCTGGGCAATGTAGGACTACTTTTTTTTAATTCACTCATCTTTATGTCCAAATACGCTGCTGATCTATTAAGAAGTTCTACTTCTAATTCACTACATTTAATCTTAAAGTCTTGGTCACTAATCGTGACAGTAATGAAATCATCTGTCATTTATGTAACCTCACTATTTTTTATTCTTTCAAGTATAGAATTAACTTTATCTTTAATCGCTTCATTTTTTCTAATTAATTCAGCTTTTTGAGATACTAGGCTTGACTGTTGAACTTTGAGAAGATCATTCTCACGTTTTATTTTAACATATATCTCTTTAAGTTGATCGATTGACTCTCTAAGATCAGCAATTTGGTCATTAAGCTTGTTCATCGTATTTTTTTAAGTATTCTATCTTGCTATTATATTGATTATACATATATTTAGCTAAACAAAGACAACTATTATAATAATTTTACTATGAATTTTAATGAATTTATTAATAAGAATGATATTCCTTTTAATAATGACGAAGTGCAAGGATATCTTACAGGACTTATCGTGTGTGACATCGGAGAGAACTTTAAACGCGAATTTCTAAAATTCATAGGTAAAGATCTTTATGAATCACTTTCCGAGAGACAAACATTAGATATATCTATAGCTCAAACAATCAAAAGTCTAATCAACAATAGTGTGTCTTTATCTTTTGATGAGCATGAAAATCTACAAATTCAACTAGAGGGTATGGCACACTGGGTAACATATTTTATAATGGCAATAAATATTTCTGTAGATAAGAAATACATAAAAAACTCACTTCTTATTCAAGAATTATTATTTGATTTCCAAGAGATCAGCAAATCATATGATAATTATTTTATTGATAATGAAGTGGATGATAGAGAACATTATGATACTATCAAGGAATATATCTTGAGTTCAATTTATTCTATTTACAATTTTGTCAGAGAGAATGATGGTAAAAAGTAATATCTATAAGAAGAGAAGGTCTTTGATTTTCAAATCATTTGAAGATCAAGCGACTGCCATATTAGTTTCCGCAAATGAGCAATTGAGATCCAATGATGTTCCATACCCGTATCGACAGAATAACAACTTTTATTACGTTACGGGATTTGATGAACCTAATGCGATATTACTAGTTCATAAAACAGATAAAAATAAAATTATCGAACATTTTTTTATTAAAAAACCCAATGCATATGATGAGGTTTGGACAGGAAATCTGCCGTCGAAACAATATGTAAAAAAAACCTATGATTTCACAAAAGTAGATTATGTTGATGACTTACAGAAATATCTAACTGAATATCTAGCTCGATCAAATGTTGTCTATCACTCTCTTGATAAAGACTCTGATATTATTGAGAGTTTTGAAAAAAGTATAGAAGTAATTAAGAAAAAATATCGTTCAGGAGTAGTAGCCCCCACAAAAAATATTTGCATAGACTCTATAATTCAAGATCATAGATTAATAAAAGATAAACACGAGATAACCGCAATTAAAAAATCTGCAACTGCTTCTTCTAAGGTACACTTGAGCTTAATGAGAAAATGTTCGTTATTTAAAAGCGAGAAAGACATTCAATTTTATTTATCACATCAATTTAATCTACGTGGTGGAGTAGAGGCTTATCCATCAATAGTAGCATCAGGCAAGAATGCTTGTATTTTGCATTATACAAAAAATAATTCTAAGTTGAATACTCGAGATTTACTGCTTGTTGACGCCGCATGTGAAATTGATAACTATACATCAGATATTACTAGAACAATACCCTTAAGTGGAAAATTTTCTCAACCACAAAAAGATATTTATAATATAGTTCTAGAAGCACAACTCAAAGCTATCAAAAAATGCATACCGGGTAACACACTTGCTGACGTTCATAACGAGGCTGTTAAGTGGATTACGAAAGGTCTAATTAAAATCAATCTTATTCAAGCTGATTTGAAAGACGCAATTCGCAATGACCTGTACAAAAAATTTTACATGCATGGAACTGGACATTGGCTAGGAATGGATGTTCATGACCCATGCAGATATAAAGATGGAACAAAGCTTGTAAAACTCTCCCCTGGTATGATTTTCACCGTCGAACCTGGCATTTATATCAGGCCTGTTAAAGATGTACCTATTGAGTACCATAATATAGGCATAAGAATTGAGGATGATGTTTTGATAACCAAAAAAGGTTTTGAGGTTTTAACTAGCTCTACTCCCAAAACAATTAAAGAGATAGAAACTACTATGGCATCAGTAAAATGAAAACCGAGAGTTACGATTTCACCATAAGTGGAGCTGGTCTCGTTGGGAGCATATTAGCTCTAGCATTGGACAAAATTGGTTATAGGGTATGCTTAATTGAGAAATCCAATTTAAAAAATAACGCGGATAAATTTGGCAATTTTTATCCTCTATCTTTGAACTATAGATCAAAAATTATTTTAGATGATCTTGGCTTATGGGACATGATACACGAAATATCTTATCCAATAGATAAGCTCACAATACTTTACAGAAATAATCTATCAAAAATAAGATTCACTTCGAAAGAGTTTGATTTAGATAATTTAGGATACGTGGTAGATAGACTTAAATTACTAGAAATATATAAAAAGTCCTTAGATAAACAATTTACTGGTGTTTTAAAACTTAATACTGAGATTAGAAGTGTAGAGAGACACGATGATAACCTAACTTTGAAATTAAATTCTCAAGATTTAAACTCAAAATATCTAGTAGTTTCAGATGGGATTGATTCCAATCTTAGTAAATTAGTTTCTCATAACGCTCAAAAAATCAATTACAATCAAATTTCGTTCATGATGAACTGCAAAGGGAGCTTCAAGGAAAACCATGCAATTCAGTTTTTTAACAAGTCAGGTATTTTCGCCTTTATACCTTATACCAACTCGTCTGCGAGTTTGATTCTTACGCTTAATAAAGGCCAGGAGAGTAAATATTTTATCGATAACGAGCCAATTTATAACCAAATTGCAGATACTTTTTCACAATATATTACCGATATCGAAGGTATAAAATCAGTGACTAGTTATGATTTGTCAACACATCGAATGGATACAATCTACAGTGATAGGATAATGCTATTTGGTAATAGCTTACAACTAATCCATCCAGTTGGAGCGCAAGGTTATAATTTTAGTTTGAGATGTATTGAATATATGGTTGATCATTTTAGAGACTCAGATGAGATTAATCTTGATATCAATAGCTTTATCCAAACTGTACGCAGAGATCGTACAAAGACGATATCAAATGTTGATATCGCTCTGAAGTTTTTAAATAATGACCATGTATTATCTTCTCTCATTTCAAAAGTTGCGTTTAATTTGATTAAAAACAACTCTTCACTCAAGACGACTTTGTTAGAGAATGTTATTGGACTTAACAACTACGCTTTTAGGAAATAGTTATCGAGATGTCTCAGAAAATATATATAGTTGGTGATGGGATAGTCGGAAGAATGACTGCAATTACAATGCATGATATGGGTTTTAATGTCACTATTTTTAATGATAAACAGATACATAAGAAAAGTGATCGATATTTCTCAATAAATCTTTTATCAAAATCTTTTTTTGAAGAATACAATATCTGGTCATCAATTCTTGCAAAAGGAGTTAATTCATACAGGAAAATTGTTACTTGGGATAACTTACAATCTGAGGAAGTAATATTCGAATCAAAAAATATAAATCAACATAACCTTGCCTATGTTATTTCAGAATCTAACATTATGTCAGCAATAGATTATGAGATAGAAAAAAGAAACTCCATAAAATTTGAGAACATAACTACCTTAAATAAAAATCTGGATAAAAGTGACTATGTTATAAACACAACAAATAAAAAAAATCTTAAAATCGAGTCTAAAAAAAGTCATCAAATTAATTATGCTCAAAAGGCTGTTGTTATGAATATCGATATTGATAATTCAGGAAAAATAGCTTATCAAAAATTTCTCGATGGACAGATATTAGGACTGATTCCAATTTCAACAAAAACATACAACCTAATATGGTCAATAGATGAGAGAAAAATAGATGATTTGATAAGTGGAACTAAAAAAGAGATGCTAAATATTCTTAATACTGAATTAGAAGAAAAGACTGGAACAATAAGTGATTGCTCAACTTATAATTTATTCCCATTGTCAGGATACTTAGTCGAGGATTGTTTTAATGATAAAATAATACATATCGGTAGTTCTCTACATAGCATTCATCCATTAGCTGGGTTGGGTTTAAATATGGGCCTACAGGATCTCTTTTGTTTAACATCAAAAATTAGAAAAAACTCTAATCAAATCGACAAATTATTATTATACGAATTCCAATATTTTTCTAATTCTTTAAATAAGAGGACATACTATGGTATAAATTTTCTAAAAAAATTTTACTGCGATTATACGTTACCAAATTTAAGAGAGGCCATGTTAAAAACTTTTAACTTTAACGCCAGTCTTAAAAATTCAGTGATTAGATTTGCTACCGGATTAAAAACAAAAGATAAAATCAATAAAGAAGTACGAAGACCGCTGTAATAAGAATAAGATAAGAGAAAATCAATTTTATTTTCTTAACATCAGTATTATTGGTTAATGAAGCTCCATAATATGACGATATCATTGAAGATATTGATACCAGAACAAATGCATCAACCACTATTAATCTCAAAATATCATAGTACGTATTAATAAAGTAACTATTAAAAAACCAAGATATTAAAAGCCCTAGAAAGGATAATGAAAAACCACATGCAGCAGCGGTTGCAATACATTTTCTTATTTCTATACCATGATAGTTGAAGTATGGAGTAGTCATCGTCCCGCCCCCAATACCAAGAAAACTACTTACCATGCCTATAAAAACAGAGACTATGTTAACATTTGAGAGATTTTTTATCCTCTGATTAGATAAATCGTTTTTTTTGCGCATCATGTAAACACCAATTAGTATTAGTAAAAGACCATAAATCATTTTTACATATACTGATGGAATGGTTGATATCAATATCAAGCCAAGCGTAGAGCCTAATACAATACCAGGCAAGGTCTGATAGAACGTTTTCCAAACTACTAATTTATTCTTTGTATGTTTTATGAGTGCAGATAAACTCGATAGTACTACGCATGTTAGTGATGTTACAATAGCGCTCTGAATAGTTAATTCAACGTTCACATTGAAATAGTTAAAAATAATAAACAGAGAGGGAACAAATATAATTCCACCACCTAAGCCTAAGAATCCTCCAATGAACCCCCCGACTAGTCCGATGATAACGTATGATACATACAACATATACTCGCTATAAAAACATATATTCGGGTTTAAAAAAAGTAGAATTATGGCATACTATATGGTTAACAATAAATAAAACAATTTTAAACTTTTAGAAGGGAAAACGTAATGTCAGGATATCATTTTTTATTTGTACCAGGACCATCGAATGTACCGGCAGCAGTTCAACAAGCAATTCACTGCCCGATGGAAGATCATAGAAATCCAACCATACCAGATTTAATTCAACCAATCACAGAAGATCTTAAAAAAATTCTTTTAACAAAAGATGGGAAAGTAGTCTTTTTCCCCTCATCTGGGACGGGATGCTGGGAAGCAGCACTTCAAAGCACACTTAATGTTGGAGATAAAGTACTGGGTGCTAGCTTCGGTCAGTTCAGTATGCTTTGGCTTGATATGTGTAAAAGACTAAAATTTGAACCTATAACGATGGAAGAAGAATGGGGAACAGGTGCAAATCCGGAGAGTTATCATAAGCATTTGTCTGAAGATAAAAATCATGAAATTAAAGCAGTTCTTGTTTGTCAAAATGAGACCGCGACTGGGGTAAGAAGTGATGTTGCCGCAATAAGAAAAATTCTCGATGACCTCAATCACCCGGCATTATTAATGGTTGACGGTGTGAGCTCTGTTGCAAGTTATGAATTTAAGATGGACGAATGGGGCGTTGACTGTATTGTTAGTGGTTCACAAAAAGGTTTTATGTTACCAGCAGGCTTAGGTATTCTCGGCGTAAGTCAAAAAGCAATTCAAGCTATGAAAGATTCAGAGTATCCTACATGTTATTTTGATGTTGCAGATATGATTGAAAAGTTAGACGGTGGCTATTTGCCATATACTCCACCTGTAAATCTATTGCGTGGTTTTAGAGTTGCAATAGATCTTATTTTTGAAGAAGGTTTAGAGAATATATGGAAAAGACACTATCGATTGGCTGAGGGTACAAGAAAAGCTATCACTGAAGGTTGGGGATTAAACTTGTGCGCTAAAGAGCAGAAATGGCAATCAGATACTGTCTCGGCAATTGTAGTACCAGAAGGAGCAGACGCGGTGCCTGTAATTAGTACTGCATTTCATAAGTACAATCTTGCACTGGGAGCAGGACTGGCTAAAGTTGCTGGTAAAGTTTTTAGAATCGGTCACTTAGGTGATTTGAACGAATGTATGTTATTTGGAGCCATATCTGGTGCAGAAATGGCCATGATAGATAATGGTATAAAAGTAGAGCCTGGTAGTGGAGCTGCAGCTGCATCTAAGTACTGGACGGAAAACCCTTCAGGAGGCAAATAATGTCAAAACCATCAGCAATTGTCACTCGTAGGTGGCCAGATGAATGTGAGAGTAGATTAAAACAATTATTTGATGTAACTCTCAATGAGTCTGACGAACCATTCACTACAGACCAGTTAAAGTCTGCACTACAGAGTTGTGATGTTCTTATGCCAACTGTTACGGATAAGATCACTGCTGATGTCCTCAGTGTTGAGAACAGAAAAGCTAATATGATTGGTAACTTTGGTGTTGGTTTTAATCACATAGATATTGAGAAGGCAAAGGAATTAGGAATAACAGTTTCTAATACTCCAACTGTTTTAACTGATTGCACTGCAGATATAGCTATGTCTCTTATTTTAATGGTTGCAAGACGAGTTGGAGAAGGCGAGAGAGAACTGCGTGCAAATAATTGGACAGGATGGAGACCTACTCACCTTCTAGGAACTAAAGTAACTGGAAAAAAACTTGGTGTTATTGGTTTTGGTAGAATTGGACAGGCAGTCGCTCAGCGCGCACATCATGGTTTCAACATGGAAATATTGTTTTGGGATCCATTTGATATTTCGTCCGATGTAATAAACAATCTTAACGCCAAGAAATTAGATACTATTGAGGATATTTGTAAGGAATCTGATTTTGTATCAATAAATTGCCCAGCAACGAAAGAAACATTGCATTTAATGAATGCTGAGAGGTTTAAACTTATGAAAAAATCAGCATTTGTTATCAACACGGCAAGAGGAGATATAATTGATGAAAAGGCGTTAGTGGATGCGCTAAACAATAATGAGATAGCTGGTGCAGGGTTAGATGTTTTTGAGACTGAGCCAAATTTACCAGATGAACTAAAAACACTTGAGAACGTTGTTTCATTCCCACACTTAGGTAGTGCATCAATAGAAACACGTATCGCCATGGGTAACATGGCAATAGATAATAGCGTAGCATTCTTCGAGAATAAAGATCTTCCAAATAAAGTTGTTTGACAATAATGTCGCTTAGAGAAAATGCGCTAAACATCTATACCTCTTGTCTTGAAAAACTAGAGCCAAGAAAACGTGTTTACGATTACTTGTTAAGCTTAAAAACAAGTATAGTTGGTTGCGATAAAATATTTCCAGTAGCTTTTGGTAAAGCAGCATTTTCAATGATGGACGGTTTAATAAATTATTTAAAGTCCACAAATTCAACAGACAAGATACATAATCTACCAATTGTAATATCGAATTCTAAGAGTGTACCAGATTATCCAATTTCCGAATTCATTACTGCTCACCCGACGCCTGATGAAAATAGTGTCCTTGCAGCAAAAACAGTGTTGCAATACACATCTGAAATGAATGCACATGATCTATCGATTAATCTGATCAGCGGTGGGGGTTCATCTCTCCTATGTCTCCCACATGACGATATATCGCTCAATGATAAAGTATTAGTAAATAATCTTCTGCTCAAATGTGGCGCCAGTATAAATGAAATAAATACAATCAGAAAACATCTGTCTAAAATTAAAGGTGGACGTCTATCTGAGCATGTTTATCCTTCTAAGTCGATTTCATTAATCATCTCAGATGTGATTAATGATGATGTAAGCACAATAGCGAGTGGCCCAACGTCAATTGATCACACTACGTATAGTGATGCTATTGATATCATTCATCGTTACAAAATCGAGAGAGAGATCCCAGAGAATGTAATAGATCTTCTGAGAAGAGGTAAAAGTGGTCAAGTGTCTGAGAGCCCTAAAAATCTCGATAATACTGATAATCATATAATCTGTAGTAATAAAATATTTAGAAAAGAATTAATTGAGGCAGCAAATAATTCAGGTTTTAATTCGTTTCTAATTGATAGAGATATTAATGGAGTTGCGAGCGATGAAGCAGTTAGATTGATTGATGATTATAACAGTATCATAAGTAATAGTTCGTCTAGAAGAATTGCAATTGTATCAGGTGGTGAAACGGTAGTAGATATTAAGGGCTCGGGTAAAGGTGGAAGAAATCAAGAACTAGGATTGTCATTCTTACACAGACTAAATGGCGAATTACTAAATAGGAATTGGTTGTTTCTCTCAGTCGGTACAGATGGAATTGATGGTCCAACGGACGCTGCAGGAGCAATCATCAGCTCAGATATGATTGATAAGTATGCGGCACTAGCTTCAAACATAGACAAATATCTAGACAATAATGATTCGTATAACTGCTTAAATCAACTTGATTCACTTTACATTACTGGACCATCCGGGACAAATGTTGCAGACATCCAGATTTTGTTAGTTGATTAAAACTTATTTTTCTTAACCCAGTCCTCGATTATATTCAGCGTTTTATTTATATCATTTATTTTGTGTGCTGATGAGATGAAACCAGCTTCAAATGCGGATGGGGCAAAGTAAATTCCTCTAGTCAACATTTGTCTAAAAAATTTTTTAAAAATACTAATATTTTTCTTTGTTATATCTTTATAATTACTAGGCTTATCTTTTGAGAAGTATATACCAAACATACCACCTTCACTATCTGCACTCATATTTACTCTGTGAGAGTCTGATATTAAATTAATTGAGTTAGTGAAGTACCTTGACAGTTTTGAGAGACTGCTGAAATACGTTTTCTTCGATATGATATCTAGTGTTCCTATACCAGCAGCCATAGCTACAGGATTTCCTGATAAGGTGCCTGCTTGATAGACATTCCCAGCAGGGCTAAGACAATTCATTATTTCTGATTTTCCTCCAAATGCACCTACTGGGAAGCCACCCCCTAAAACTTTTCCAAGCGTAGTAATGTCAGGTTTGATTTTATATAAATTTTGAGCCCCAGCTAGGGAGACCCTGAAACCAGTCATTACTTCATCAAAAATTAATAAAATTTTGTTCTCAGAACATAGGCCCCTTAATTCCTTAAGAAAAAATTTGTCACTTCTTATGAAATTCATGTTGCCTGCTATCGGCTCAATTATTATACATGCAAATTTATTTTTCCTAATAGCTGCTTTTACCGCTTGAATATCGTTGTACGGAACGGACATCGTCTCGCTAGCGAACGACTTTGGTACTCCTTTTGAGTCAGGTGATCCTAGAGTAGAGGCACCTGATCCTGCTTTAATCAAGAAAGAATCTGCATGACCATGGTAGCACCCATTAAATTTAAGTATTTTTGTCCTTCCTGTGTAACCTCTTGCAAGTCTTATCGCACTCATTGTTGCTTCTGTTCCAGAGTTGACCATTCTCACTTTTGATATTGATGGGTAGATCTCAGTTATTTTCTTGGCAATTACTACTTCTTTTTTACATGGTATTCCGTATGTAATACCCTCTCTAATTGTTTGACTTATGATTTTTACAATTCTTGAATCACAGTGACCAAGAATTTGTGCTCCCCAAGAGCCAATATAGTCAATATATCTATTCCCATCTTCATCTGTTAAGTATGCTCCTTTGGCTTTTTTCACGAAAAATGGTTCACCTCCGACTGAGGAGAATGACCTAACTGGAGAGTTTACACCACCCGGCAGAAGTCTTTTTGCATGTTTGAATATTTCTCTAGATTTCTTCATTTTTAAATTCATTTAATAACAGATTTATAGATTCGATAGAATTCATTTGATTGAAGATTCCATCAATAAGTGCAATCATGTCTGGTTTTAAGATGACTTGCTCTCTTATATTCTGTAAATTTATTCCACCGATGACACATATTGGGATATCAAGAAATTCTTTCGCCTTTTTTATAGTATTCTTGTTACAGAGAGTGTAGTTCACTTTGTTATTCGTTTTATACATCGACCCGAAAGAAACATAGGATGCTTTATTTTCTTCACAATACCTAGCATTACCCAATGAATCATAACATGAAATCCCAATAATTCGATCTCCGCCAAGTTTATTTCTTATATTTTTAATCTTATCGACATCGAAACCAATATGTATGCCAATATCATCGTATTTTACGACTTCATCATCATAGTCATTTAATATTAGTTTGACATTATTCAGCTGACATTCTCTGTAGAGTAAGTCAGTAATTCTATTCCGTCTTGAGTAAGATAAAAACTTTGGTCTGAATTGAAATACACTAATATCTGTATTGATAACTCGTAAGCAATCTTCAACAAAGATCTTGTCTGAGACAAATTCATTTGGTGTAATTGGATAAATTCCTTTTAAATATTTTTCGTACATTTAAATAATATATAGCAAAAATATATGCTTTATCATAGAATTATGCAAACTGTAATCAATAAATATGAAAAAATATCTTTGTTTAATATGCGGTCTCATTTACGATGAGGAACTCGGTTGGCCTGATGATGGTATTGAGCCAGGGACTAAATGGGAAGATGTACCAGCTACATGGGTTTGTCCTGATTGTGGTGCAACAAAAGATGATTTTGATATGATTGAAGTAACGTAATTTAACGAGATTTGAACAAGTTTGATTATAAAGTTCTACGAATAGCGTTTCCGCTAATACTTTCAAATATCACTATACCTTTAGTAGGATTTGTGGATAACATGATGATGGGCTTCCTAGGCTCTACAATATTTATCGGTGCGATAGGTATTGGAAGTATTATTATTAGTTATTTAATATTTAGTTTTGGTTTTATGAAATCAATCACGACAGGCTTTGTTTCACAAAGCACTGGATCAAGAGATTACAAATCTCTCTTCAAGTCAATTTATCAGCTATTATTTATCACCATACTTATATCTTTTTTAATATTATTTTTTAGAGAAAAAATTATACATTACTCACTTGGTCTTGTGGATAGCTCTCTAGATGTTTTAAGCAACAGTCGTATTTATTTAGAAATCCGTATTTGGTCTATACCTGCTATTTTCGTCAGAGACATATTAATCGGATATTACATTGGTTCTCAAAAAACACTTTTCGCTATGGCTATAAGTATAATAATCAATTTAATAAATATTATCTTAGATATATTCTTTATTTACTTTTTAAATTACTCAATAGAAGGCGCAGCCTATGCATCACTTATTGCAGAGTATTCGATATTAATTTTTATCGTTTATGCAGTTCTGACTGAGAAAAATTTTCAAAAAATATCAATATCAGAATTACTTGACATAAAATCACTAAGAATGAAGCTTAGAGTTAACTTAGATATGTTCATAAGATCAATAATACTAATGACATGTTTTGCCTACTTTATACTAGAGAGTGCGAGCTACGGAGATTCGATTCTTGCAGCAAATACCATCCTACTAAATTTCTTCTTCATATTTTCACATGGTATTGATGGATTTGCTCATGCATCCGAAGTGTTGGTGGGAGATTCTGTAGGTAAGAAAAATAGGAAACTTCTTATAAGTTCTATTTACACCACAGGTAAATTTTCATTAATACTAGCATTTCTATTTATAGCTTTTTTTGTATTATTTGGTGATTATATTGTAAGCGTTATATCTGATTTAACTTTGCTGAGACAAATAGTAAATGAATATATCGTTTGGCTGCTCGCAATTTTTCTTTTCGCCACAGTAGCCTTCTGGTTAGATGGAGTGTTTATCGGTCTACTTGAGACAACCCTCCTTAGAAATATCATGATAGCTTCCGGTGGCCTGTTCTTTATTACCCAGACATTAATGATTGATGCAAGTAATCATTATCTATGGCTTTGTTTTCTCATTTTTTTCTCACTTCGGAGCATATTTCTAGGATATTCGCTCATAGCTAAACTTAAAAACTATTAAAATAGCCAAAAAATAACAGATTAATATTCTTTTAGTTTTAGAAATTTATGGTATATTGGAATCTTATTCAGCCAAGGAGAAAGGAATGGTATTTGGATTATTCAAGAAAAAGGAGCCAGTCAAGGTTACCATTAAAAGTACAGGCGACGAATTTATGTGTGAGCCCGGTGAACTATTAATGAAAGCTGCTCTTAAAGCTAAGATTGCATGGCCTCTGTCGTGCAAAGTAGGAAGTTGCGGATCATGCAGAGCTACAATTTTGGAAGGAGAGGGAAAATATCCTCCAAGTCCTGCGGACCCTGTTATGCTTCTTTATAAAGAAGAAATAGATAGTGGTATGGTAATAGCTTGCCAATGGACGCCAACCACTGATATTGTTGTCGATGTTGAGGTCGGAAAAGAAGGTGACAAAAGAGGAATGATTTAACTCTTTATCTTCACTTACTTAGATTTACACTCGTAATTTCATCCCTAGAATTTTTCACTAAATCAAAGCTTTGTCTTGCTAAATCGTATGGTTGTTGATTACATCTTATTGTCTCATGAAATTTAACTAAAACAGTAGTCCTAAATCTTGACATACATTTAATTGAGATATTTAGCAATGTTTGACTTTTATCTGCCCAACATATACTGAGGTCGTTAGCGTTATCTCTTGGATAGTCAATTGGATAATGTATTAAAACAGGTTGAGTTTTCTTATTGTCACCAATTATTGATTCAAGAAGTTTACTGTGGAATTTTTTTATCTGCTTTCCATCACCAATTCTCCCTTCAGGAAAGATGACAATTTTCTTGTTAAGTTCTATGTAGTCTCTCATTTTCTTAATAACACTATCATTGTCTCTTATATCACCTCTTCTTATAAATATAGTTCCTGTTTTTGAGGATAAATGACCTATAACTGGCCAACTCCTTATTTCAGATTTTGCGATAAAATTTACAGGTATTAGTGACTGCAAAATTATAATATCAAAAAGTGTCACATGGTTTGAAATAAATGTATTAACAGAATTATCAAGATTACCTATTCTGATAATATTAAAGCCAAATAAGAAAGATAGAATTTTCATCCAAATATGACTAATTTTGTGATGAACAGGTTTTAATTTAAGATTATCTGCAGGAAAGAATATAAGTATAGTCAGTCCTAACACAATGTGTATAACAATTAGGGGTAGTCTAATTAAAATCAGAAATAAACCCACTAATACCTCATTTTAGATGACAATTGGTCAAGATCAATAATTGGCTCAGAACACACAAAATTTTCACATATGTAAGCAGTAAATTCCCCTTTACTTATTTTGCTGTCAATATTTTCTATTCCAGTCTTGAGATTTTTATCAATAATAAAAACTTGGTCTTGTACTCCAGCAATACTCAATATTTTGTCTTTAATATATTTTATTTTAGAATTATCACATCTAATGAAAATCGTCTTTCTGGGATTATATTCTGGGATAGATGCAATCATATTACAATGAGAATCGTATGATCTGTTGAGTGATGTGGTTGATGAATTGAAAGTCTCTTCTGCTAATTCCTTAAAGTGAATTTTACCAGTGATATCAAAAATCTTGTGCAAGACGTCAATCATAACACTATTACCAGATGGCATTGATTCATCCGTATATAGCTTAGGCCTATAAATGAGGTCCTGATTAAGAATTGATGAAAAGAAGAAACCACCATGCTCTTTATCTAGAAAATTTTGCTCACATGTATCAATTAACTTCATCAGAAATAAATATGTCTCTGGATCCCATTGTAGTTTTAGAAACTCTATACAAACATTTGATAAAAATGCGTAGTCATCCAAGTAAGCGTGAAATTCAGGTTGTTCATGAAAACACGCATACAATTTATCACCATCCCAAAGTTTATCTTTTATGAACGCAAATGATTTTGATGCTGATTCATAATATTT
This sequence comes from uncultured Gammaproteobacteria bacterium, assembly GCA_902628335.1. Taxonomy (GTDB): domain Bacteria; phylum Pseudomonadota; class Gammaproteobacteria. Next base: position 123,803 of record CACOMO010000004.1, read on the forward strand.
TATTTCATTTGTGATTTTATACGTATCCAGCAGACCTTTGATCATAAGACAGTTCCATGAGGTTAAGATTTTCTTATCAGTACCTGGGGGTACTCTAGTATTTCTTTCTTTTTTTAATTTATCTAAAATGCTATCAATTACAATAGCATTACTATTAAACTCTTCTATATTTTTTTGTGTGATGTGCAGGTGAAAATTATCCTCAAAATTTGGTTTCTCATAAACTACATATACTTTTTTAAAAATTCTCAATTCCTCTTCCGTAAGTAGCTTGTTAAGTTCTCTGTCAGACCAGACATAATATTTTCCTTCTTTGCCATCTGAATCCGCATCAATAGTAGAGCTAAAACCACCATTAGCATTTTGCATGTCTGACATTGCCCAGTCGCAGGTCTCAATAGCTTTTTTTAAATATATTGGATCACCGAAAACTCTGAAAGCGTCACACATAATGGATACCAGAGGACCATTATCATAGAGCATTTTCTCGAAGTGTGGGATCATCCAGAGCTCATCTACTGAATATCGAAAAAAGCCTCCACCTACTTGGTCATAGATCCCTGAGTAACACATTCTATCGATGGATAGTTTTAAAAGATCAGATGATTCCGAATCAAGTTTTTTATGATTATCTAAGAGTAGTTTAAGATTTGTACACCTAGGAAATTTAGGCGCAGATCCAAAACCACCATGAACTTTATCAAATGATGAGATAAGCGAGTCTATGGTCCGTTGACTGATATTTTCTTCTGCTAACTTTTCGTTTGTATTGTTGAGATTATCAAATATATTTTGAATCTGAACATTTTGAGTTTTAATATCGTGTTGTTTATTATGAAAAAAATCAGATACTCTCTCTAATATTTGTTTAAAAGCAGGTAGTCCATAGCGTTCTTCAGGCGGGAAATATGTTCCTGCAAAAAAAGGGAATTTATCATCGGTCATGAATACTGTCAGTGGCCATCCACCTGATTTACCTGTAATAATTGTTTGCGCCATTTGATATATCTTATCTAAATCCGGCCTTTCCTCTTTATCAAGTTTAATATTGATGAAATTCTTATTCATCAATTCAGCCGTTTCTTTATTTTCAAATGATTCATGAGCCATAACATGACACCAGTGACAAGCCGAATATCCAACTGATAGTAAAATCGGCTTACCTTCTTTTCTAGCAATATCAAAAGCCTCCTCACCCCAAGGATACCAATCAACAGGATTTTCAGCATGCTGTTGTAGATAGGCACTCTTTTCATTTCCCAATTTATTCATATAACATTTTGATCTACTTTATTATAGGCTATTATAATACAACTATAGTTCAATATTATCATAAATGATTTATACACATGATATCGATCCGATTATCGTCTCTATAGGGCCAGTAGAGTTATACTGGTATGGAGCAATGTATGCCATCTCATTTCTGATAATCGACTACATGATGAAAGCAAATCATTTTAATTTTAATAAATATAATTTATCAAAGATTCAAATAGATAAAGTACTTTTAGTATCTTTAGTTGCACTACTAATAGGTGGAAGACTTGGATATGTAATTTTTTATAACCTCGATTATTATCTATTGTCTCCTATCAAAACATTGTTCATTTGGGAGGGAGGGATGTCTTTTCACGGTGCATTATTAGGTGTCATCATTGCTACTTACAGTCTGCGAAAATCTCTTAAGATTAATTTCCTACAACTTACAGATTTCATGGTTCTTTATGTACCGATTGGTCTATTCTTTGGCAGAATAGGAAACTTCATCAATTCAGAATTATATGGGATACCTACTTATTCATCTTGGGGAGTGATTTTTCCTCTCTTAGATAATATACCTAGACACCCATCAATGTTATATGAAGCCTTTCTTGAGGGCGTTGTCTTGTTTACTATCTTATTATTATTATCTCGTAAACATTTTACTACACCTGGATTCTTAACATCCATTTTCCTTATATTTTATAGTATATTTAGATTTATGATTGAATTTGTAAGAGTTCCAGATAGCCATATTGGTTATATTATGAGTGACTGGCTAACACTTGGACAATTGTTATCGGTACCAATGACATTCTTTGGCATACTACTTCTGATCAAAATAAAAAGGAGTCAAGTAACGTGAGACAGTACCTAGACTTGCTTGAAAAAATCATAGTAGAAGGAGATCATAAAAATGATAGAACAGGAACTGGAACACTATCAATTTTTGGTTATCAAATGAGGTTTGATTTACAACAAGGCTTTCCCTTGATGACAACTAAGAAAATACATTTTAAATCCGTTGTTCATGAGTTATTGTGGTTTTTAAAAGGTGAGACAAACATTCAATATCTAAGAGATAATAATATAAAAATTTGGGATGAGTGGGCAGATGAGAATGGAGATCTAGGACCAATCTATGGAAGTCAATGGCGATCATGGAGAGCAGCTGGTGGTGAATCTATTGATCAGATAAGCTATTTAATCGAGAATTTGAAAAAAAACCCTGATTCAAGGCGCCACATCGTATCAGCCTGGAACGTGGGAGAAATTGATCAAATGAAGTTGCCTCCTTGCCATATTTTATTTCAATTCTATGTCAGCAATGGTAGATTATCATGTCAGCTTTATCAGAGAAGCGCTGATGTTTTCTTGGGCGTACCCTTCAATATTGCATCATACTCTCTTCTGATTATGATGGTTGCTGATCAGCTAAATTTAGAATACGGGGAATTTGTGCACACATTTGGTGATGTGCATATCTACGATAATCACATAGAGCAGTGTAAAAAACAAATCGACAGACAACCAAAAGCCTTACCTCAAGTAAATATTAGTAAGGGCGTGGAATCAATTTTTGATTATAAATTTGAAGATTTTACTCTTAACAATTATGATCCAGATGATCATATTCCTGCTAAGGTCTCCATTTAATGAGAATATCAATAATCGTAGCCATGGATAAGAATAATCTTATTGGCGCATCCAATCAAATCCCATGGCATATCCCAGGTGAGTTGAAAAAATTTAGAGAGATAACGATGGGGAAACCCATAATCATGGGAAGAAAAACCCACGAGTCAATTGGTAAGCCTTTGGATGGAAGAGTGAATATAGTTTTGAGTAAAAATGAGGAAATTAGTTTTGAAGGGGTCCAGTGCTTCACAAATTTAGAAGATGTTTTCAGTAGTTTAAAAAGTGAGAAGGAAGTTTTTATAATTGGTGGCTCACAGATATATGAAATCACTCTTCCAATTGCAAACAGATTATATATTACATTGATAAATAGGGAATATTTAGGTGACACATGGTTCCCAAAAATTGATTTTTCTGAGTGGAAAATCACTGAAAAAAATAAAGTCATGGAGATGACTACCCAAACAGAATACAGCAATATTGTTTATGACCGAGCTAATGAATAACTCTTGGAATAGATAAAACAAATTCAGGAATCTCTGCGTCAAAGAAACTATCAGAATCACTAACCATTTGATAACTTCCTTTCATTGTTCCAAACGATGTCTCTAATAATGTACCGCTTGTATATTGATATTCATCACCAGGATTAATGTATGGCTGATCTCCTACAACTCCTTCGCCTTTCACATTTTGTATTTTTCCATTTGCATCTTCTATTACCCAATGACGGGAGAGCAGTTTCGCACCCTCTGAACCCTGATTTGAAATCGAAACAGTATATAAAAAGTAGAATTTATTATTATCCGGGTCTGATTCATGCTGAAGGTACGATGTATTTACAGTTATTTTAATATTACTTTTTGACATAGTGATTCTCAAACAATTGTCTCTATTTAACTACTCAACTAAAATGCTATTATATCATAATTGATAAAAACTTATCAAAATGGTTATTTGACTAATGAGTATTAACGACAATAAAATATTTAGCAAACTTACAGAGAAATATACATCTGAGAAAGATAAAATAAAGAAATCTTTACTTGACCTAAAAGAGGTACTTAAGACTGAATCCAGAGAATCATCTCAAATGTTAGATATCTACTATCGATATATTGCTGGTGAGAACATAAGTAAAGATGACCTGGAAAAGGCTAATGAACAATTAAGAGATGTCTTGAAAGGACTTGGTGCTTTAGGTATTTTTGCTCTACCTGGAGGAGTTCTCGCAATCGCTTTTTTAGTTAAAGTTGGCAAGTATTTCGGGATAGACATTTTACCGAAAAAAACTTTTGATGACTAATTATTTAAACCCACTATCGTCGTCAAAATAGTCATCCTTATCCTTTATATGAGATCCATGGACTTCCTGCACTCTTGTTCCGAAAAAAAGTGATGGAAATAACGCATAGAAAAATAGATTTACGAAATACCACCACATGTTAACTTCAAATATATTTAGCACACCCGCTACAATCAGATTAATCCAGAACCAAAAAAACAATAGAAATTTATCAGGATTTATTACCCAAGGCATGTGCTCTAACATCAAAGTTGTGAAATATTTCCCATGTAAACCATGAAAGACAGTAAGAAACAAAATAAATATAATAGTTCCAACTAATAAGGAGTATGCTAAATTTTCAAATATTCCAACGCTAATTAGGAATTCTGGTATAAAATTTAAGTAACCTGCTGTGGAGAACCATAAAATCAAAGTAGATACAATAGCTTGTATTGAAGATCTTTTCTCGATTGCATCATAACCATCTTTTTTATAGAGAAGGTATGTACCAATTATCAGAGCAGCTAAAATCGTATAAAATATAGAAATATTAAAGTAGCTAGATACGCTACTTTCAATAGCAATCCAAAGTAAAACTGTTGCAGTGGATGCGTTCACAAAAGCTGTGACACCCTCATGAGTAATTGACTTCCAAGTATCTCCCATTTTTTAATCTCCTTAAAACTGCTTTTTTGTATTATAATTCAAAATCACAATGATGGATAACCTTAATTTGACTAAAAATAACAATCTCTATATAGTAAGTGCGCCCTCAGGCGCAGGTAAAACAACTTTAGTCCGATCAATATGCAATCGCTGTGACTTTGTAGTCCCCTCGATATCATTTACCACAAGAAAAAAAAGGGATTCTGAGGAGAGTAATAAAGATTATTATTTTATCTCCAAACAGGAATTTGACAAGAAAGTTAGTAATAATGAATTCTTAGAATATCAGAGAGTATATGATAATTATTATGGTACAGGAATAGATGAGACCTCCAATCTCCTAAAAAATGGAAAGGACGTTATCTTGGAGATTGATTACAAGGGGATGATGAGAATCAAACAAATCTTCCCTCTAGCAATCTCAATCTACATTGTCCCACCAAGTGTTGAGTCACTAAGGGTGAGATTGGGATATAGAGGCCAAGACACAGCAGAGGTAATAAAAAAAAGAATGAAGTCATCTCTTCACGAATTGGTATATTCAAAGTGTGCTGATTATATAGTTGTAAATGATAATTTTACAAAAGCCTCTAGAGAATTACTCAACATAATAATTACTAACAAGGTTAACTCTATCAATCTAGATACGTGGCTGAAAGACATTACAAAGATTAATAATTAATCTGTTGTCTACCTCGTTAATTCTGCTACAATATCTTTACTTTAAATGAGGTAAATATGGCAAGAGTAACTATAGAAGACTGCATTAAAGAGATTGATAATACATTTGATATTTGTACCCTTGCAAGCAAAAGAGCAAAGGACCTTGCATCTGGTGCCTCGTCATCAATTGATAGTAAAAATAAACCGAGTGTTCTAGCGCTAAAAGAGATCGCGCAAAGAAAAGTAGGGCTTGATTATTTTGAAGTAAGTAATAAACAATTAGCTGACTCAAAGCTATTTAGTGGTATCAATGAACAGGAAATCGTTGAAGAACTAAGTCAACAGATAAATTCTGAAAGACCTGATGATTCTAAAATTACTGAAGAGACTTTAACGGAATCGAAGGACTTTGATTCAGCTGAGAAAGATAACTCATCTATGATCGTTAACAAAGAGAATGATCAGTTAAAAATGAATGAATCCGACTCGATAACATCTGAGTCTGAGGCTGTAATATCTGAATCCTCTTCTGTATCTGAAGAATCACCACAACCAGAGATTCCAGAAAAAGTACCTACAGATACTCCAGAAAATAAGTCCTAAATTACTACCATATAACCTTCTCAGCTATTAAACTTTAATAATGGATAATAGAAAAAGAGATATTCTCGAACCATCGAGCAAATATGTGAAAAGCTTTAGAGATTTCAAGAAAAAACTTGTTAAATATCTTAATGCGTATCAAATTAAGAAGATTGAAAAAGCATATTTGCTAGCTTCTGAAGCACACTTTGGTCAGTTGAGAAAAGATGGTGAAGATTACATATTTCACCCGTTATCAGCAGCTTCACTTTTAGCTGATCTCCATTTAGATCATGAATCAATTATGGCTGCTATTCTGCATGATGTTATTGAGGATACATCTTTTGATAAAGGCTATCTCGCAAAAAATTTTGGTAATAAAGTTTCTGAGCTTGTAGATGGCGTAAGCAAACTAGATAAGATAAACTTTGCGACGAATGTAGAGGCGGACGCAGCGAATTTACGTAAAATGCTCCTTGCTATGAGTCAGGACATTCGAGTTATACTTATTAAGTTAGCTGACAGAAAAAATAACCTAGATACAATTTCTGCTTTATCACCGGATAAAAGAAGAAAAAAAGCTAGAGAAACTTTGGAGATATTTGCACCCATCGCTCTTAGGCTAGGCATTCACTCATTAAATAAAGAACTCGAAAATTTGTCTTTTAAAGCTATACACCCTCTAAGATACACAATCTTGAAAAATGCATTAATTAAATCCAGGGGGAATCGTAACGAATTGATGGAGAAGATTAGGAAAGTAATCTTGAAAAAACTAGATAATGAAGAGATAAAAACGGATGTCGTGGCTCGTGAAAAGCATTTATACGGGATTTACAAAAAGATGAAGCAAAAAGAACTCAGTTTCTCTGATATAAATGATGTATTTGGTGTGCGAATTATCTGCTCTGATGTTGATAGTTGCTATAGATCACTAGGAGTTGTTCATAACACATATACACCTATTCCTGGTCGTTTTAAAGATTATATAGCGATACCTAAATCAAACGGATATCAATCTTTACACACCTCAATATTAGGTCCTCATGGCCTTCCAATTGAAATACAGGTAAGAACAAAAGAGATGGATATCATGGCTCAAACAGGTATAGCGTCACATTGGTTTTATAAATCAAAAGATAAGCCTCTGGTCAACAACTATACCCAAGAGCAACAATGGATTACTAATTTGCTCACAATACAGAAGGATTCAGGTAATCCACAAGAGTATCTTAAAAGTATAAAAGCTGATCTTCATCCAGGTAAAGTTTATGTTTTCACACCTAAAGGGAAAATTATTGAGTTGCCTAAGAAATCAACGATTATAGATTACGCATACGCAATCCACACAGATGTAGGCAATAATTTCTACTCAGCAAAGCTTGATGATAAAACAGTATCTGTGAATACAACTCTTAAAAGTGGACAGCGAGTTGAAATCATAACCAAAAAAAGCATAAGACCTGATCCAAGTTGGCTTAATTTTGCTGTCACTGAAAAAGCTAGGCACTCCATAAGAGCTTCACTAAAGTTAATAAAAAAGAAAGATGCGGTAACTCTTGGTGAGAGACTCTTGAAAAATTCACTCAAAGCTTTCAATCTCGAAATTAAAGATATACCAAAGAAGACGCTTAACATGGTTTTACAAGAGTATAAATGCCAGAATGTAAAAGAGCTATTTTGTGAAATCGGATTAGGAAATAGAATTGCAAAGTTAGTATCTATTAGAGTTGCTCCAAGTGAAAATTCACCAAAGACTAAAAAACCAGGTGAAGTGAGTATCAAAGGTACAGAGGGGTTAGTGCTTTCTTTCGCTAAATGTTGTTATCCTATTCCAGGTGATAATATATTAGGTCACATCAGTCAAGAAAAAGGAATAGTTGTGCATAAACATGATTGCAAAAGCATAAGGAAAGATAAAAAGGCTACGGATGAGAAAATAGATCTCTCATGGGACGAACATGTAGAAGAGCAATTTAATGCATGTCTAAAAGTAGAAGTTGAAAATCAGCGAGGAGTATTAGCATCAATATCTTCTGAAATCTCTCAAAACGAATCTGATATAGTAAGTGTTCGCTATGATGATTCAAAACAAACCGGTCATAATATAATGATATTCGTCATTACAGTGACAGGAACAAAAGCATTAGATAAGTTAATTAGAAATTTGAAGAAAAAAGAAAATGTTCTTCGCGTTGAGAGGAAAAAAGGATAATGAATAAGAAATCAAAATTTGGTTTTGAGATACTGGATAGTGAAGAAAAGTATCAGAAAATACAGCAAGTATTTAGTTCTGTAGCAACTAACTATGATCTTATGAACGATTTAATGTCTCTAGGCTTTCATAGAATTTGGAAACACAGGTTTTTCCAAGAAGTTAAACCAAGAAATTCTGACATACTTCTTGATATAGCATCAGGCACAGGAGATATAGCTATCAATTTTGCAAAAAGATGTCATGGTATAAATCTAACATGTCTAGATGCCAACAAAGAGATGCTAACTATTGCAGAAGATAGATTTATAGATTCTGGTATTACAAAAAATATAAAATTTATTGCAAAACCGATTGAGAAGTTTAAACAGAAGAATAGTTTTACAGTCTCTACAATTGTATTTGGTTTTAGGAATTTTACAGATCAACAAACGTCATTAAAGAATATATATGAGTCTCTTAAAATTGGCGGCAAGTTAGTAATTATGGATTTTAAATCACCATCTAACGAGACCATTAGACAAATGTATGAAAAATATACAGATCTTATTATACCGAAATTAGGAAAATATATTACAGGTGATGAGGAAAGTTATAAGTATTTATCAGATTCCATTAAAACATATATAAAACCACACGAACTGTCCCATCTTATGGAGGAAATAAATTTCCAAAATGTCACTTAT
>CACOMO010000005.1 GCA_902628335.1 uncultured Gammaproteobacteria bacterium
TAAAGAAGAATCAGATATTTATAGTGACAAAGTAAAACAATTCAAAGAAAGTATATGTGCGGATGCTCGCACGAGATTATTCTCTTCTCGACACAAAATAACTAATTACGACTCATGTTCAATTGCCAAATGGGCGAAAGAAAATAAATTGAGAAAGATCGTTACTCTGGCTACTCCAACTGGCTACATTAATGACTACTTATCAAGTGTTAAAAAAGATCTTAAAGACGATGGCATCGATTTTATAAAAGTATTTAGAGATTATGATATGAAATACTGGAATTATGCAGCAAAAGGCTTTTTTAATTTTTTTCAGAAAGTAAAAAAGACACTTTAAATCGATTATCCTCAATCTAACTGTCTTCGATTTTATTTCCATACGCGCACGGGAGGATTCGAACCCCCGACCCCAAGCTTAGAAGGCTCGTGCTCTATCCAACTGAGCTACGTGCGCATTTAGTCCTTATTTATTTTTTTTATCTTATCCGAGATAAGTCTTTTAGGTTCTAAGCCACCTATTTTACGCATATCCTCGGCTTTGTTAACTAATTTCTTAGCTCTTTTAATACCCCTATCAATAGAATCCCTTGATTTATCATGATGGTTGATGAATTCCTCAAATGACTCTAAAACCAACGTACTATGATCATAGAGTGCTGTTGCTTGTGCGATGATTTTTGAGATGTCGTCAGATTGCCTCTTATTACTCCAAGCTCTGCTAATGATCTGTAGTAGAGCTATGAGTGTTGTTGGTCCAACGATTGCTATCTTATTTCTGAGAGCTTGTGAGAGTAGATCATCCTCGCAAGCAAGTATGTATGCTCCCTCAACTGACATATACATCACAACCAAATCAAGTGAGTCAGAGCCATACAAATCTCGGTAAGATGTAGATGACAGAGTCTTAATATGATTTTTTACAGAGAGGATATGCTTTTTTTTCAATGATTTACGCTCTTCATCTGAATCTGCAGTTAAATATTTACTGTAGTCTGCTAAAGAAACCTTTGAATCGATTACCACTTTCCTTCCCTCAGGAAGATTTATAACGACATCGGGCTTTTCACTTCCGATTTGCTTCTGCTCTTCAAACCCTACATCTGGCACAATTCCGCTATTTTCGAGGATTAATCTCAATGAGCTCTCTCCAAATTGGCCTTGATGGCCTGACCTCCCTCTAGTGAAAAGAGTATATAACTCCGAGACATTGTTGGACAGTTGATCAGTTGCATGGTTTTGTGCTTGAACAGATTGATTGAGATTCCGCATTAAATTATCAAATCCACTATCGACCTTGTCTTTAATAGACTGGAAATCCATAATCTCGCTAATTTTATCTTTCTGATTAGATGGTTGCCTTTTCTGTAGTAAAATAAACCCTACTAAGAACAATATAGCGAGTGAGAGAACAAAAATTGTAGCTTCTGAGTTCATAATTAACATTATAACACCTATGTAATTTGAGTAATGTCGAAATGAGAATAATTATTTACACCGAAAATATGAAATACGGGGGCATGGATACTTTCATAGTAAATCTTACAAAATACTGGCCTGATAAGGATGACGAATTATTCGTAATATGTAATGATAGTCATCCTGGTATTAACTTCTTAAGCGAGAATTTACCTTCTTCTGTAAACCTGGTTAAACATCAAATACCCGTTAACTGGAGTTTTTTGAGTACTTTTATGAAATACTTGCCTATGTTGCTTCAAAAAATACTCAGGAAGATATTTAGATACGCACTGTTTCCATATCAAATCTATGCAATCTCATCTATGCTAAAAAAACACAAAGGTGACGCGTTGCTGACTGTTAATGGCTCTTACCCTGGAGGTGAGACGTGTAGAGTTGCTAATATTGCATGGCGACGTGTATCCAAAGGAGTATCGATCCACAACTTTCACAACTATGCAGAGAGAGAGATCGGTATAATGTCTCCTCTTGAGTATCTTATTGACCAAAAGCTCCGAGAAGTCACTAATCACATAGTTAGTGTCTCTGATTATTGTTCATCAACGATAGTCTCGAGAGAGGCATTCAGAAATCATAAGACGATTCTAACCATACCTAATGGAGTTGAGCTACCTATTGGTAAGAATCAGGTTAATCTTAGAGATAGCTATAAAATTCCAAAAAACAAACACATCCTGCTGATGGTTGGTACTTTTGAGGAGAGAAAAGGACATGAATTCGCGCTAGATGCTCTAAAGATTGCTCTCAGAAGACGCGATGACCTGCACTTGTTGTTAATTGGAAATGCGAGTGATGAGGAGGTGCATCGTGTCCAGAAACTCATAAATGAGAGGAGTTTGTCTAATGATGTCACAATCACTGGCAAGATAGAGAATGTTGCCAACAGCATGTCAGGTGCTGATTTAGTTATAATACCGAGTCAGAATCATGAGTCTTTTGGTCTTACAGCTGTCGAAGCTATGCTGAATAAATTGCCAGTCGTAGCAACCAATATTGGCGGGATACCAGAAACAATTGGCAAAGATGGTGGCTGTGGTTTTCTTATAAATCCAAACGACCCTGATGAGTTTTCTCAAAAAATCATATATATTATTGATAATCCTGAATTTTCTAAAAAAATGGGAGCGAATGGCTTATCGCGAGCCTCAGATGTATTTAGTCCTAAAAAAATGGCTCATGAATATTTCAAACTTACACGGACGAAAGCATAACTATCAAAACTGAATGATTTACTTTTAAGTTCCTGTTAGTCTTGCATAGTCATATTAAAAAAGATCTTTAGAATGGAAAAATGTATAATTTGGTTCAGAAACGACCTGAGACTGCAAAATAACTTAACTATCAAGAATCTCATTGATCGTAATTCATCGGTCTTACCAATATACATATTAGATACCAACTCATTAGGGTCTGCGAGTAAAACGTGGCTATATAGAAGCCTTTATGAGCTTGATAAGCAGCTGAAAAATCAGTTAAAAGTGTATGATGGAAACGCGGTTAACATAATCGAAAGGTTGATAGAAAATTATCAGATTACACAAATATCATGGAATCGTAAGTTTGATTATAAGTCAATTCAAGAAGAACAATTAGTAAAAAATATTGCTAAAAAATATAATGTTAGGGAATTTATATATAATTCTTCTCTTCTAATGAACCCCGAGGATACATTAAAAAAAGATGGCACACCTTATCGAGTTTTTACACCCTTTTATAAAAATAATTATTTAGGATTGAATCATAATGCTTTTTCTATTAATACAAACGACATTATTATCCTAGAAAACAAAGAAGATAAAAATATAGATTTACTCAAGGATCATTTAATTCCTGAGCATACGTGGTATGAGAAATTTGACAGATACTGGGAACCAGGCGAGATTGGCGCACAAAAAAGACTCAGAGAATTTTTAGATAAAGGCCTACTTGGATATGCAGAAGGGAGAAATAGGCCTGATTTAGATAATGTATCAAGACTATCTCCTCATATTCACTTTGGGGAGATTTCGCCTAATGAGGTAGCAAATTCTCTTGGAGACATTGATAATGAGGACAAGGAGAGATTTTACACCGAGTTAGTGTGGAGGGAGTTTTCTCATAATTTATTATTTTTTAATCCGAAATTAGATACAACTAATCTTCAAGACAAATTTAATTCTTTCCCGTGGCTTAAAAACAAAGCTTACTTGGATGCCTGGCAAACTGGAAATACTGGCTATCCAATTGTAGATGCTGGTATGAGAGAGCTATGGGAGACTGGCTACATGCATAATCGAGTGAGAATGATCGTTGGGTCGTTCTTGGTGAAAAATCTTCTCCATCATTGGCATTCTGGAAGAGATTGGTTTAAAGATACGCTACTGGACGCGGATGATGCCAACAATAATGCAAGCTGGCAGTGGGTAGCTGGGACCGGTGCTGATGCAGCACCATATTTTAGAATATTTAATCCTGTCACTCAAAGTCAGAAGTTTGATCCAAATGCCGAATATATAAGGAAATTCGTCCCAGAGATAGGTGATTTACCAAACACTTATATTCATGACCCTTCTAATGCTCCAAAAACAGTTCTCGATAATTCTGGAGTCAAACTCGGCAAGAATTATCCAAGTAGCATCGTCAATCTCAAAGAATCAAGACAACGCGCCTTATCTGCATTTAGCGAGCTTAAGAAAACGTCAAGCTAGTGTGTGGAGAAGGAGGGATTCGAACCCTCGATAGAGTTTAAACCCTATAACACCTTAGCAGGGTGCCGCTTTCAACCACTCAGCCACTTCTCCTGAACATCCCTATTTTTTAGCAGAGTCAACAGCTACAGATTCGTCGTCGGTTTTTATTTTCTGATAAATTTCCTCTCTATGGACTTGGACATCTTTAGGTGCATTTATTCCTAGGCGAATCTGACTACCTTTAACACCTAAAACCACTATTTTGGTATCATCACCAACCATCAAAGCCTCACCTACTCTTCTTGTAAGTATAAGCATATTACCCCCTCCTTTTTAACAAGCTATCCTTTTTTTATTTTTTATCTAGCTTAAATTCATTATGTAACGCTTGGACGGCTATTTCTAGGTTTTTTTGATCAATTACCACGGATATTTTTATTTCTGAGGTAGAGATCATCCTTATATTTACTTTATTTTTTGCAAGACATTTGAACATTTTGCTCGCTATGCCTGCATGTGAGCGCATTCCAACACCAATTAATGAGACTTTGACAATGTTGTTCTTTGTATCAAAGCTACTATAACCCATACTTTTCTTATTATTTTCAATGACTTTTATAGCATTCTTTAGTGTATTTCTACTGACAGTAAAAGTAAAATCAGCAAGGCCATTAGATCCAACGTTTTGGACAATCATGTCAATTTCAATTTTAGCTGTGCCAATCGGACCAAGTATCTTTGCTGCAACACCGGGCTGGTCTTTGACGCCTTTGATCATAATCTCAGCCTCATCTTTAGTAAATGCTATACCAGATATGATCGCTCCTTCCATCTTCTTCTCCTCTTTAGTAATTAGTGTGCCTAGAGCATTATTTTTATGCGCATCCAGAACCCTTATCGGAACATTGTACTTACTAGCAAACTCAACAGAGCGTAGTTGTAATACTTTTGAACCTAATCCTGACATTTCTAACATTTCTTCGTATGTAAGTAAATCTAAACGTCTTGCTTTGGAACAAATTCTTGGATCAGTTGTATAAACCCCATCAACATCTGTAAAGATATGACACTCATCCGCCTTGAGAGCTGCTGCAAGAGCAACGGCTGTGGTATCAGAACCTCCTCGGCCAAGTGTAGATATATTATCCTCGGATGTGATACCTTGAAAACCGGCAATGACAACTATGTTATTTTTTCGCAATTCTGCTTTTATTCTTTTGGTATTAATAGACTTTATCCTCGCATTAGCGTGTGAAGAGTCTGTTTTAATTCCTGCCTGCCATCCGGTCAAAGGAATAGCTCTGCCACCAAGGTCGTTAATTAACATTGAGAGCATAGCTATGCTAACTTGCTCACCTGAGGATAGCAGCATATCATAATCTCTTTTGTTAGCATCTTTTACTGCTCTAATCGATAGATCTACAAGCTTGTCTGTCGAAGATCCCATAGCAGATAAGACAACCACAATCTTTTGATTCGAATTATGATGTAAGTCGTGAGTAGTCTTAGCAATATTTCTCAATTTTGCAACGGATGAGAGGGATGATCCTCCATATTTTTTTACTATAAGTGTCATTTTTTTTATTTAAATAATTTAGATGCAAAGTCTTTTAATTTATCAGTTTTTATTCCAGTAATAATACATGTAGCAAAAGTATCACTACCACCACCTTTACAATCAAATTTTTCCGTCAACTCACTGACGATTTTTTTTGAATTATATACGTGTTTACTGTTTTTTGAAACACCAATAAGACAAGATATTGTATTGGACATATTTTTAAATAATATTGATATTGAATCAGTAGACTGTGATTTTATAACGTCAGATAACATTCTCATTTGATCTAAAGTTAAATCATCGCACTCATGAATAAATATTTTTGTTTGATCGGAAGTTATGTGATCAATGGAATTATAATACAACTTTGCGATTTTTTTATTTAGACTTGATACTAATTTTTTATTATCATTATCCTCTTTTTTCATGGATATAATCTTATCTGTGACCTCATCGCTTTTTACATTTAGATGTTGTGATAAAAATTTAGACTGAGTATGAAGATGATTAAAAAATATATTGGCTTTTTGGGAAGTAATCGCTTCTATTCTGCGAACCCCAGTCGATATACTGGATTCGGATATTATTTTGAATAAACCGATTTCTCTCGTGTTTGATACATGTGTCCCTCCACATAGCTCAACAGAGTTAGATCCCACAAATACGACTCTAACATCGTCTCCATATTTTTCATCAAAAAATGCTAATGCGCCAAGTTTCATAGCTTCTTTAAAGCTCATATTTTTTGATCGCGTGTCAATCGATTTATTGACCTCTGAAACAACTTGACCTTCGATATGCTCGATCTCTTGATTTGATAGAGCTTTATTATGAGAAAAATCGAATCTCAAATAGTCATCAGTGACCAATGATCCTTTTTGCTCAACATGTGCACCAAGAGTTTCCCTCAACGATTGATGCATTAAATGAGTTGCAGAATGATTTATTGCAGTTTTACCACGTTTAATTTCATCGATGCTAAGTTCCACATTATCGCCAACCGCTAATTTCCCCTCTTTCAACCGGACGAGATGTATGATCGTATCTTGTATTTTTTTGACATCAACTACATTTAATTGGCAATTTTTGTTACCAATTGAACCTGAATCAGAAATTTGCCCACCTCCCTCTGGATAAAAAACTGTTCTATCAAGAATGACGTAAAACTCGCTATTAATCGCATCAATTTGCTTTACGTGTTGATTTTTAATAACTATATCTACTATTTTGCTAGTTGATGAAGAGTTAGTGTAACCTATAAACGATGTTTGATGTTTAATGATCTCGTGATCTGTCTCATCAACTTTAAAATTACTTGTAGTTTTGCTATTTTTTTTCTGCTTATCCATTAATTGCTGAAAGCCTGAGAGATCCAATGTTAGATTATTCTCATTTGCAATCTCTTCGATAATCTCTTTGGGAAAACCGTATGTGTCATATAATTTAAAGATATCAGCTCCACTGAGATTTTTGGACTTAATTGTTAACTTATCTATAAGCTTAAGGCCATTATCCAGCGTTCCTAAGTAATTTTTCTCTTCTTGTTGAATTATATCGCTAACCTGACTTCCCTTGTCTCTAAGATTAGAGTAAATGTCACCAAGCTTATCAGTTATTATTTCGGTTAACTTATACAAAAATGGTTCATCAATGCCTAGGTTGTATAAATACCTCGTCGCCCGTCTAATAATTCGTCTAACAACGTACCCTCTTCCATCACTGCTGGGAATTACACCATCTGATATTAGCATGCAAGCTGATCTAGAGTGGTCCATGATAATTTTCTTTATTGGCGCAGATATTTTTTTTGGTTTGATTAATTTATCAATTTTTTGACTTAGGTCAGAGAAAGCTGATGAATCGTAATTATCTATCTGACCTTCTAAGATAGCTTGTATGCGCTCCAACCCCATTCCGGTATCAACACATTTCATGGGTAGATCGTGGAGTATGCCATCTTTGTCCTTGTTATATTGTGTAAAAACTAGATTCCATATCTCAACGTATCTATCACCTGGATCTCCCTTAGTCGGAATTTCACCTTTCAATGATTTCCCATAATCGTAATATATTTCAGAGCATGGGCCACATGGTCCGGTCGATCCCATTTGCCAAAAATTATCAGTATCATCAAGTATCCATATTCTGTCTCTGCTCAGCCCAATATCATTAGTCCAAATTAACATTGCCTCTTCGTCATCTTTATGAACCGAGACATATAATTTTTCACCCGGTATACCAATGATATTTACTAAAAAATCCCATGCATAACTGATCGCATCTTTCTTAAAATAATCTCCGAAGCTAAAGTTTCCTAACATTTCAAAAAAAGAATGATGTCTGTTAGTGAAACCAATATTATCTAAGTCATTGTGTTTACCTCCGGCTCTCACACATTTTTGACAGGTCACTATCTTTGTACTACTAGGTTTTCTGATTCCGAGAAAAAAATCTTTAAATTGCACCATACCTGAATTTGTAAATAGCAAGCTTCTATCTTCAGCTGGAATTAATGAACTCGAATCTTGACGTGTATGTCCTTTCTTCTCAAAATACTTAATAAACTCTTTACGAATATCCAAACTACTCATACCCCTTAATCGCAAGTTCTATAATATTATATGGGAAACCTCTATAAGATAAAAACGACTTTAGCTTCTCAGTATCCTCTACTCCGTCATTGTTCTTAAATTTTTTCCTCAATGCTTTTATAGCTAATTCAACCCAATCTGACTGTGAGTATTGAGAAAGTCCATCCTCGATAAGTTCTCTTGAAACTTGCTGAGTTTTTAAAAAATTCTCAATAAAATTAGGACCTTTTCCTGCATTAAATTTTACTCTAACTAAGTCCTCGGTATAGCGCTGATCTGACTGGAGATTACGTTCACTATAATCTTCTATACACGATAAGATATCTTTTAGGTTATAATTTTTTTTTAAAAGTTTATCGATTAGTTCTTTTTTTGAGTGTTCTCGAATTTTAAGATAACGAGAAATAGACACATTTATTTCATCAATTTGGCTGTTGCTCATCTACACTGTCACTAACACTTTTTCCGTTCTTTTGACTAGTATTTTCACTATTAATGTGTGATTTTATCTTATCTTCAATCTGTTCGGCTATATCAGGATTATCTCTTAGAAAAATCCTTGAATTATCTTTACCCTGACCAATTCGATCACTACCATAACTATACCAGGCTCCTGATTTATCGAGAATGTTATACTTAACTCCTAAATCGATGAGTTCAGACTCTTTTGATACTCCCTCACCGTACATTATATCGAATTCAGCAATCCTAAATGGTGGTGCGACTTTATTTTTTACAATTTTTACTCGTGTTTCATTACCAACAATCTCGTCTCCTTTCTTTATTGCACCTATTCGTCTTATATCTAATCTCACTGAGGAGTAGAACTTTAGAGCATTTCCACCTGTTGTTGTCTCAGGGCTTCCAAACATAACTCCTATTTTCATTCGAATCTGGTTTATAAATATTACCAAAGTATTTGATTTCTTTATATTAGCTGAAAGTTTACGAAGTGCTTGAGACATTAATCTTGCTTGTAACCCCATGTGGGAGTCGCCCATATCTCCATCAATTTCTGCTTTTGGAGTGAGAGCAGCAACAGAATCAATTACAATTGTATTAACAGCGCCAGATCTTACTAGCGTATCAGTGATTTCAAGAGCTTGCTCACCTGAATCTGGTTGAGAAAGTAGTAAATCATCTATATTCACTCCTAAATTTTCTGCATATTTTGGATCTAGTGCGTGCTCTGCATCAATAAACGCTGCTGTCCCACCATCTTTTTGGGTTTCTGCTATCACCTGCAGTGCCATCGTAGTTTTCCCTGATGATTCTGGGCCATATATTTCGATAACTCTTCCTTTTGGTAAACCGCCTATGCCAAGAGCAGCATCTAATGTAAGCGACCCAGTTGAAACAGCTTCAATATCTGGGTAAGAGGCACCCTCACCTAACTTCATCAAAGCTCCCTTTCCATGATCTTTCTCAATTTGACCAATCGCTACCTGTAATGCTTTTTGTTTATTCTCTTCCATATTGTGGTTCAACCTCGAATTCGTTAATTATTCTATTATAATATCAATTAAACCTCGTTAATGAAATCAGATAAATAATTTAATCCAAATAGGACGCTCAATATTCTATTAGAATCTCTATTACCGTCAAGTTTAATCATTTTTGTTTGATCTCTCGCTTGATCTCTAATTGAAAACCAGACTGTCCCAATATCTTTCAAAGTGTCATCTGCATCAGGCCCCATTATACCCGATACAGCTATAGCAATATCAGTGCTCGTTCTCTCCAAAAGACCTGATGACATCTCCTCAACAACATTTTCGGAAACTGCACCATAAGTACTTATTGTGTCCAGTGACACACCCAGTAACTTAGCTTTAGACGCGTTTGAGTAGGCTATAATGGAAGAATCAAAAAACTTTGATGAACCTGGAATACTTGTAAGACACTCAGCTAGCTTACCGCCTGTGCATGATTCAGCGGTAGAGATGATTAGATTCTTTGATATAGCCGTAATTTTAATTTGCTCTACAATACGAACTATTTCCTTTCTACTTTTCTCTAAATTTTGCATTTATGGATATAGTAAATTAATCTATAATGGTTGTTAATATAAATTTTTAGAATCTTTATAGAAGAATTAGATGAAAAAAATAAAAAAAGTAATTATATATTCACATCAAAAATATTTTGCTAACGCAAATATCAGAAAAATAATCAATCATCTGAAAAGAAATGGGATTAAATTGATTCTAATTTCACAACATGCAGGATACGCGAAAGTTGAGTCAACAAGTGAGATTATAAATAATGACTTCAAATTTACAAAATCTAAGATTAACTCAGATCTAATAATAGTTTTTGGTGGTGATGGATTATTTCTGACTGCTTCGAGATTCGCAATAGACCTAGATGTTCCAATATTAGGAATCAACTATGGTAAAATTGGTTTTCTAGTAGATATAGATAAAAAACAAGCTCACAAACAGATTACAGCGATAATTAGTGGTGACTATATCGTTGATAATAGAATGATGCTAGAGGCAAAAATTCAAGATCAAGAAAATATAGTAAGAAAATGCATATCACTCAATGATGTTGTTGTTCATAACTATGGACAACTAAAAATGATCAAGATGAAAATTTTTGTAAATAATTTTCTTATTAATGTACAACGCTCAGATGGTATTATCATCGCAACTCCAACAGGATCTACTGCATATTCAATGTCTAATGGCTGCCCAATTGTTAGTCCAGATTCTAATGTAATCTGTTGCACACCTGTCTCACCACATACATACAGTCATAGACCTATTATTGTGAATGAGAGAGATAAAATAAAAGTAGAAGTTGACAAACTATCTGTTAATCATACGATGACGACAGTAGATGGATCTAATAACAATAACTTTGAGAAATCTAAAATAATTGAAATTAAGAAAAGTAAAAACAAACTCAGGATTTTACACCCAATTGAATACAATTATTTTCAGATATTAAATAAAAAACTGAAATGGGGAGGCAGATCCTAATCTTTTTTATTGCTATTGCACTCGCCATTAGTACATGTGCCAAATAGTGTCATCACATGAGTATCCAAGATAAAATTGTGTCGCTTAGAGATTTTTTCTTGTAACTCTTCTAAGTCGTCATCAGTAAATTCCACTATTTTGCCACACACATTACAAATTAAATGATCATGATGTTGTTTCTTAATCTCGTATGTCGAAGAGTTATCATCAAAATGATTTTTTTGAATTAATCCAACTTCCTCCAATTGAGTCAAGACTCTGTATATGGTAGCAAGACCAATATTCTCGTCTTTTTTCATTAGATTGTTGTGTATATCATCAGCGCTAAGATGACTATCGGGATTAGACTGGAACAACTCAAGGATTTTTACCCTTGGGTGGGTTACTTTAAGTCCAGCATCCTTTAAAGTTGAATCATTTTTCATGATATATTATTAATATAATCTCAGATCATTGGTAATTCAAGACTTATGATTTTTTTTTACTCGTAATTCTCTTGATTTTTTGGGATCAGCCGATGCATCATGGTAAACTTCTATTCTATCAAATTCTTTAAGCTTATAGTCTAAATCCTTAGTTTTACCAAAAACACCAAAGCTTAAATTAGCTAATGAGTGTAATTCCTCAAGTTCTATTTTATCCAAAAATTCTTTCAAAGTTGTGCCATCATTTATAATTTTAAATCTAGATACGATACGTTTGTTGATCGGAAAAAAGATTTCGATCTTAATTTTTTTGTTTTTCATTTTTTAATCGAAAAGCTTCTGATATAAATGAATCTAAAATAGAAGACATTATGGTAGAAAAAATTGGCTTAAGGGATAGTTCAATAATTTTACTATCAAATTCATACTCCAAAAATAAACTAACATTTGTATTATATTTATCAATTACATGAAATTTCCAATAACCATCTAAGTTTTTAAAAGGACCATCCATTAATTGTATTTTTATAATTTCATTAACTTCATAAGTATTTTTAGTTTTAAATTTCCACTTGATTGGCTTTCCTGATATTTCAATTTCAGCAACCATTTCCGAAGATGAATCACTCAGAATTATAGAGCTTGAGCACCATGGCAAAAAGGTAGAGTATCTTTCAACATTATTAATCAATTTGAAAATCAAAGAGACGTCTACGTTTATATCTTCTGATTGATTAACTACATTCATTATACAAAACCATTGATGAAGATGAGGGTAACTGCCACTGGTGCTATAAACCTGATTATGAATCTCCAAAAATTAAATAATGTTTGGCTCATCTCCAATTCATCACTAACTATCTTTCTTTTAACAATGAATCCAACAAATATTGCCATTAAGAGACCACCTAACGGTAACATTATTTTTGAGGTAAAATTATCCAGTAGATCAAAAAATGTCATCCCAAACAAAGTAATATCAGAAAGATGATTGAAGGATAAGAGTGTACCTATGCCTAGGAGCCATGTGAGCGAGCTCAAACGAACGGTGGCCTCTGCTCTGCTAAATGAATATTTTTCTATTAGAAAACTTATCGCTGGTTCTATCAACGATATTGAGGATGTAATAGCTGCAAAAAAAAGTAGAATAAAAAATAAGGTTGCTACTATTTCACCATATGGCATAACCCCAAATGCTATAGGTAAAGTCTTGAATATTAGTCCTGGCCCGGCAGATGATGGGTCAAGATTAAATGTGAAAACCATCGGGAAAATTATAATTCCTGCTAGTATAGCAACAAATGTATCAGAAAATGCAACAACAGCGGTTACTTCTGTTATGGACGACTCTCTTGATAAATACGATCCGTATATCATGAGAGATCCCATTCCAATACTCAATGAGAAGAATGCCATACCCATGGCACTTAAAACTACATCTGGACTAATCTTGTCGAGATCTGGTATAAACATATATTTAATACCATCTTGAAATCCATCTAAATTTAAAGAATAAATAGCTAGGCCGAGTAATAAAATAAATAAACCTGGAATAAGAACTTTTACAGCCTTCTCTAATCCACCTTTTACGCCCTTCGCGACAATATATCCAGTAAGGAACATAAATATCGTGTGCCAAGCTAGAAGTTTTTCAGGATCAGAAACTAGATCACTAAAAATAACTTGAGACTGCTCAGCAGTAACAAGATTGAAAACGCCGAAAGCTGCTTTAAAAATATATGATATTGTCCACCCTGCGATTACACTATAAAATGACAATATGAGGATCCCAGCAATCATACCAGCCCAGCCAACTAGCTGCCAGTTGCTATAATCATCCGAATTCGAATATGACTGTGTCTTAGAGCGAACTCTATTTAGATCACTATCGACCTCTAGAAAATTAAAACTGCTAGACTCATTAGCTGTAAATTTAAGACTATCAACTGGATTTTGCTTTCCGTGTCTACCTATAAAAACCTCCGCAATCATGATAGGTAAAGCTATAATAATAACGCTAAGTATGTATATCAAGACAAATGCTCCCCCTCCATTCTCACTAGTCATCCACGGGAATTTCCAAATATTCCCTAGACCAACTGCAGAACCTGTGGCAGCAAAAATAAATATTAATTTAGAGGACCATTCGCCATGGATGGATTTTCTTTCTTTGTTAATATTTGCAAACTCCTATTTGAAACATGATACAATGTTATTATACATTATGTTTAAATATTATGAATATATTGTGTAGTAATAAAAAATCAACATTCAGATATACGCTCATCAAAAAACTTGAAGCAGGTATTGTTCTCGAAGGATGGGAGGTCAAGAGTCTTAAGGAAGGTCATGGACAAATTAGCGAAAGTTATGTCAGTGTCTTTCAAGATGAGATATATTTGATTAATTCACACTTAAAGGTACTCCCTAATTATGGTAATTCAGATAATCTAAATCCAACCAGAAAGAGAAAACTCTTATTATCCAAAAGAGAAATTCAACAAATTATAAATGAGATAAAGATTAGCGGTCATACAATCGTCCCAATAAAAATTTATACCAAGAAATCTCTCATAAAGATAGAGGTAGCAGTTGGGAAAGGTAAAAAAACAGTCGATAAAAGAAATGATATAAAAACAAAAGAGTGGAATCGGAAAAAGCAGAGACTCCTTAAATCGAACTCTAACTCTTAAAATAATCTTGATGGGCCTCTAATTCATCATTATTAGCTCTAAGTATGATTTGATCACGTTCAGCAATTTCTTGCTCTGTATCAGTAGAATTTGAACTTTCCACTTGATTAATCATTGACAAAGATGTTTGGCCTCTAGTCATTTTAAGGTATACGTTTGCTAATAAGCTTGCATCTAGAAGTGCTCCATGAAAATTTCTATCAGCATTATCAACTTCTAATCTACTACACAATGCATCGAGAGAATTTCGTTTACCTGGATACTGTTTTCGTGAAATTGTTAATGTATCCAAAACTTCATGATTAGACTGGAAGTAATTTTTATCTCTATCACAATATGATAACTCCGAAGATAAGAAGCCAAGATCAAATGGTGCATTGTGGATTACTAATATCGAATTATGTATAAAGGAGAGAAATTCATCGATTATATCTTTAAATTCAGGCTTATTTTCAAGCATCTGGTTACTTATACCATGAACTTTTTGTGCGCCCTCATCAATAACTCTTTTTGGATTGATATACTTATGGAATCTATTTGAAGTAATATTTCGATCTATTATCTCCACACACCCTATCTCAATTATCCGATGGCCATCATTGACATCCAAGCCAGTAGTTTCCGTATCCAATACAATCAATCTTTTCATTACTTCACTGCATCTCTTGCTAATTCATCAGCAAGATTATTATATCTTGAGTGTTCTGTTTTCTCAATTTGATGACCTTTAACCCATTTCCATGAGACATGATACTTTTCATTCAACGAATCAAGTTGTTCCCAAAGATCCTGATTTTTCACGGGTTTCTTGGAACTTGTGAGCCAATTATTTTTTTTCCAATTCTCAATCCAGGATGTAATACCATCTTTAACATATTTAGAGTCAGTATAAAGAGTCAGTGATGAGTCGTCTGCAGCTAGCTTTATCCCCTCTATGGCTGCTTTTAACTCCATTCTGTTGTTAGTGGTATCATTTTCAGATCCGTTATATTTAGTTATCTCACTGTCTTTGACGATCACAACACCCCAACCACCATTTCCAGGGTTGCCACTGCATGCACCATCAGTAAAGACTCTTATTGTGCTCATTTGACTCTATTCATGCTGGATTTTGGGAAGGTATGAACAACGTACTTATCTTTAAATTTGAGTTTCTGTGGCGTCAAAGGTACGATTTTTTTGGTAAGAAGACAAAAATATATCCCACCATAACTCGGAAAAAGTAATTTTTGTAAAAAACTAAATTTATCCATGTATTTACATAGGCTTTTTGAGAGAAATGGGAGAAGACAGCTTGTTGTGTTAATCTTGACGTCATAGCTTAATATCTTGAACCATTCTTTTATATTTGAAATAGGATGAAAATTTGCTGACCACGGTGAATGATGTTTGTTACGTAATTGTCGTGTCAGTCCCCATAGACTGAGTTTATTGAAGCCAACTATAAATATCTTGGCATCATCAGATGCAATTCTGTCTATCTCTCTTATGAAATTATATGGCTTATCTAACAAATCAAGTGCATGCATAAGTATTATAATGTCGTGCGACTTGTCCTCAAATGGTAATTTTTTTTCTATACTTTGATATTTGATGATATCTTTACCATCCACTGAAAAGAATGATAAGTACTTGGTAGACTCAAATTTTTTTCTAAATTCTGGCAATCCTAGATAAAGCGCATTGTTACCATCAAGATTATGTCGAAGTTCACTAACCTTCAAGGTAACTGCTTTTCTTATTGGAAGGGTTTTCGTTTTTCTATACCAACGCGCTAATTCTGTATAATGATGGGTATTTGTGTCTAATTTCATACTTATTTGATTAGAAAATATGCTTGTATTTTGCTAATCTTTAAATGTTCTATGTCAAAAAAAATAACTCAATATCTATTAATTATATTGGCTACAAGCTTAATATCAAGTTGTAGTGGCCCAGTCAGTTACAAGCGTCCACAAATTTTGGCTAATTTTGGAGATTTTGATTGCCAAACGAAGAAACTCAGAAAGAAGGAGTTTTCGTCGATTTGGGATAAGCTAAATGCAGGTTTTTGCCTGGATAATGTTCATTCCTCTAGAGTTGACAAAGAAAGAGAGTGGTTCATAAAAAATAAACAGTTCTTATATCGATCAATTGATCGTGCTAAACCATTTTTATATCACGTAATAAGAGAATTAGAGAATAGAAATCTTCCTTATGAGCTAGCACTATTACCGATTGTTGAAAGTGGATATCAGCCATATGCTCACTCGCCATCAAAAGCTGCAGGCATATGGCAATTTATCCCTCCTACAGCTAGAGAATACAGACTAGCTAAAAATTGGTGGTACGACGGTAGACGAGATATTTTAAACTCCACTAAAGCTGCAACTCACTTTCTCTCAGATATGCACAGACATTTCAAGAAGGATTGGTTACTAGCTATCGCATCCTATAATACCGGTGCTGGTAAAGTAGGTAGATCAATGTCAAAAGCGAAGTACGTTATTGGTAAAACTAGCTTTTGGGATCTGAACCTTCCTAGAGAGACAGAAATTTACGTACCAAAATTACTTGCTCTTAGAGATATTATGTCAAACCCGAGAAGTTACGGTGTAACATTACCTAAATTATCTAACAAACCACAAACAGGATTAGTTAAAATATATAATCCAATAGATTTTTATACTCTATCCGTTTTGTCAGATGTTGATTTAGAAACTCTATACTTTTTAAATCCTGGCTTTAGTGCTTGGTATATAATCCCATCAATGCAGAATAAAATATTGCTGCCATATAATAAAATTGAGAAGTTTAATGAGCGATATAAAAAGTACAGGACTATTATGTTCAAAGAAAAAATACATATTGTAAAAAAGGGAGATACCCTCTCAGCAATATCAAAACAATATAATGTAAAAGTACGAGCATTAATGACAAAAAACTCACTTAAATCTGACTTGATTTTAATAAATCAAAAATTACGTCTTCCTATAAAAATAACGGATACAGATAAAAATACTATATCTATTGGTGATTATGAACATCGTATAATAGATAAAACATTTAATTACTACCATACTGTAAAAAGATATGATAATTGGTATCGTATAGCGAAATTTTATGATGTGAATATGAAATCGTTACTTCAATGGAACAATGCAGACAAAAATACGAAGTTATTCGTAGGCAATAAAATAAAAATTAAAATGAGATCTCCTATACTATCAATTAATGAGAATATGAATTTACGCTACGTCGTAAACACTGGTGATACTACTAAAATTATTGCATCAGGCTTCGATGTTTCGCGAGAAAAGTTACTTTCATCCAATGGTATCAAAGGCTCTAAATATCTTGTTGCAGGTAAAAATCTTATAATTCAAAAATAATTAAAGTGACGAAAGATATCTATCACCTCTATCACAAATTATAGTCACAATAACAGCATTTTTAAGGTCATTGGCTATCTTGTGGGAAATGCATACGTTTGCTGCTGCTGATAAACCACAAAACAAGCCTCTCTCTCTCGATAGCTTCATTGAAAAATCTTTAGCATCAGCCTCTGAAATATCAATCGTACGATCGATAATCGCGTCTCTCTTTATCTGTGGTTCATATCCCTCTTTCCACCTTCTTATACCGGGTATTCTAGAACCGTCCTGTGGTTGAGCGCCAATAATTTCTATGGATGGATTCATTTGTTTAAGATACTTAGAGACACCGGTTATAGTGCCTGTTGTGCCCATAGCTGATACAAAATGAGTTATCTTACCATTTGTTTGTTGCCATATTTCTGGCCCCGTCCCTTCATAATGTGCTAAGTAATTGGATTTATTAGAAAATTGATCAAGGACAAATCCTTCACCAGAGTCTCTCATTTTTATCGCTAGATCCCTTGCACCCTCCATATCTTCTTCTTTTGATACCAGTATCACATCAGCGCCATATGCCTTCATTGTTTTAATTCTCTCCACTGAAGCTGTCTCAGGCATTATCAGGCGCATACTGTATCCTTTCATTGCAGCAACCATCGCTAGTGCAATACCTGTGTTGCCACTTGTTGCCTCTATTAAAGTATCATTTTTTTTTATCCGACCAATTTTCTCAGCATCTTCAATCATCCTAAGAGCTGCCCGGTCTTTTACTGAACCGCCTGGATTATTACCCTCTAGCTTCGCTAATATTACATTCTTATCATTAAAAGCTACATCAACGAGTGGTGTGTTGCCTATAAGGTTTAAAACTGAGTCACTCACTACTCGCCTTCTGCTATTACTATAGCTGTAGATAACTTATCTGTATCTGATATAGAGAGATGGAGAGAGTTAATAGAGTATTTTTTAAGTATTATTTTCAACTCTTTGCTAATTACGATAATTGGCTTACCTAAGTTATCTTTTTTTATATCAATGATTTTTGGGCATAACCCTTTTCTATACAAGCCTATTCCAATAGATTTAGATAGAGCTTCTTTAGAAGCAAATCGTTTAGCGAGAAAGTCAACTTTTTTATGAGACTTTGAGAACTCCTGTAATTCATTTGTCGACAATATTTTTTTTGCGAATGAGTAGCCGAATCGAGAGAAAGTTTTTTTGATTCTCACGTTTTCTATTATGTCTATGCCAACACCTCTAATCACTATTGTCAATTATACGCCTGATTTTTTTTATTGCATCATCTAAACCAATAAAAATAGATTCAGCTATAATAGCATGTCCAATATTGAGTTCATTTAAATATGGTATCTTCATTATTTGAGAAAGATTTTGATAATTCAAGCCATGACCTGCATTGACCTTTAATGAGAGACTATTTGCTAAGTTGGCAGCATCTATGAGTTTTTGGAATTCGTTCTGGTAGTTATTAGACTCATAGCCAATTGCAAAAGGGCCTGTATGAAGTTCTATGGAAGTTGCTCCCAGTTGCTTTGATTTCTCAACACTCTCTTCTTCTGGATCTATAAATAAAGAGACCTCTACGCCAGATTCTTCAAGAATATCAATATTTTTTTTAAATAAATTTTCTTGATCCCTTGTCATTTCATTTAGGGCTAGCCCACCCTCAGTTGTTTTTTCATCACGATTCTCTGGGACAAAACAACAAAAATCAGGCTTTAGCTTGAGTGCGAATGCTATCATCTCATCTGTATTAGCCATTTCAAAATTTAATTTTCTGCAATGTTCTCTAATTAGAATAGCATCATCATCCTGGATATGTCTGCGGTCTTCTCTTAAGTGAATTGTAATTGAATCAGCACCAGAGTTCTCACAAAGTTTTACAGCGTTTATCAAATCAGGATAACTTGTTTCTCTTGACTTTTTGATAAAAGCCACATGATCAATATTGACTCCAAGAAGAACTGATGGTGTACTCATTTATTTAAATTTCTAAGTATCGTTACAATTTTACCGTATTTCTGATCAAAGTTTTTCTTATCCATTAAAATATCAAGTATCTCATATGTATCTTTTTCGAGAAACTCTTTGAAAATGTTCTGCTCGATAATGGGTGAAGTCAAAAAAACATTTTCTAAGTACCTAGTGAGGAGTATGTCAAGCTCTCTTACACCTTTGCGACACTTCCACTTTAACTTTGAAATTTGCATGTAATTGTATACAACTAGTGAACTATTTGTCAGTTGCTAACATTTTCTTAATATGTGAAATTGCTTTAGCGGGATTAAGTGATTTAGGACAGGTTTTTGTACAATTCATGATAGTATGACATCGGAATAATTTGAACTTATCCTCTAGATTAGACAAACGCTCTTTCTTTGCATCATCTCTACTATCTATTATCCAGCGATATGCATGAAGCAAAGAGGCTGGTCCAAGATATTTATCAGAATTCCACCAATAGCTAGGGCAACTGGTCGAACAGCAAGCACACAAAACACACTCAAATAAACCATCTAACTTGCTTCTGTCTTCTTGACTTTGGTGGTGTTCTCTTTCTGGTTTTTTATCATTTATCAACCAAGGCTTAATTGATTCATACTGCTTGTAAAAATTACTTAAATCTGGCACTAGATCTTTTATTACGGGCATATGCGGCAATGGATAAATCTTAAGCTTGTCCTCATCAGAAATATTAAGAATGCATGCCAAAGTATTAGTCCCGTTGATATTCATAGAGCACGAACCACAAATACCCTCTCTACAAGATCTGCGGAATGTAAGTGTTGGGTCTACATTATTTTTAATGTACATAAGTACATCAAGAGCCATCGGTCCAAATTTATCTTTATCTAATATATATGTATCAACGTAAGGATTTGAATTAGTATCAGGGTTGTATCTGTAGACGTCAACACGTAGCTTCCTGTTTGCTTTGGTTTCAGCATCATCAGCATTGAATGTTGTTCCTTTCTTTACGATGGAATTAATTGGTAATGTAAATTTTGCCATTTAATATGTCCTCGCTTTCAGAGCTACAGTCTCAACTTCGTCAGTTAGAGTTCTCAGCTCAACAGGTTTATAATCAAACTTGCTATTACCATCCTGATCTACCCAAACCATAGTGTGCTTGAGCCACTCTTTGTCATCTCTGTCTGGATAATCTTCTCTAGCATGACTACCGCGACTCTCAGTCCTATTATATGCAGAGTATAGCGTAGCTAGTGACTGATACAAAAGATTATTTAATTCTAGTGACTCAACAAGATCAGTATTCCATATTAAAGATTTATCACTTACAGATAAGTTATTGAAATCTCTAAAATTATCTTTCATAATTTCAATACCTTTTTCTAGTGTACTCTTGTCTCTGTACACCGGTGCGTACCTTTGCATAGCTCTTTGCATTTTATCTCTTAATTCTGCTGTTCTTATCCCACCATTTGAATTCCTTATCTTATCAAATCTAGACAATATTTTGTCTAAGGCGGCTTCATTAATACTTACGTGATTCTTAGTTTTTTTATCTAATATTTCGCATGCTCTTTCTGCTGCAGATCGCCCAAAAACAATAAGATCCAACAAAGAGTTTGACCCAAGTCTATTTGCTCCATG
The DNA here is from genome assembly GCA_902628335.1 of uncultured Gammaproteobacteria bacterium. Classification (GTDB taxonomy): domain Bacteria; phylum Pseudomonadota; class Gammaproteobacteria. The sequence continues at coordinate 21,398 of CACOMO010000005.1, forward strand.
TACTGATACACAAGCAGCTTCTCCTATTGCCATGAGGCCCTCAACAACTTGACCTGAACCATTAGCTAGCACTTCAGTATTAAAATTAGTTGGAGTCCCTCCCATATTATAGTGGACTGTTGGTATAACAGGAATTGGCTCTTTTGTTGCATCTACCCCAGAGAATATCTTAGCAGTTTCTGCTATGCCAGGAAGTTTTGATTGAATAATCTCATCGTCCAGGTGCTCCAAATGAAGAAGAACGTGATCTTTATCTTCGCCAACACCTCTACCCTCGTTTATCTCGATCTGCATCGCTCTACTAACAACATCACGAGATGCAAGATCCTTTGCATTAGGTGCATATTTAGGCATAAATCTCTCGCCATCAGAATTAGTTAGATAACCACCCTCTCCACGAGCGCCTTCAGTAATTAAACATCCAGCTCCATATATCCCAGTCGGATGAAATTGTATAAACTCCATGTCTTGTAAAGGTAAACCTGATCTTAAAATCATACCATTTCCATCACCTGTACAAGTATGCGCAGAAGTTGATGATAAATATGCCCTACCATACCCACCTGTAGCTAGTATTACCAGATGAGATTGAAATAAGTGTATGCTCCCATCATCTAGACACCATGCTAACACGCCTACGCATTTTCCATCATCGTAGACTAGGTCAATAACAAAATACTCAATAAAGAAATCAACGTCATTTTTTAGTGACTGTGTATATAAAGTATGAAGAATAGCATGACCTGTACGATCAGCTGCAGCACAAGTTCGTTGTGCTATTCCCTTACCGTATTCCGTCGTCATGCCTCCGAATGGTCGTTGATAAATCTTTCCTTCTTCTGTTCTAGAAAACGGAACACCAAAATGCTCTAACTCAATTATTGATTCAACAGCATTTTTACACATGTATTCAATAGAGTCCTGATCCCCAAGCCAATCAGATCCTTTGACAGTGTCATACATATGCCATCGCCAATCGTCTTCTCCCATGTTGCCTAGTGCGCCACTGATGCCTCCTTGAGCTGCAACGGTGTGGCTTCTTGTCGGGAAAACTTTGCTAATGCAAGCTACGCTGTGTTTTGATTGGGCTAGCCCCATTGTGGCTCTTAGACCAGACCCACCTGCACCAATAACAATGGCATCATGTTTGTGTTTTTTTATTTTGTAACTCTCCATGTCAAAAACCTGCAATTATATAAAGACAAATTAATGTAATAACTAATAATACAGCATGTGTAATCTTAGATAAACCAATAAATAAACCCTGCAGTCTTCCATCGTGAACATAATCCTGCAGTATCGTCTCGATACCCAAAGAACTATGAAAAAACATTAATGATGATAAAATAGAAATGAACAGAATTCCATAAATTGATGAAATATCTGAAGTAATCTGCTCGTATGAGAGTTCATTAATAGATAAAAGATAATATGTTAAATACAACATTCCAGGCACTAATGTTATAGCGGTGATCCTTTGAAATTTCCAATGCAAAATAGCCAAAACCTAGTTCCTAAAGATAATTAATACTGAACTTAATGTGGTAATTAGAGAGATTAAAATTACCAAATAACCGGATAAATAACTTTTCTCTAGACTAAGCCCATAACCATAATCCCAAAAAAGATGTCTAATACCATTGCATAAATGATAAATTAAGGTGAATATAGCTCCCACTAAAAGAAGTTTCACAAAAAAATTAGAGAAAAATTTTACTAGAAATGCATGATACTCAGACCCTAAGGAAATGATGACTAAAGAGAGCGGAATCATCATAGAAGTAAGTGATAAAATTACCCCTGTTATCCTATGGGATATAGACAACACGGATGTAAGCTGAGGTTTATAAATCTGTAAATGCGGAGAGGTCGGTCTATTTGGGTTAATCATTTCGAAAATTATCTTCAAAAATCAATACAACGACCGTTTTTTTCCCAGTCACCATATCTAGTAGGCTCTGGCCCTTTCCGTCCACCTATCTCTTTAACTTTCTTTATTTTCTCAGTTTTCTTTCGCTTGATCTTAGTTGTTTGCTTTTTTTGTGACATATAAACTCTCCATCACGCATTATACGCAAATACTTCTCTTAAATAAACACTACTTTATAAGACATTATATGTATGATTTAATCATATTTATAACATATGTTATCGCATTTAATATAAGACATAAAATGGTTTTTGTTATATATTTCAATAGTTTAAATGAGTATTAAGGAATATTTCGGTATAAATAAAGATAATGATATTGTCACAATAAGTGTGTCAGGTATAGACTCATCAAAATTTCTGCAGGGTCAGCTCAGTAACGATATTGAAAATCTAGGTAATGATAACTATCAATACTCCTCATTCTCGACTAATCAGGGCAAAGTTATTGCCACGATGAGAATCTTTAAAAAAAATGATCACTACATAATCCTTACCAACTCTGATGTATCTGGTTCTGTTATCGAAGGACTTAATAAGTATGTCTTAATGTCAAAAGTTGATATAAAACTTGAAGAGTCTACATGTTACGGAGTTCTTGGTGATAACATAATTGATAATAAGAAAATAAATCTAGGCAGCGATAAATACAGTATGGCTAATGTAAACCACAATTATGTGTTAAATACTGGTGTTGCAGGTTGTACCTCATATATAGTTGTGTCATTTGCAGAAGATATTCCAGAGTTCCTTCCAAGTAACATTAAAGATGAAATTAATATCGGTAGATTAATTGATCTTAAAAATGTTTTCCCACGACTTAATGATAAATCTAAAGAATCATTCATACCACAAGTACTTAACATGGAGAAACATGATGCAATTAACTATAAAAAAGGATGTTATACAGGGCAAGAAATAGTTGCAAGGACTCATTACCTAGGAAAAATAAAAAAAAGGCTATTCTGTTGCTCGTGTGAATCAGCACCAAATTCAAATGAGAACAAAATTTATAACAAAGATGGAGAGGTGGTTGGTGAATTACTTACAGGAAATTTTCTTAATCTTGATAAGTATTATTTTCAATCGATAATTAAAATAACAGCTATCAGTGATGAAATGTTCATAAGTGGTAAAGAGCTAAAAATAGAAGAGTCATAATAAGTCTTTTATTATATCCCTTTCATGTAATAATTCTCTTTCTGTAGCTTTCAAATAATTATGAGAAATATCTGATATGTCCAGATCTTCAATTATTTTGTGATTCTCAGTATTCACACTCAAGGGAAATGAATAAAATATTTCTGAAGCTATCTCATAGCTATTTGTTGACAATATACCCATTGACTCCCAATCTTCTGAGCCATTTACAATACAATTTAAATGATCATATACTGCAGAAGCGGCAGAGGCAGCACTTGATTTACCTCTATAATCAATAATTTCTGCGCCACGATTTTGTACTCGTGGAATGAAATCGTTAATGACCCAACTATCATCATACTTATTATCAAGATTATTCAAGCCATCTACTTGAACATTATTAATATCTGGGAACTGTGTAGAAGAGTGATTTCCCCAGACAACAAGTCTACTCACTAATGGAACTGGAACATTCAGTTTAGATGCAAAAATACTTTTAGCTCTATTTTGATCCAATCTCATTAAAGAAGTTATATTTTCAGAGGGTAACTTTGGGGTATGACGTGAAACAATAAGAGCGTTGGTGTTTGCAGGATTGCCAACAACTATAATTTTAGTTGTATCTTTACAGTGTTGATTGATGGCTATTCCTTGATTTTTGAATATGTTAGCATTATCTAATAATAAATCAGATCTTTGCATTCCCTTTGAGCGTGGTTTCGCACCAACTAAAAGTATATAGTCAGAATCTCCAAACGCGACTTCCATGCTATCTGTAGTGATAATCGAATCTAGAGAATCAAATGCACAATCTTCAATCTCATATTTTACACCTTTGAGTATCTTTGCGGACTCGGATATATCAAGGAGATTAAGTTGTATTTTAGTATCTTTCGAGAATATTTGACCAGATAATATTCGGAATATGAGTGAATAAGCTATATTACCTGCTGCACCTGTTATTGTAATTATTTTCTTTGTCATTTGAATTTCTTCTTTGCTAATTTTAGATCATTCTTAGTATTTATACTAATTGAATCATTAGATTTTATCGATATACATTTTATCGGCACAGTATTAAATAGAAATCTATTCTGTTCAAGTGATTCTTCAGTTTCTATCTCACCTCTCTTAAGTTTTCTATATTTAGATAGTACATTCACTCTATAGGCATAGATTCCAAGGTGAGCATAAAAGTTTTTTGAATCATGCGGAATTAAAGATCTTGAGAAATAGATCGCATCATCATTTTTATTTTTAACAACTTTAACTAGATTTTTATCTATGATGTTTGAATAATTGGTAGATGGGTAAATTAATGTTGCAACGTAGGTTTTTTTATTATTTCGAAAATATTTTTTTATCTTATCTATTGCTGATAGCGGAAAATTTAATTCATCTGCTTGAATATTGACTATCAGATCCAACGGATTATATTTTTTTAATTTACAAAAGTTTGCAATCCTTTCAGTGCCATTAGAATAATTTTTTTTACTATAGTAACAATCAACACCACAAGACTTTACAATTTTTTGAATTATTTTACTGTCAGTTAAGACAGCAAGACTATCACAATGTATTTTTTTGGCTCTGAGACAAATATGCTCGATTAAAGTTTTGTCTGATATCTTTTGTAGGAGTTTTTTGGGAAATCTTTTTGATTCAAGTCTAGCTGGTATAAGTATTCTGATTTTCATATTTTAATAATTTTATCTACAAGATTATCTATTATATTATTATCTTTATATCTATGTTCTAGTATCCAGAGGTTATTATTTCGATATTTTTCTAACTTCATATAATCTTTCATAGTAACAAATATAGGATTATTATCATCAAATATTATTTCACTTCCATTAAAATCATGATGATCATTATAGAAGTTACGATCCACCGTAAAACCTTTTTCAATTAATTCATTTTCAATAATTTCTGGTATAGCTATCCCTATAACCAAATGGATATTCTTTTCTAGAAAATCATTAATTGGAATATTCAGACCTTTAAGAGGATGTCTGATTTGAAAAGTGTCATATTCTAGATCAATGAACTCTCTATCTACATCAAATACTCTGTGATAAACTAAAGATCGCCAAGGACCGGATGGCAACATTTTACAGAAATGCAAATTATCACTTATGGTGCCTATGTAGCTCTTTTTTTTGCTAACAATAATCTCCATCTTCCTTCCGAGTCGAAGGTGATCTAACCCATCATCGTGTATAATATAATCTGGATTTTCATGAATCAATTGTTCTGTTGCTTTTACACGATCTTTCCCTGAGATTACTGATGCAGTCGTAGATCTTGCGATAAGTACTGCCTCATCGCCTATATTACTTGGACTTGACTCAGGTGTAACCTTAGTCAAACTTTTATTTCTTGATTTATATCCTGATACAACTATTCCGACTTTTAACCCTCTTGAACTAAGCTCATTTGCAACTGAAATAGTAAGAGGAGTCTTCCCTTGACCACCTATGATGCTATTGCCTACAACCACAACAGGTTTTTCAAAATGTATAGTGCGAAATATTTGATATTTATAGAGGGTAGACCGAATTATCATGGTTAGAAAATATATCCCAGATAAAGGCAGAAGACATAAACTTATAATCAGATAAAACCAATATTGATTATCCCCTTTCTTTATGTACCAAAGTTTATTTAAAAAGAAACTCAACATTTACTATTTACTGGGAATTGCATCCTATGCAGATTGGAGTACAACCCATCTTCTTTAATCAGTTTCTCATGATTTCCTTGTTCAACAATCTTACCTTGGTCTAAAACTATTATATTGTCTGCCTTTTCGATTGTTGATAATCGATGAGCGATTACTATAGTTGTCCTATTCTTACGAAGATCATCTAAAGCTTGTTGTATTAATTTTTCGGATTCAGAATCAAGTGAACTCGTAGCTTCATCAAGGAGGAGTATTGGTGAATCCTTAAGTATTGCTCTTGCAATAGCGATTCTCTGTCTTTGCCCTCCCGATAACAAAACACCATTATCTCCTACTAGAGTATCAAAACCTTTCTCGAAAGACATAATAAAATCGTATGCATGTGCTGTCTTTGATGCATCAATTATTTGTCCTTCTGACTTGTTTTCTAAAAGACCATAAGCAATATTATTTCTTACTGTATCATTAAAAAGCGTGAGATCTTGACCAACATATGCAATCATCGCTCTTAATTCAGGTAGGGTAGCTTTATTTATATCTTTATTATCAATTTCTATCTTACCCTCATCGATATCATAAAATCTTGGTAGTAAATTCATCAATGTTGACTTTCCACTGCCAGATCTACCAACAATCGCACAACTATTACCTCTAGGAACTTCAAAATTTATATTATCCAAAGCAAAGCTATCTGTTCCTGCATATGAGAATTTAATATTAACAAATTTAATATTGCTAAAGTCTTTATCTAGAAAGTTTTTTTCGCCTTTATCTTTATCCTCTGTCTCAGAGTCTAGTAATGTGAAGATTGATTCGCTAGCTGCAAGTCCTCTTTGAAGAACTACATTTATTTCAGCTAATCTTTTTATGGGAGCAAAAACGAGTATCATAGCTGTAATAAAAGACATGAATGTACCTACAGAGATATCAGAACTATAAGCCTGGGAAGTTACGTAATAAATCACACCAGCAAGAAAAACTGCAACTACAAATTGTACCATAGGTATACTCACACCTTGAATTAAAGCAAGTTTAAGGTGTCTATTTTTATTATTTTCATTCACTATTTCGAAAGAGTTTTTCTCACTCTGCTCTCCTCCAAATATCTTTACTACACGATGACCAGCTATGAGTTCCTCAACAACATTAGTAATGTAACCCATAGAGTCTTGAATATGTTTGCTAGTATCTCTAAACTTTACGCTCATGAGTTTTATGAATATTGCAATCACTGGACCTATTACAAACAGACCGACAGAGAGAATGAAACTTTGATAGAACATAAGGCTTACTAGTCCGATTACTGTGAGTCCATCACGAACTAAAACTGTCAGCGCTTTCGTGGCTGCTTCAGCTACTTGTTCAGTATCATATGTCACTTTTGATAACAGTTCTCCAGACGAAGAAAAATCATATGTTCTTGTTGGGGTATGAACTAATCTATCAAACATTTGTTTTCTTATCTTCTTTACAATATTTCTGCCAACCCAAGCAATACCATATGTTGAGATAAAACCAGCAATACTTCTGAGTAAAAATAAGCTTACTAAAATAATTGGAAAAAACTTAATTGTATCAGGATCCTTTTCTACAAAGCTTCCATCTAGAAGTGGCTTCATCAATGCTGCGAACGCAGTATCTGTTATTGCGAAAGCAGCCATAGATAGGATTGAGATAAAGAAAACTATTTTATGCTCAAAAGTATAGGATAGTAATCTCCTATATAGACCCTGTTCTTTTGATGGATTTCTATTTTGTGACATACTTAAATTTAATGATATGCATATTGTTGTAATATATGTATGATATTAATACATTTACATATAAAAGTATCTATATAATATCACTAGCATTGATTATGAGGAAATTTTTTAAAAAATATACTCCAGATAGAGAAAGTGTTAAAAAATATAAAATTATTAGTTTTTTAGGCTCATCACTTTTTCATCCTGATCTGTGGAGATTTAATAGAGTTGCCTTCTGCAGAGCTAGTGTTATAGGTATATTTTGGGCCTGGATGCCTATGATGTTTCAGATGATACCAGCTGCATACTGCGCAGTCATCTTTAGAGCCAATCTTCCTCTGTCTGTTGCTGGAGTGTGGATTAGTAATCCAATCACAATGCCACCTATGATGTACTTTGGTTATTTATTTGGCAATAAAGTTCTTGGTCTTAACCCTATTTACGATGAATTTAAATTAAATACAGAATGGATCATGTCTGCACTGTCAAATATTTGGGAGCCACTTTTGGTTGGGACACTTATAATTGGTGTCATATCGAGTATTATTGGATATATTCTTATGCATATCACATGGAGACTATACGCTTATCTTAAACTCAAACATAGAAGAATTAATCTTTAAATAAGTTTACCAGAATTCAATTCATAAACCTTATCAAATCTTCTCATCAGTGTCTCGTCATGGGAAACCATTATGAGAGATGTTTGATTGCTCTTACATGAGTCAAGGAGTAGATCTATTGTGGTGTCAGTATTGTTTTTATCTAAATTGCCAGTTGGCTCATCAGCTACGATAAGACGAGGTTTTGTTACCAATGCTCGTGCTATAGCAACTCGTTGAGACTCTCCTCCGGATAAAAGATTAGTTCTAACATTAGCTTTATGATGAATATTAAGTGATTTTAAAACAGTTTGCGCAAGTTCAGCTCTCTTAGTGAGATTTAGATTCATTAATGCAAGCGGTAACATAACGTTTTCAAAAACTGACAAGTCATTAATGAGGTTGAAGAATTGGAAAACGATACCAAGGTTATCTCTCCTGAATTTCGATAAGTTCGCTTGATCCATTAATGTAATGTCATGGTTTTCAAATAATATTTTCCCACTTGAAACTTGATCTATTCCAGTAATTAAATTTAATAAAGTTGTTTTACCACTTCCCGAGGGCCCTTTCAATGCAACTGTTTCATTATTATTGATAGCTAGATTGATATTAGAGAGTACGCTAATTTCATGATTTGAAACAAAAAAACTTTTAGATAAATTCGAAATGTCTAACATTAGTTAATACCCCGTAACGAATCCGCTGGCCTCACTGATGCAGCTTTCCTAGCTGGATATAGAGAAGAAAAGATAATAATAAGCATAGAAAAAAAAGTCACAAATTTAATATCTGATATTTTTACTATCGCAGGAATCTCTGATAAGTGATAAATTTCTGGTGGTAGTAAGCTTATATTAAAGAGGTGTTCAATAAAATCGATAACTATATTGATATTATTGGCTAATAACACGCCAAAAATTGACCCAAAAATTATACCCAATAAACCAAGAAATAACCCTTGTAATAAAAAAATCGAGGTAACGTAAAAATCTGTAGCACCAAGTGTTTTTAGGATAGCTATTTCCTTCTCTTTATTTTTAACTAACATTAATAGAGAAGATACTATGTTAAATGACGCGATTGCTACTATTAATATAAGTATTAGAAACATTATTCGTTTTTCATTATTAATTGCGGTGAAGAGTGCTGAATGTGATTCAATCCAGTCTTGAGCATACATGTTACTGCTACTCTTATTGAAATTAGACGAGAATGTCCTCGCATCTAAAGGTTTATGTAGTTTCAATCTAACTTTATTTATTGATATATTGTCGTTTGTAACAATATTGTTATAATTTATAAATGCATAAGAGTGATTATACTCATACAAGCCAACATCATAAATTGCTGATACAATATAATTATTTTCGGTTTCCTTAAATTTACCCTCATTTAGATTAAATTTCATAACAACTCTCACATAATCCCCTACTCTCACGTTGAGATTTCTTGCAATTCCATTACCAAGTACAATAGATTTTCTTTTTGATAAATCGTTATACGATCCTGATATTATATTATCATCGATAATGTTCACATTAGACTCTAGCTGTGGGTTAACAGCACGAATCATTGCAGTTGAAGTGCCTTCATCTGAGATTATTAACGCCTGATCTTCGAAATACATCGAGTATGAATCAATATGTCCATTCAAAACTAATTGATTAAAATAATTTGTATTTTCATTAGTGTTTAAATTATTCCCATACACCGTAATATGTGATGTGAAGCCGAGGACCTTGTCCTTAAGCTGCTGCTCAAACCCATTCATTACAGATATAACCGTAATTAGGACAGTTAAACCCAATATAATTCCTATTACTGATATTTTTGATATAGTATTAATGAAACCTGAATTGTCTTTGGACTTTAAAAATCGGTATGCTAAAAGAAAACGCATTTTTTAAATATAACATAAAATATGAAGTATGATAAAAGAAATAAATTGCACCTGACTGATGATCAGATGACGAATTCTGTTGCTTTAGTGTGGCCAACTCAAAATATGGGAAAAGACAAACTTAATTTACTAGAAGATTTGTATGTAGAACTATTAATAAATTTACTACAACATCAAACTAGGGTTTTCTTGGTTTCTAATAAGACCTATCTAGATAGAGTAGATAGTATTGAAAAAGATTTTTCCAATAAATATATCAAACATCTTAAATTTAACTCAGATGATATTTGGATTCGTGATTACAGCCCAATACAAACATTTAATCCAATAAATAAAAGTACTACATTTCTTTCATATACTTATAATGCATATGGTGAGAAATATAAATATATAAATGATAAGAATTTCTCAGATTTTTTTCTAGATAGTATTGATAGCTCAAATAATATTAATATCTGTAATAATAAGATTATCTTGGAGGGTGGCAATATCGTAAACAATGCAGATATGTGTTTGATTAATGCAAACTGTCTTAAGCAACATAACAAAGGACAAGATTTCTACCAAATCAAAAATAATCTTGTGTCATTTTTTAAAGAAAATATTTTCCAACAACTTGATTTTATTGATATTCCACCCATAACAGGTGATGATACAAATGGACATATTGATAATTTGATAAGATTTCATGATAATTCAATATTAATTATGAGTACTAACTCTCAAGAACACCCGGATTACTATAAATTGAAAAAATTAAAAAAACAAGTTTATGATATTTGTAATAGCAATAATATAAACAGTTTAATTGAAGTTGATCATAAAAAAATTTTGAAAAATGAAAAAGGTAAAATACTACCTTTTTCCTATCTGAATTACCTACAGATTGCCAATGACATTTATATGCCTTTGATGGGTAATGAGACAAATGATGATAAAGCTTACCTTAGAGAAATCTTTAAGAGAGATGACATAACCTTTATTCATAGCTATCCACTGTTAAATGAGTATGGTGGTTTACACTGTTGTAGTTACAATTGGAGATGTATTGAATAAAATAGTAAACATAGTAAATATTCAAAGAGATTTTGGTAATGATCAGTCAAAAATCATAAAAAATATACTGAGGTATGTTGAATCACTGAAGATTAAAAAACAATCAATAATTGTCTTACATGAATTATCACTTACTAGGTATTTCCCTATTACAAAAAAAACAAATACTGAAGAAAAATTATATCATGTTCTACCTGACGAAATAGATCACTTTCTCAAACTTTGCAAAAAAAAGAAAGTTTATCTTATAATGCCTTTATGTGAAAAGACTAGTAATAAAAGTTTTTTTAACACAACTATAATTATTTCTCCTGATGGTAAAATAATAGCTAAACAAAGAAAAATATATATTCCAAATGAAACCTGCTATAACGAAAAACATTATTTTAAAAAATCGGATAGGTTAAAAGTCTTTGACATAGGTATTTGTAAACTAGGTATATTAATATGCTGGGATCAATGGTACCCTGAAAATTATCAGAAATTATCTGCTCAACAGGCTGATATAATTATTTCTCCAACATCAATTGGATATGCTTCAAAGAGGGATAAGTCAGTTACGCTTAAAAATGAAAAGAAGAATTGGGAGATGACTATTAAAATGAATAGTCTTTTAACTAGCACCCCAGTTATTGTAGCAAATAGATGTTCTACTGAGATAAGTGGTGTTCACAAAATAAAGTTTTGGGGCTCCAGCTTTATAACAAATTCAGATGGTGAAATAATTATAAAAGCCGGACAATCTAATAAAACTATCAAAACATCAATTAATCTAGGAGATAAGCTTAAATCTATTAGAAAATGGGGCTTTAAAAGACCATAAATAGGATTATTAATGATTATATATCAAGAAAAAGTATTCATTTAGTGCCCTAGATACTGTAAAATCAGAATATGTAGATAACTAGGTTGTTATCTATCTCATTCAAAAAGGGAGATATATGAGAATTTTATTGCTACTTTTTGTCAGTTTATTCATGACTAATATAACAATTGCGTCAACTAGCAATTATGTTATATACCATCATAATGACGCTAAAGTCGTTTCCTCAAGTGAATTAATATTCAATGAAGATGAAGACGCTGAAGAAGAAGAGCCAGAATGTGACTAATCTATTATAAAGGAGGAGGAGTATGAAATTTAATTCACTACTATCAATACTAATGGTTTCTCTATTTATGACATCACTAGCTTTTGCTGAGAAGCCAGTTGCTATATCTAAAGGTGATGGACCGTATTCGTTGGAAATTGGCCTGTCAGTTGATTTAGGTGGCGGGAAAAAAATAATGAGGAATCAGAATAACAAGAATACAGTTAACCCCTCGTTTGCGAAAACATCAAGACCATGCCCACCGTTTTGCATTCAACCAATGCAATTGAGGCCTGGCGTTGAAACAATCGGCGAACAAGAAATGATCCACTACGCAATGATGATGAGCAAGGGACAAAAGATGCCTAATGGTTCTGAAATAATGATTATTGATTCTAGAACACCAGACTGGACTGCTAAAGGTATGATCCCTGGTGCTGTCAATCTACCTTGGACACTTTTAAGCGAGCGCAAAGGAGCTGATCCAATATCAATAGCGGAAATAATGACAGAACAATTTGGAGCAAAAGAGCAAAACGGTCTATTTTATTTTGACACTGCGAAGACTCTTGTTCTCTACTGCAATGGAATGTGGTGTGGTCAATCACCTAATAACATTAAAAGTCTGCTAAAATATGGATATCCAGCGGATAAAATAAAATGGTATCGTGGTGGTATGCAAAATTGGGAAATTTTAGGTTTTAATACAGTAAAATAGTTTTTTTACTTAATTTAAAGAAAGCAGCACTGTGTGCTGCTTTTTTTATGAAAAGGCATTATGGCAGGAATAAGTTCTAAAGTTAAAAAGCATGTAGGAAGCTTATACGGCTCATCACCTTTATATTTTATTCAAAAGAAACTTAAAGATTATAAAAAAGTAGTTATTATACTAGAAAATAATAATCAAGCGTTGAATCTCCGAGAAGAGTTAATATCATTTGTAGGAGACAAAAATATTATTGATTTATTTTTGAACTACGAGACACTTCCATATGAAGAGGTCCTTGAAGATAAAGAGATATTATCCGGAAGAGTTCAAACAATCATGAACAAGGATCAATCTGGTATTGTAATTACAAACATGCAAGCAATCTTAAGAAAATTAAGCTCTAACCTAGGAAAGGATAATTTTTTTAAAAAGATTGATCATAATACTAAATATTCAGAAATTATAGATCATCTTAATGAAATGAAATTTGAAAAAACAAATTTAATACAAAATAAAGGTGAATTCACAATTAAAGGACCCATAATAGATATATACCCAGTCTGCTCTGATGATCCTTATAGATTACAATTTGACGATGAATTTCTAGAGACGATAAAAAAATTTAACCTTGATACACAGATTACAATGAATGAACAAAGTTCTATCTATATTTGTGATACATCCGAAGTACTTCTCTCTAATTCCAACATAGAGCATTATAAGAAAAAAGCAGCAAGACAGTTTGATAGAGAATATCTCGAGGATATGGAATATCAACGCATAACTAATAATATCCTATGTCCAAATGTACATAATCTAATACCTCTAATATATGACAAACACTCTACTTTTTTTAGTTTTTTTGATGATCAAAGCACTTTATATTTATCATCATTAGATATTGATATTGAAAAAAAGAAAATATATGAAAAATATCAACAATATTTTATTCTTAATAAAAATTTGAAATATATCTTGGAACCTAATGACATACTCATAAGTCAAAAATTATTAACAGATGTATTTGCTAATAGTGATTATATTGAACTATCTAATTTTAAGATTTCTTCAAGTCATAATTACATAAATGAATCTATAAAAAAGCTACCGAGCATATTAATCAATAATAAAAAACATAATCCATATTCAGATTTATATAAATTATTGAAAAGTAAAATATATAAAGTGTATATTTTTATAACAAGAGAAAGTTTGAAGAAGGAAATAGAAAAAATTCTCAAAGATATAGGGCTGAAATATAACCACAGTAAATTTTTTAACAGAAATACTGATAAGTATGATGTGACTATAATTAGTGGGATTCTAGTAGAGGGATTCATTGATTACGAAAATAAGATCGCATTCTTGGGTTCTATAGATATTTTTGGTAAACGTGCAATTGAAATTAAAAAAACATACAGGAAGAGGAACCTAAATGAATATTATAATGATATATCTGACTTAGAAGTAGGAGCACACATAGTTCATGATGATCACGGGATTGGTATTTATCAGGGTCTTATTAATATGGACATTGAAGGTATAAAAACAGAATTACTCAAGATAGAGTATGCAAATAAGGACTTATTGTATATCCCTGTTACGTCTATAGATCAAATCAAAAAATATCATAAGTCAAGTGGTTTGACGATCGCTTTAAATCACTTAGGTACTAGCAAATGGCAGAAAATTAAGAAAAAGGCAAAACAAAAAATTAATGACTTAGCAACAGACATACTAGAGATAGAAGCTAAAAGAAAATTATCCAAAGGATATAAATACGAGATAGATTCAAAAGAATATGAGAGGTTTATTGAGGAATTTCCATTCACTGAGACTGAAGATCAATTAAAAACATTAGCTGATGTTCACTCTGATATGTCAAGTGAGTACCCTATGGATAGATTGATATGTGGTGACGTTGGATTTGGTAAAACAGAAATTATCATGAGAGCATCTTTTATCTCGGCAATAAATAACAAACAAATCCTTTTATTGGCTCCAACAACTTTACTCGTAGAGCAACATTACAAAACCTTTAAAAAGAGATTTTGCAATACTCCTATAAATATCGGAAAGATGTCGAGATTAGAGAAGAAGAAAAGTAGAGATACAACCATAGATCAAATTTATAATGGAAAGCTAGATATTTTGATAGGTACTCATGCAGTATTATCCAATGAATTATCTTTCCAAAATCTGGGTCTTCTGATAATAGATGAGGAGCATAAATTTGGCGTCAGAGCGAAGGAGAAAATTAAAAAATATAGAGGCACAATTGATATCATCACTTTAACTGCAACACCTATTCCCAGAACACTGAATTCAGCATTATCAAACATCAGAGATCTAAGTCTAATAGAATCACCGCCAGATAATAGGAAATCAATTGTTACTCAAATCCTTGAATGGGACGATAACATACTCTCTGATGCGATTGAGAGAGAATTGCAGCGAGGAGGACAGATTTATTTTGTACATAACGATATACAAACTATGTCACATATAAAAGAGAGGCTTACGTTAATTAACAACAATATGTCTATAGGTATAGTACATGCTAAATTAGATAATATAAAAATTGAAACTGAAATGAATCGTTTCATAAATAAAGAATACGATCTGATTATTTGTACAAGTATAATTGAAAGTGGCTTAGATATTACGAATGTCAATACGATTATTATTAATAATTCTGATAAATTTGGATTATCTCAACTTCATCAAATACGAGGCAGAGTCGGTAGAAGTTCTACCCAAGCATATGCGTATTTACTGATAAGCAATAAATATAAAATTACATCACAATCAAAGCATAGATTAGAAGCACTTGACTCAATTGATAGTCTTGGTGGTGGTGTAGAAATAGCGACTAAAGACCTAGAATTACGCGGAGCCGGAGAAATTCTTGGAGAAGAACAAAGTGGCCAAATGTATGAGATTGGATATGCGATGTTTACAGATTTATTGAAAAAAACTATTGACCTACTTAGAAATGGGAAAGATAAAGAAACATCACAACTTATAATAGATGTTAATAAGCCTTGTTTGATACCTGACTATTACATGGAAGATATATTTCTAAGACTTAAGTATTATCAGAAAATATCATTATGTAATTCTGAAGATGATTTAATCTCAATAAAAGATGAGATTATTGATATATTTGGACCTATACCTGATCATTTAGATAATCTACTTATCTTAAAGAATCTAAAGAATAACATCAGTGATAAAAAGGTGACTTATATGAAAATTATTGATACAAATGTTATAGTTGATTATAACTCTCACCGTAAAGATAAAAAGAAAATTTATAAGGATGGTAATGAGTTAAAAACAAGAATAAGAATATCATTGGATAACGAAGATTTTGAAAAACAATGCGTTGAAATTCAAGAAAATCTTAATAAACTATTCTGATAGCCTCTTATCCCAGTCAATAGTCGTGGTTGGAAAAGCAATTGCGGAATCATTTAGCGAAATAATATCAGCTATTTTAAAAAGTATTCCTTCTTTTACTTCGAGGAATTGCCGCCAGTCTTTTGTGTTTGTAAATGCATAAACTATGATGTCACATGAAGATGCCTCGAAGCTTGTGAAATATACAACAGGTGGAATAGATTGATCAATATCACCATGTGTTTCAAGGAATGAACGTATCTCAGTAACGATCTTAGGGATATTATCCATATCCTCGTATCTAACTCCAATAACTTCGTTGAATCTTCTATTTGTCATACGAGTTGCATTTTCAACTATTATATTCGAGAACGCAGAATTAGGTATGTATAAAACGTTCTTCGAAAATGTTCTCACAACAGTTAATCTCCATCCAATGCTCTCAACAATACCCTCAATGTTTCTATCTGGTGATTTAATGAATTCTCCGACCTTAAATGGTCTATCAAAATAAATCATCAATCCACCAAAAAAATTTGATAGTAGATCTTTAGCTGCTAACCCAACAACTAATCCACCCACTCCACCAAATGCCAGTAGTCCTGATATACTTAGCCCAAACTCTTGCATTAAAATGAGTATAGTTACAACTATGATTACGATCTTGGTCACTCTGATTGTTATCTCATAAGTCTGTTCTATAACAATAGGATCATCTTGCTTGGATATATTTTTCAAAAATAATTTACTCTCATAGTACTTATCTAAAAATCTTATCAATGAGAGAGAGAAAAGGATCAAGAATATACTATAAAAAAAATAAGATGGTTCAAATAGCTCTATATAATTATGATAAGTATTGATCCTATCAAATATTAAAAGAGAGCCTATTATAATAATTAAATAAGAGAATGGTTTGCTCACTGCATCAATAATAATATCGTCAAATTCATTCTTAGTATTTTTTGCAACACCTGCAAGAAGCTGAATAAACCAGTTTTTTACGACAAATAATAGTAGACTCAATCCGAGAATCAGAATTATTTGTAAAGATATTTCATTAGAAGAAATTTGATTAATAAATTTATCCATATTTATAACTCTTAATTAATTTTAGATTTTCTTTATATAATTCTGTTTCATTTATATCTTTAGAGATAAACTCTAATTTGTTAATCTTATCATGATTTTCCCTCCTATAATCTAATAAATTATCAGATATATAATTTTCTAAGAAGTAGTGAGATGAAGATTTATACTCATTAAGATTTTGAACTAATTTTGAGGTACATATTACATACTGACATCCAGCTTTCAATGCCAGAAGAACACGATCTTCGCATTTAACAAATTTATTATTAATGTATTTAGCAGAATACATCTCTAAGTCGTCACTTATAAAAACAGGTTTTGATTTGAAAATATCTTGCGGAATATCATTGAGTAGTTTTTTTGAATAACTACAAATTACGCCATCAATATCTTGATAGAGAACATGATTCGTCATTATAGGTAAAGCATATCTATTCAGTATTTCTATAAAAGGTATTAGATCCTCGTTCAGCAATGTTTTATACTTAATTTCAGTTGTGCACATTTGAGTGTGTGAGTCAGTCTCGACGCTACCATGACCTGGATAATGTTTGATCACAGGTAAAACGCCTGCTTTAATAATTCCTTTAACATATGAAATAGATAGTGTTGTAACTGAATCAACATCTGATCCAAATGTTCTGTCTCTAAGTAATTTTGACGATGGATGAGAAATATCAACTACTGGCGAGTAATTTATATTAACACCTATCTCTCTTAGCTCATAGCCTGCTACAAATCCACAACACGTTGCCAGTCTCTCTCTTTCAGTGGGATTACTTATCCTAGATATAAAATCAAAGCTCGGCAGATGTGTAAAGTTTTTCTTAAATCTTTGAACCCTTCCGCCTTCATGGTCTATAGAGACGATTAGATAATCCTTAATATTTTTAATGCTTTTAATAAGTTCTGTAACTTGTTGATGGTTTTTGTAGTTATCCTCAAAAAGTATTACACCGCCAACAAGCGGATGATTAATTAAATCAATTTCGTCAGCGGTTAGTTCATAACCATCTATATTTATAATTAATGGACCTATTAAATTCAGCATCATCTACTTAATAGAAATCAGAGCATGACATGATATTCCCTTGCCTTCGCCAACAAATCCCATATTTTCATTTGTAGATGCCTTGATATTTATATTTTTATTACTACATTTAGTGAGCTTTGAGATATTTTCTTTCATCTCATCCTTATATTTAGATATTTTTGGAGATTGCAGTAGTATCACAACATCAATATTATTAATATTAAAACCACTAGAGAAAACTAATTCAACAGCATGATTAATTATTTTAGAACTATCTAAATCTTTATTTAAAGGGTCTGAGTCGGGAAAATGATCTCCTATGTCTCCCATAGATAAACAACCATATATTCCATCTGCAATTGCATGATAAACTATATCGCCATCAGAATGTGCTAAAATAGATTTTCCGCAAGATATTCTGACACCTGCAAGAATCAAGTGATCACCATCAATAAGTTTGTGAGTGTCAATACCTATACCGATTTTCATAATACTTTTATGACCTTCTTTATTTTTTCTAGGTCCTCTATATATGTTAATTTTACATTAAAAGGAGATGATTTCAGAATCTTGACTTTATGTGAGTTTAAATGCATGGCCTCAAGGTCATCATCAACATTAATATTTTTTTTCAAAATATTTTTATACGACTCAATCAATTTATCGAAATTAAACAATTGAGGGGTAAAGGATATAAAATAATTATCTTTTTTAATATTTTTTTTAATTACGTTGTTTTTTCCAACTTCCTTTAGTGCATTAGTTAATGGGTAGCCAAAACCAATACCAGTTTTAATCTTGGATGAGTAAGATACTAAATTCTTTAAATCATTTTTATCTATGATTGGTCTAACAACATCATGTATTATAACATTTTTCGGTGGTTCTTTATTCAAAAGGTAATTCAAACCAGAAAAGACTGATTTCGCTCTACTGGAGCCACCTTTTATAGATATGAATTTATCTTTATATTTTGATCTATTTTTCAGAGATATATCATCAGTTATTAAATAAATATCTCTAATTTGTTTTAATGCAAGAAATTTAGAAACAGCTATATCAATTATTGATACACCATTTATTTTTATTTTTTGTTTATTTGTTCTAGAGATATATCTAGAACTTTTGCCGTTTGCTAATATTAGTACGTCAGTTGTTAACACTATCATTCTTGATTATCTGTACAAAGATCTCATCTTTCTTGATGTATCCAAAAATCTCTCTAGCGTATATTTCTAGAGCTTTATTACTATTATTTAATTTCGATATTTCAGTTTTTAACATGCTACTATCATTTTTGATTTTATTAATTTGTTTCTCCTTTGCACCAAGCTGATGCTTGTATTCTAGATAAGAAAAGATGCTATTATTAGATAGAAGGAGTGAGTACTGCAGAAGAGATAATAGTACAAATGATGTTAAATAGAAAAACTTCATGTTTCCCACCTATTAAAAACGTTTGCTGTATTATACATATTTTTTCCAACTTTTTCTTCTATTCTCAAGAGACGATTATACTTTGCAACTCGGTCTGATCTTGATAATGAACCAGTCTTAATTTGATTCGATCCTGTCCCTACGCTTAAATCTGCGATAGTCGTATCTTCTGTTTCGCCAGATCTATGAGATATAATAAATGAATAATCTGATTGTTTAGCAATATTGATAGTTTTTATTGTTTCAGTGACTGTTCCGATTTGATTAAGTTTTATAAGAATAGAGTTTGCTATACCTGCATCAATTCCATTTTTTAGTATCTCAGGATTAGTGACAAAAACATCATCTCCAACTAGTTGAATTTTATTTCCTAAATTATCAGTAAGTTGTTTCCATCCATCCCAGTCATCTTCAGCCATGCCATCCTCGATACTGATTATTGGATAGTTTTCACATAGATTACTTAAATATTTACAAAAATCAGAACTACTATAAACTCCATCATTCAATGTGTATTTATTATTTTTAAAAAACTCAGAACTTGCAACATCTAATCCAAGATAAATATCCTTTCCTGGTGTATAACCTGCAATTTCAATCGATTTAGATATAATATCTAAGGCTTGCTGATTTGATGAAATATTGGGAGCAAACCCACCCTCATCTCCAACAGCAGTACTCAGAGATTGTTTTGAGAGTTGATTTTTTAGCGAGTGAAAGACCTCACACCCTGCTTGTAGGCTGGACGAAAAAGATGGAAAATTTACAGGAATTATCATAAATTCTTGAAAATCTAATTTATTGTTTGCGTGCGCTCCGCCATTAAGAATATTCATGAGCGGGACCGGTAAGGAGCAACTGTCCCCAAATAATTGAAAAAGCTCAACTCCTTCTAGTATACTTCTCGCCTTACAAAAAGCTATTGAAGTTGCAAGAATTGCATTCGCACCTAAGTTTTTTTTGTTTTTTGTCCCATCTAGTTCTATAAGAGTATCATCAAATTCTTCTTGGTTTGTGAAACTTCTCCCAGTAATATTTTTCTTTATGGTTGTATTAATATTATTCACGGCTGTATAAACCGATTTACCATTAAATTTATTTTCATCGTTATCTCTTAACTCAATAGCCTCTAATTTTCCAGTTGATGCACCAGATGGTGATATACCTGTCCCTACCTGTCCAGACTTGAGCATTACTTCGCACTCAACTGTTGGATTTCCTCTGGAGTCTAGAATCTGACGCGCATGAATCATTTTTATATCTATCATTTATTATCTCTTTGCAATTTCGTTTATGCTCACTAGCGAGCTCAATAAGTCTTCCATCTTGCTAAGATCAAGAGAATTTTTACCATCACTATGTGCATTAGTTGGATCTGGATGTGTTTCTATAAATATAGCATCTATCCCAACTGCTGTAGCGGCTTTTGCTAGAGCCGGTATAAATTCACTCTCACCACCTGACCCAGATATATCGCCACCTGGTTGTTGTACAGAATGGGATGCATCGTAGACAACTGGACAACCTGTTTCTCTCAAGATGACAAGGGACCTCATATCTGATATTAGATTATTATAGCCAAAGCTTACTCCTCTCTCACATACATAAATCTGATCATTTCCTGTTGATTTCGCTTTTTCAACAACACTTTTCATTTCTTTTGGAGATAAAAATTGTCCTTTTTTAATATTAACTGGTTTTTGTGTTGATGATACTCTTAAAATAAAATTTGTTTGTCTACATAAGAAAGCTGGGGTCTGTAAAATATCAACACAATTTGCGACTTCGTCTACCGGTGTATCTTCGTGAACATCTGTTAGAACAGGGATAGCAAATTCTGATCTTATTTTCTCTAAAATTCTTAAGCCCTCCTCCATGCCTATGCCTCTTTTAGAGGACAATGAGGTTCTATTTGCTTTATCGAAAGATCCCTTAAACACATAAGAAATAGGGAGATTTTCAGTAATCCTAACTAACGTTTCAGCCACTGACATGCAAAGTTGTTCTGATTCTATAGCGCAAGGTCCAGATATAAGTGTTAAGTTTTTCTCTTTACCAATATTGAGCATTTATATTTTTCCTCTGAAACTTGCCTTAATGAAGCCGTTAAAAAGTGGATGTCCTCTTAATGGAGAGGATGTGAATTCTGGATGGAATTGACAACCAAGGTACCACGGATGGTTCTTAATTTCTATAATTTCCATTAAACCCTCTCTAGCTGATTCCCCACTGAAAACTAAATCACTATCTTTAAAGAATTTCACGAAATTACTGTTCACCTCATATCTATGTCTGTGCCTCTCATCAATCGAAGCTTTTCTATACATTTTGTATGCGAGCGTATTCTTGCGAATGTTACATTTTTGAGCACCTAATCGCATAGTGCCCCCAAAATTAGACTTGTCTACGATAATCTTTTTCCCTTTTGAGTCACGCCATTCATTTACTAAAGCAACGACAGGATTGTTAGTCTTCATATCAAATTCAGTACTGTTGGCTTTTTTCAAATTTATAACATTTCTTGCATATTCAATTACAGAAATTTGCATGCCTAAGCAGATACCAAAGTAAGGTACATTATTCTCTCTGGCATATTTTGCAGCTAAAATCTTTCCTTCGATACCTCGATTACCAAAACCACCTGGCACAAGTATGCCATCCATAGTTTCTAAAGATTTAATTGTAGATTTTTTTATACTATCAGAGTCTATATAATCAATCTCTACCTTAAGCATGTTTATGATTCCAGCGTGGTATAAGGCTTCGTTTAAAGATTTATAGGAATCCTCTAAATCAACATATTTGCCAATCATTGCAATTTTCACATTTTTACGACATTTTTTGACTTTTTGTTTGTATTCAGTCCATGGCTTGATATTAGATTTATTTTTTCTAAGATTCATTTTCTTGATAATAAAATCATCCATCTTTTGATTTTTAAGCATTATTGGGATGTCATAAATGGAGGAGGCATCTTCAGCAGAAAAAACTGCATCTTTAGACACATTCGTGAATAAGGCTATTTTCTGTTTTATTGGTTCATCAATAAGATCACTCGATCTACATAGAAGTATATCTGGCTGAATTCCAATTGACCTTAACTCTTTAACTGAATGTTGGGTTGGTTTTGTTTTTATTTCTTTTGTAACAGCTATATATGGAAGTAATGTCAGGTGTATGAATAATGAATTTTTTGGACCTAATTCTAATCCAAACTGTCTTATTGATTCAAGAAAAGGTAGTGACTCAATATCACCTACCGTTCCTCCTACTTCAACAAATGCGATATCAGATTTTTTTGCTCCTATTATTATAAGTTTTTTAATTTCATCGGTGATATGCGGTACTACTTGCACTGTGCTACCTAAGTAATCACCTTTCCTCTCTTTGTTAATAACATTTGAATAAACTCGGCCTGCAGTCACGTTACTATCCTGTGACATCTCGATATCCACAAAACGCTCGTAATGACCTAAGTCAAGATCAGTCTCTGCTCCATCCCTTGTGACAAATACTTCTCCATGTTGGATAGGGCTCATTGTACCAGGATCTAAATTAATGTAAGGATCTAGTTTTTGGAGGGAAACATTAAATCCTCTGAGCTTGAATAAGGATGCAAGGGAGGCAGATGCAATACCCTTTCCTAGGGATGATACTACACCACCAGTAATGAAAACATATCTTGTCATACCTACAAGATGAGTATAGACGATATCTTAGTAGAAATATATATATTGTTTAAATAAAGATGAAACATCTTAGGATTTTCCAATAATTAATTTATTACCAATTTTTGTAATTTTTACATTATCAAATATAAACAAAGGATTTGAGTCATTATTTGTATTCATAATTTTCAATATCTCGTTTATATGCCTTAGGTTAAGATTAGTCGCGGACATTCTATATATCCATCGATGAAGTAATAGTACTTTTACGCCAAAGTCTAAATAGTTGACTTTATCTATATATAGATTTTTCTTATCACTTGATAGATAGTCTTTAGAAATTGAATCAATGAAGTTATCTAAAACAGATGATTGAAGAGCTAGGATGTCGATATTATTCGACATAATTTTTTCTAATGATGTCCATCGTTCTTTTAATTTAGGTATAATATTAGATCTAATAAAATTCCTATCAAATTTTATATCATAATTTGATTTATCATCAATGAAACTTATCTTATTTAGTTTGCTATAACTTTGTATCTGACTTTTTGATGCTCCAAGTAAAGGCCTTACAATTCTTCTATTATTTAACATTGTAGATGTATCCATAGAGCTCAAACCTTTCAATGCTGAACCTCTAAGTACTCTGAGGAAAAAAGTTTCTATTTGATCATCAAGATGATGAGCAGTTAGTATTATCTCGTTCTTATGTGAATGCTCACTCAGAGCACTATATCTAAGTACTCTGCATGTCTCTTCTATGTTTGATGACTTTTCGATCTTAACCTCATAAGAAAAATGTTCAATTGCATAATCTTTTGATACTTGAGCACAATGAGCTGATACTTCTTTAGCATTTTCTTGCAAGTTATGATTAATATGAATTGTTCTTAACTTAATTTTTTTTTCTTCCATCAAGTTTACCATTGCATGTAATAAAACAGAAGAATCTTCACCTCCACTAAAGGCGACGATGTATTCATTTTGCTCATGTGAGTCAATTAATATACTGCAAGCATCTAAGATAAAATTAGGACTCGTATTCTCCATATGATTCTAATTTCTCCCTTCTCTTATGTATGATTTGTTCAATAGTCAATTTAGAAAGTTCATTGAACATGTTTAGGATGTTAATTTTCAATGAGGAACTCATAGCAACTAGATCTCTATGCGCACCCCCTAATGGTTCAGGAATAATTAAATCAATTAAGTTAAACTCTAGAAGCTTCGATGATGTTATGCAAAGCGCTTCTGCTGCTTGCGCTGCTTTTTTTGCATCCTTCCATAATATTGACGCGCATCCCTCAGGGCTTATAACTGAGTATATACTGTGCTCTAACATACAAAGCTTATCTGCTATTCCAATCGCTAGCGCTCCACCGGAGCCACCTTCTCCGATAATCACAGATATGATGGGAATTTTTAGATTTGACATGATTGATAAATTTTCTGCAATTGCTTGACTTTGATTTCTTGACTCAGCATCGATTCCAGGATACGCACCAGGAGTATCTATAAATGTAATAAGAGGTAGTTTAAATTTTTCAGCCAATTTCATTATCCTAAGTGCTTTTCTATAACCTTCTGGCTTTGGCATACCAAAATTTCTATGGACTTTTTCTTTAGAATCTCTTCCTTTTTGATGACCAATAAATAAAAAAGTGAATTTATCAATTTCTCCAATGCCAGCTATTATTGCTTTGTCATCACCAAACATTCTATCACCGTGCAGCTCTGTAAAATTGTCAAATATATTTGGAATATAATCCAAGGTATGCGGTCTTAGTGGATGACGTGCTAATTGAGATATTTGCCAATCCGTTAAATTACTAAAAATTTTCTTGGTTAGAGTCTCATGATCTTTGCTCAGCTTATCTATTTTGCTATCACTTTTTGCAGTTTTGTCTGGATCGTCATTAATTTGTTGTATTTTATTCTCAAGATCAAGGAGAGGTTGCTCAAAGTCTAGATAATTAGGATTATATTCTTTCATTCTAAATAATTATAAACAAAATAAGCAAAATAACTATTGATATTTAACGATAATATTCTCACTTCCAAGTAATTTTGTCAGATTATTTATCAGAATGCTTGTTGGATTAATATGCCATTGCTCATCGAGTGATAGAGGAACAATATGCTGTTTACTTATACATTTGATTATAAGTGGACATTTTCCATTTTTATGAGGTTCCAGAATATTCAATAATTTTCTTATTGTCTCATCATTGGTTTTATCGGACGATATAAGAAGCTCAATCTTCTTTGAAAAGTTTTGTCGTGCGTAATCAATGTCAACAACACTTGACGCTTTTATGCTTAAAGATCCATTGTAATCATCTATAGATATGTTACCCGTAACAAAAAGAATCTCATTTTCTCTCAACATCTCTTTGTATTTATCATAAACATCAGGATAAACTATTACCTCTATAGATCCGCTGGAATCATCGATTGATAGAATATTAATGAACCTATCATTGCCAACCCTCTGCATTCTAGAATCTATGATAACTCCAGAGAGAGAAACATACTCTGAATATTTTTCCTTCATACCATCATTTATTTTATTTAAATAATAACTGATAGATTTGAAACCCATAGATTTTATTTCTGATTCATATTCAGTTATCGGATGGCCTGATAAGTATAGGCCTAAAACTTTTTTTTCATTTTGAAGGATCTCCAGACGATTTTCTCTTGTCTGCTTAAGTATCTTTTCTGTTGATTTGACATTTTTCGCTACTGATGAAGATGTGTCTGATGCAAACAATTCGGTTTGTCCGGTAGTCTTAGTAATTTGTTTTTTTTGACCATATGTAAGTGCCTTATCGAGTACTCTCTTTAAAAAGATTCTATTTTCATCAAATAGGTCAAATGCTCCTGAGAATATAAGTGCATCCATTGCCGCAATATTAATTACTGAGTGTGAAACTCTCTCACAAAATTCAAAAATGTTATTAAAAGGACCATTTTGATCTCTTTCGATAGTCAAATGTTTTACTGCATTTAAACCAACTCCCTTTATTGCACCAAGTCCAAACATTAATACCTTGTCATCAAGTGCCTTGAACTCATAACTGGAAGTATTTATATTAGGTCTGACAACTTTAATACCTATTTCATTCGCAGCTTTGATTAATGAAATAACTTTATCAGTATTATCTATATCAGAAGATAATGCAGATGCAAGAAACTCTGATGGGTAGTATGTTTTTAATAATGCAGTTTGATAAGATATGTATGCATAAGCAACTGAGTGAGATTTATTGAAGCCATATCCAGCGAATTTCTCCATTTTGGAAAATATAGATTCAGCTATGTGTTCCGGGATTTTATTCTCTTTAGCTCCTAATAAAAACTTTTGTCTTTGATTTTCCATTTCCTCCTTCTTTTTCTTACCCATTGCTCTTCTTAAAATATCTGCTTCACCTAATGTATACTTCGCTAGAGCTCTTGATATTTCCATAACCTGTTCCTGATACAATATGAGACCATATGTTGGTGATAATATAGGTTCGAGCAATGGATGCTCATAATTTATTTTTTTTCCATGTTTGTTATTGATGAAATCATCTACCATGTTGGTGCCTAAAGGACCAGGCCTATATAATGCTACAAGTGCCACGATATCGTCAAAGCAGTCAGGTTTTAGTTGGCCCATGTATCTTTTCATCCCAGAAGATTCGAGTTGGAAAACGCCTGTTGTTAATCTTTTTTGCATCAAATCATATACTTTTGGATCATTCGGAATAATGGTGTCAATATTGATGTCGGAAATTTTCTTTGCTCTGAGGTTGTGTATCGTTTTATCTATAATGCTTAATGTTCTTAAACCCAAGATATCAAATTTTACTAATCCTAGTTTTTCAATATCGTCTTTATCGTATTGTGTAACTATCTCACCACTTTCCTCCACTCTATACAAGGGTATATGATTATAAATTTCATTTGGCGATATGACTATACCAGCCGCGTGCTTGCCTACATTGCGAGGTAAGCCCTCAATTTTTTTTGATGTATCAATAAGATTTTTTATTTCCTCACTAGAATCATATTTTTCCCTGAGTTCTTTATTTTGTTTTAGTGCATCATTGATAGTAATTCCAGGTGTGAAGGGGACTAGTTTTGCAATCTTATCTACAAAAGTATACCCCATTCCTAATACACGCCCAACATCCCTGATTACAGCACGAGCAGCTAGAGATCCATAAGTTATAATTTGAGAAACTTTGTCATTTCCATATTTTTCTGATATGTGTTCAATTACTTTTTGTCTATTTACCATACAAAAATCAATATCGAAATCAGGCATAGATATCCTATCGCTATTTAAAAATCTCTCAAACAATAAGTTATGTGGTAGTGGATCAACCGATGTTATGCCAAGCGAATAGGCAACTAAAGACCCAGCTCCTGATCCTCTGCCAGGACCTACAGGGATATTATTATTCTTTGACCATGAAATAAATTCATGTACGATCAAAAAATAACTCGTAAATCCCATCTTTTTAATCACATGCATTTCGCTATCTAATCTTGAAAAATATTTCTCATGTTCTGTTTCATTGACTGTAATCAGCTTTTCCTTTAATCCATTTCGCACAACAGTCTCAAAGTGCTTATCAATTGTGACACCAGTCGGGGCTTCAAACTCAGGCATATGGTATGTATTAAGTTCGAGCTTTAGATTACATCTTTTAATGATCTCGCCAACATTGATGATAGCATCAGGCAGATCATGAAAAAGCTCTCTCATTTCATCTGGCGTTTTAAAGTATTGATTTTCTGTATATTCTGTTTGCTCAATACGATCATCCAGTTTAATTTTCTTATTTATACAAACTTTCACTTCGTGAGATTCAAAATCATCTTTATTAACAAAAAGAACATTATTTGTAGCAATGATTGGTAATTTAATTTCCTGTGCAATCTTGAGTACTCTATTATTTATATTCTTTTCTGAAATATGGTTTGTTCTTTGTATTTCAATATAAAGATTATTTTTGAAAATATTCCCAAGTAGCTTAATGTTCCTTCTTACATTATCGTTATCTACATTTAATAGATTTTTACCAACAATTCCATTATACCCACCTGTACATAATATAAGATCATGACTATTTTTCTTTATATCCTCAATAGAAATTGAAGGTAATTTACTTCCAGACTTATTAATATGTATATCGGTAATGAGTTTAATTAAATTTCTATATCCTTTTTGATTTTTGCAAAGTAATGTAACAAAAGGTTGTTGATTACTGTACTCAAAATTACTTATTGGTACCTGACAGCCTATTATTGGCTTAATCTTGTTGTCGATACATGCCTGATAAAATTTGATCACATTAAATGTGTTGAGAAAGTCCGTAATCGCCAGCGCAGTTAGTTTATGTTTTTTTGCCTTTTTAATAAGAGTATTTAGATCGATCGTACTATCGATTAGTGAGTAAGCTGTTCTTAATGACAAATGTGTAAATAAATTCTTCATATATCAATATCTTTAAGGGGTGAGAATGACATCCTATGATAAATTGATGGACCGAATTGTTTAAGTAACTCAATATGCTTAGCTGTTCCATATCCTTTATTTTTACCAAACTGATATACATTATATGGCTGATCAATTCTAATCATAAAATTATCTCTTACAACTTTAGCTAAGATAGATGCCGCGGAGACAGCGGGTATAGATTTATCAGCCTTCACAACTGATTCGCATCTTATAGAGTGATCTGGAATATATAGGCCATCAATAATTGCTTTTTCTGGTGTAATAGATAATGATGAGAGTGATCTACTCATAGAAAGTAGTGTTGCATGATGGATATTCATTTGATCAATCTCAATATTATTACATAACCCTATGCCGACAGCTACAGAATTTTTAATAATGTGATCAGCGATCTTCTCTCTTTTAACAGATGTCAGTTCTTTTGAATCACATAGTAGCGACATATCTATAGTGTCAGCAAGTACCACAGATGCAGATATAACAGGACCCGCAAGACACCCTCTGCCAACCTCGTCTACGCCAGCTAAAATTGAGCTTGTCATAAAAAGTCCACTATATATAATTGAATCTATACTTAAATATATCAAAAAAGAGAATTCAATACTCCATATGGCGAAAAAAAAATTAAGAGTAGCAGTAATAGGCCTAGGTTACTTAGGCAAATATCATCTTGAAAAATATCTCAATAATCAGAATGTTACTGTTAAATGGGTGATTGACAGTGATATCAATAATTTAAAGCTAAATATTAACGATTCAATTAAAAAATCCACTGATTATAAGGATATCATTGGCAATGTTGATTGCGCCTCAATTGTTACTCCTACAGTAAGCCATTATCAGATTGCAAAATCATTATTGCAAAATAGAATAAATATCCTATTAGAAAAACCAATGACTCAGACACTATACCAAGCAAAAAAATTAAATAGCTTAATCAAGAGAAAAAAAACTATCATGCAAGTTGGTCACTTGGAGAGATTTAATCCTGTAATGGAGAAGCTAACTAGCGAGATTAATAATCCTGCATTTATTGAAGTACACAGACTTGCTGAATTTAACCCAAGGTCAACAGATGTAAACGTAATATTTGACTTAATGATTCATGACATAGATATTATTCTCTCTTTAATAAAATCACCCATAAAGAAAATATTTGTATTTGGAAAAAAAATAATTACAGAAACTACAGATATCGCTAATGTACGAATTGAGTTCACAAATCATGCTGTTGCTAACTTAACAGCAAGTAGAATAAGCGCGAAGAATGAGAGAAAAATCCGTATCTTTGAAAAAAATAAATACTATTCTGTTGATTTCTTACTCTCTAAAATGAATATATTTACCAAAAAGTCTAATCGTATTTTTAAAAAAAATGAGTATAGCTATAAAAAAACTGACTCGCTAAAGAAAGAGATTAATAATTTTGTCAACTCTTGCTTAGGACTTGAAAAACCTCTTGTTGATGGTATAAATGGAATGAATGCTCTAAAAGTGGCTGAGGATATATCGAGAAAACTATGAAAAAAATTAAATTATTTGATCTCTCCCGGCAGTACAGTCGTCTGAAATCTACTTTAGAACCTAAAATATCTAAAGTTTTAAAGAATGGACAATACATAATGGGTAAAAATGTAAGTACATTTGAGAAAAATGTTTCAAAATATCTATCGACTAAAAATGCAGTAACTTGCAACTCTGGTACAGATGCCTTAATTATAGCGCTGAGAGCTCTCGATATTAATAAGGGTGATGAGGTTCTCACAACCCCATTTACCTATTTCTCTACGACAGAAGCAATTTTACTCGTTGGTGCAAAACCTATATTTGTTGATATTGATCCGATAACTTTCAATATTGATCCATCTAAAATTGAACAAAAAATTACAAAGAAAACAAAAGCTATTTTAGGTGTGCATATTTTTGGTCATCCCTATCAAGCAGACAAAGTCAATAATATTTGTAAAAAATATAAGATAAAAATGATCGAAGACTGTGCTCAATCTTTTGGAGCATCGATTGATAATAAGCAAACAGGTACTTTCGGTGACGTGGGTTGTTTTAGTTTTTTTCCAACTAAGAATTTAGGATGTGCTGGTGATGGTGGCATGTTTATAACAGATAATAATCAACTTGCTAATAAGGCTAGAATGCTCCGCAATCATGGAGGGATTCAAAGAAATGAACATAATCTAATAGGTTATAATAGTCGTTTGGATGAAATTCAAGCTGTCGTTCTCCTAGAGAAACTCAAGTTAGTAACTAAACTTAATAATGATAGAATTAGAATTGCAAATAAATATAGTAAGTCCATCAATAACGATAAAATAATCACGCCCTCTAGTCTTGATAATGTTAAGCATATTTATCATCAATATACACTAGTTGTAGATAATAGGACTAAATTTACTAACTATTTAACCAAGAATGGTATACCTTACGGAATCTACTATCCTAAACCTACATATATGCAAGCAGCTGTTAAAAAGAAAATAAAAAATTTACCAAAGCTTAAAAATGCAGAAAGACTATGCAAGAGTTGTGTATCTATACCAATGTTTCCTGAATTAACAAAAAAAGAATATGAAACAATTATCGATATAATTAATGACTATTAAAGAGACAAGTGAAATATTTGTGATAACAGGTGAATCATCTGGTGACCAGCATGCTGCCAAATATATCAGAGAACATCGCCTCCTAAACAAAAATGTTCAGTTTTCAGGAATTGGGCAAGACAGCATGAGAGATGCAAACGTGACATTGATTCATAATTCAGAAGACATCGCGGTAGTAGGACTAACAGAGGTTATATTTAAATATAGGAATATAAAGCGAGTTCTTAATTTAGCCAAGAAATATATCAAGGATAATAAACCTGATTTAGTCGTTTTAGTTGATTATGTTGAATTTAATCTCAAGATTGCTGCTTATGCGAAGTCATTTGATATACCAACGCTTTTCTATATAGCACCTCAAGTATGGGCTTGGCGGAAAGATAGAATCAATAATATTATTAAAGTTGTAGATCATTTAGCTGTTGTGTTTCCTTTCGAATTTGAAATTTTCTCGAGAGTCTCGAAAAATGTATCCTTTGTTGGGCACCCACTAGCTGATGATATTGAACTGAAACCGAGTGATGTAAGTTATCAAGATAAAAAATATGATTTAGGTATTTTTCCTGGTAGTAGAGAGTCTGAAATTAAAAATAATATTTTTACAATGCTTGACTGTATAAAACCTTCTAAAGAAAAAGATTCGAGACACACTAATATAAAGATTTTTTATTCTAACGAACGATCTAAGAAACTATTAGAGAAAATGTTACCAAAACATATGCATTCGAACCTTGCAAGCGGAAAAGATAGAGAAAAGATTAAGCTTTGTAAAAAAGCAATAACCGCATCAGGTACGATCACACTCGAGTTGGCTTTGATGGGTATTCCAATGGTTATAGTGTATCAATTGTCTCTGATAACTTACCTTATTATGAAAAGAATGGTTAAACTAAAGTATATTGGATTAGTAAATTTAGTGCTAGGAGACAATTTAGGAGATGAAATGGTTGTTAAGGAATATATTCAACCAAAATATCATGATCAAGTAGAGATCATGGCAGAATTAGACAGAATAGATAATGATATCAATTACCGTGATGAGATAATAGAAAAATACACTAGAGTAAGGAAAGAATTGAAGCCTGGTGCAGCAAAAAATCTTGCCTCTATTGCCGATAAACTTATTTCCTGATTTATCTTGTAATGCCTCTACTACTCTCGAGAATAAAATCAACAAAATATTTTGATTCTTTGGAGTTATGTTCAGATTCATTAAATGTCCTAATGCAATCTTCCCTAGGGATTTTTGATTTTATAAATAACTTAAATATTTTTTCCAAAGACTGAATTACTTCGTCAGTCATCCCAGATCTTCTAAGGCCAGTAGTATTAATTTTATATGCGCGAGCATGGTTACCAGCAACTAATGTAAAGGGAGTTACATCTCTAGAAATAACAGAACCAAGACCACTAAAAGCATAATCTCCTATATTGCAAAATTGGTGAACTAATGTAAACCCACCAAGTGATACATTATTTCCTATCACTACATGTCCTGCAAGAGATGCAGCATTAGAAAAAATACAATTATCTTTAATAATACAATCATGTGCAACATGTGTATATGACATGAAAAGATTATTTGATCCTATTACTGTTTTGTTAATTCCTGCTTCTGTACCTCTGTTAATAGTACAAAATTCTCTAAAAGTGTTATTATCAGATATTATTAATTCAGATTCCTCACCATGAAATTTCAAATCTTGGGGTATTTCACCTATTGAAGTAAATTGATAAATTTTATTGTTAGATCCAATGGTAGTATTACTTCTTATAATAGCATGAGGTTCTATTGAAGTATTTTTATCAATTCTCACACCTTCTTCGATTATAGAATACGCTCCAACTGAAACTGTTGAATCTAATTCAGCACTTGGATGAACTATAGCTGTTTTATGTATCATTTTTGTTTTTAACTGCGCCCAATAACTCTGCAAGACATACTACATTGTCATCAACTTTACAGACTGCGTCAAATTTATGAACATCTCTTTTACTATTGGTTAGCTTGACTTCAATAATTAAAACATCGCCGGGATAAACTGGTTTTTTGAACCTTGCTTTATCTATGCCAACAAAGTAGTAAAGTAAATCTGGATTATTTCTCTCATTACTTTTAAAGTCTAGTAAAGCAGTGGCCTGAGCCATTGCCTCTAAAATTAGAACACCAGGGAATACAGGATAATCTGGAAAATGTCCTTGAAAGAATGGTTCGTTATTACTAACATTCTTTTGAGCGATAAGATATTCATGCTTCTTATAGTCGATTAATTTATCAATTAAAAGAAAAGGATACCTATGAGGTAAGTAATTAATTATGTCGTTCTTAGTCATTTTTTTTCCCTTTATCTTTGGTTAATTTTTTTAAAGTATTATCAAGAGCTTTGAACCTGGCTTGATTTCTTCTCCAGCTATCAGCTGGTTCTACCGTAGTTCCTGATGCATATTGCCCAGCCTCTAAAAGACTTTTCGTTACCATCGTCATTCCGTGAATATGAACATCATCTGTAATTGTTATGTGCCCATTTATGCCACTTCCTCCTCCGATTGTACAATTTTTTCCAATAATTGTGCTACCTGCAATCCCGACACATGCTGCGATCGCAGTATTTGTTCCGATCTGTACGTTGTGAGCTATGTGGACAAGATTATCAATCTTTACATTATCAGCAATTCTTGTCATATCTATTGATCCACAATCAATTGTCGTATTTGCACCAATTTCAACATGATCACCAATAGAAACACCGCCTACTTGAGGTACCTTCTCCCACAACTTCTGCTCATTTAGAACAAGGCCAAAGCCATCGGCACCGATTACTGCACCTGAGTGAATTATCACATTAGAGCCAATTTTTACATTACTATATATTGTAACATTAGGATAAATAATACTGTTATCTCCAACTACAACATCATTTGCAATATCTGCGCTATTAGCTATTAGCGCGGTTGATGCTACATTCCTTAAATTTGAAACATCTTTGATGCTGTGAAAGTTAATTTTTTCTTTGATATTATCTTTCAGTATTCTAGAAAAAATAAGCTGAGGGTTTCTAGAAATTAAACAACATTTATTAATTGATTTAGATAGTTCATTGGTTGTCAGTAAGCATGTTATTTTATTATTCTCGGCAAATTCTAACATTTTTTTATCATTTATAAATACTAATGATTCATGAGTCGGTTTGATAATACTAGCGATTGAGCTTACATG
>CACOMO010000006.1 GCA_902628335.1 uncultured Gammaproteobacteria bacterium
AATCTTAAAGACCATTATGGGCTACCAGTAGTTGTTGGGATAAACGGATTTACTTTTGATACAGAAAATGAGAGAGAAATACTGAAAAAGAAATCTGATCAATTAGGTGTCCCTATAGTTTCTTCTAACCACTGGGCTAATGGAGGAGTGGGAGCAAAAGAGCTTGCTGAGACTGTTGTTAGAGTGATCGACGAATCAGATAATAATTTTAAATATTTGTATGAGGATGATCTAGATCTTTGGTCAAAAATGGAGAAGATAGCACAGAAGATATATGGGGCGAAAAACATTACTGCAACTTCAACAGTAAAGAGACAAATTGACGAACTACAGAAAAATGGTTACGGTAAGTACCCTGTATGCGTAGCTAAAACTCAATATTCATTTTCAACAGACCCATCGTTGAGAGGCGCGCCTTCAGGACATGAAATATCAATTCGCGAAGTTCGATTAGCCGCAGGTGCTGAATTCATTGTAATGGTATGTGGTGATATAATGACTATGCCAGGGCTCCCTAAGATACCTGCAGCTGAGAAAATTGATTTAGATGATGAAGGTAATATAACTGGATTGTTCTAAATCGTGAAGTTTGCTGCATCTTCTCTTATAAATCTACGATTCATATTCTTGTTAGTTTCTCTAGCTTTCATTGCTCTTTCACTTTTAGGTCCACCTAATGTGAGCATTCATCATTTACTCTCATCCTTGGATTTTACTTCTCTCATGTCACTCTATAAAACTAACGATTCTTTTTTCAGGATGCCTGATAGTACAAATAGATTTTTTGTTTTCATTTTAGGCATTATCTCACTGTTTATCTCTGTATACTTTACAAGTAGAACCCGCAAAAATAACGAAATCTTTAATAATCTTACTTATGTTTTATTTGGTTTATTTTTTACCTCAATCTTACTCACTGATTACTTTTATAATGTAGTATCATTACTATTATTAGCTGTAGCTGTATACTATTTCATTTGCTATGCTCGTAATGAATTCAGTAATTTAGAAAAAGCTCTCCTTATAGTATATTTTTTACTTTTTTTATTGCCGTTTGTTCATTCACTATACATACCTACTGTTATCAAAGAGATTGATAACTATACTAGATTTATATTAGCTATACCTATTTATATCATGCTAAGAGAACTAAATCTTTCACGGAAAAATATTCTGTATATTATAAATATATCTGCTCTGATATTAGGACCTATTGCTATATTCTTTTTTATTAACGAAACAGCGCGTGTGAGAGGTTATACAAGTACTGCAACAATATTTGGTAATATTTCACTCCTACTATCAGTGCTATCAATCATATCTATAAAATATTGTAGAGCTCATCATATAAGTCTCCTGTTGCCATATATTGCCTCTTTGTCATCATTTTTTTCTTGGGGTATGACTGGATCAAGGGGTTCAATTTTTTTTGCATTAACTATGTTATTGTTATTAATATTAGTCTCAGATATTAGAAAATCACTAAGGATATCTATTAACATAAAATCTATTATATTTATTCTCACGATGAGTTTGGTATTTTTGTCAAGTCAGTCTTTCCAGAGATTCGGTGAAATCTATAGTAATATTCAATCTTATAGTGAAAATAAAGAATCTCATACATGGAAACATCAAAATAGTATTATTCCACGTCTAATAATCTGGGAGGGTAGCATTGACATTATTAGTGAAAATCTACTACTTGGCGTTGGTTTAGATAATTTTAACCAAGAACTCGAACAAAGAATCATTAATAAAAAAATACCACCTATAAGGAAAGACTTTGATAATTTAACTGGCGGTCTAAATCATGCACATAATCAGTATTTAGATATTTTTGCAAAAACAGGTATCATAGGATTTTTAATCTTGTTATTATTTATAGTAGT
Source organism: uncultured Gammaproteobacteria bacterium (assembly GCA_902628335.1). Classification (GTDB taxonomy): domain Bacteria; phylum Pseudomonadota; class Gammaproteobacteria. The sequence continues at coordinate 1,890 of CACOMO010000006.1, forward strand.
GAACATTACTTTTTTTTTAAGTCATTGGGTAAAAGATAAGAATAATATATTTTCACTCTTCGGTATTATTACAATAACAATGTATTCTGGCTTCATGTTTAATCACGTAATATTATCACATCAACAATCAACGCTTTTCATGGTGTTAACCTTGACTTTTTTTTTCAGGGCTATCACATTCATTTAATAGAAGAGGTTCTTGATCATGAATTTAACGGTAATTGGATGCGGATATGTTGGTTTAGTTACTGGATCTTGTCTATCAGATATTGGACATAATGTATTATGTTTAGATTCAGACAAAAGTAAAATAAGGAAACTTAATAAAGGAATAATGCCAATCTATGAAAATGGATTAGAAGAGTTAGTTACCTCAAATCTTAAAGCTAAGAGACTACAATTCTCAAATTCATACAAAGAAGCAGTAAAACATTCGAACGTAATTTTCATAGCTGTCGACACACCACCAAAGAGAAACGGAGACGCTGATCTTTCAAGTATCAATAAAGTTTGTGAATCAATTTGCCCATATATTGATAGAGATCTTATACTAATTGAAAAGTCTACTGTACCAGTTGGGACTTCTGAATATATAGGAGCATTAATTTCTAAATTAATGAATAAAAAACAGAAAAGACATAATGTCGATATTGTCTCTAATCCGGAATTTTTAAAAGAAGGTACTGCAATTGACGATTTCATGAGACCTGACCGTATAATTATTGGATTGAATAATATGCAGCAAAAAGACTTATTCAATGAAATATATCATCCATTTAGCAGAAAATATAACAAACTAATGTTCATGGACGTCAGATCTTCAGAATTAACAAAATATGCTGCTAACTCAATGTTAGCTACCAAAATTAGCTTCATTAATGAAATTTCTCATATAGCTGATACTCTAGACATTGATATCGAGAATATCCGTAAAGGAATTGGAGCTGATAAAAGGATAGGTTCAGAATTTCTCTATCCAGGATGTGGGTACGGAGGATCTTGTTTTCCAAAGGATATTATGGCTTTAATATCAACTTTCAAAAAAAATGGATTACCAGCAAAAATTCTTCAGGCAGTGGACGAAGTAAATGAGAATCAAAAAAAATATCTAACGAAAAAAATTATGAAATTTTTTAAAAACAACATAAAAAATAAAACATTTTGTGTGTGGGGTCTCGCATTCAAACCTAAAACTGATGATACAAGGTTCTCACCCAGTATAGATATTATTGATCATTTAATCACAAAGGGCGCCAAAATACATGCTTATGATCCTCTTGCAAGTCACAAAGACATATTTAAGATCAATTATAAAGAATATAAGAATGCTCAGAATGCTATAAAGAATACTGATGCTCTTATAATATGTACAGAATGGAAGGAGTTCTGGTCTATCGATCCAAAATATTTCCTAGAAAATATGAAGCATCCGACCATTTTTGATGGTAGAAATATTTATGATCCACAAAAAATGATTAAAAATGGGATTAACTATTTTGCAATTGGAAGAGGTGCAAAACCTTAGTATGTATAATTAACCTCATATGCCTCATGATCAATTTTGACTATTTAAGTCTTTTAATAATAATGTTTTCTATAGCATCATCGTATTTAGTTAATCTTTACATTGTGTCTAATAATCTTTTTTTATCTGTTCCTAGTAATAGAGATATGCACAAAAAAACAGTTTCATCTTTAGGTGGCATTTCAGTATTTGTCAGTTTAATTATACTTTTGATTTTATACTTTAGTTTAGAAAATGGTTTTAATCTTTTAGTGATTATCTTATCGACGATAATAATCTTCTCATTAGGAGTGTTCGACGATTTATATAATCTACAAAAAAGTTTTAGAATAATGATTCAATATTCGGCTTCATTTATTTTGTTAAACTTTATGTTTCAATTTGATTTTACTCAATCTCTTCTCTATTCTGCTATTTTCATATATCTAATTAACACATATAATTTTATGGACGGTATAGATTGTCTTGCGATAAATCAGTATATATTTATATGCGTCGCTCTAGCTATTCATCAGCCAGCTGGATCCTCATTATCATTCATTAATCCAATATATCTTTTGCCAATTATTATCGGCTTTTATTTCTTCAATCTATCACCTGCTCGTATCTTTCTCGGAAACTCTGGCAGTTATCTTCTAGGTTTTCTTGTATCAATATTCTATATAGATGCGTATGAGAATAATTATATATCAATTTATATTATATTAATTATACATTCTGTATTCATAGTTGACACAATGTTTACGCTATTTATACGTTTTATTAGCCATCTATCTTCAATTAATAAGTTAAATTCCAAATATCTCTCCAATATTGTGAAATCTCTTGTCTATATTACAAGCCCGCATAAATCGCATGCTTATCAGAAAATTTGTCAATTAAATTCATCTCATATGAAAACATCATTTGGTATATTACTATATAATCTTTTTTGGTTATTGCCACTTTCTCTACTTAGTGCACATAATACAAATTTAAGCTTCATTACCCTTATTCTTGCATTTCTGCCATATCTCTCTATTTGTATATACTATAAAGCAGGCATTCAAAAACTTGATTAATTTATATAGTTAAGCTAAATTATATGTTCACGGGGTGAACATATATGTGGATAGTAGCTAAAACTAAACCAAACCAGGAATTTAGGGCAAAAGAAAACCTTAAAAATCAAGGTTTTACCTCGTATTTGCCAAAAATGAATAAACGAAAATATCTAAGATCAGTATGGATGGAATTCTCTGAAATTATGTTTCCTGGGTATATTTTTATCAAAAGCAATGTTGATATTCATAAAATCAACTATACCTATGGCATATCGAAACTACTTACAGATAAATCAACTGGTATACCTTATGTAATAGAGGATTCGTTGATAGCAGCGATATCAAAGAACCAAAATACATGTAAAATACCAAAGATAGGAGACAAAGTTGAGTATGTCAAAGGCAATACAGGAATAATCAAAGGAGTATTGACTAGTATTTGTAGTAGAACAAGGGTCAAGCTATTATTAGATTTTATTTCAAAAAAACAAGAAGTAATAGTGCCAAAATCTGATATTCAAAAGATAATATAAAAGATTAATCTTTTGGATAGTGCTAATTTTGTAGAAAATTAGATGGCGGTAGCGTGTCATATTTCAAATGAAAATCTCAGTTGTTATTCCATTTTATAATGAGCAATCTTCTATTGAAACTACTCTAGAATCATTATACACGCAATCCCATCAGCCTAACGAGATATTACTTGTTGACTCTGGATCATCTGACAATACAAGAGTAATTATTGACCAATGGATAAAAACAAAATCTACTAAAACATTTAAAGTTATATTTGACGGTAATATGAGCCCAAGTTCGTCAATTAATACAGGGGTTAAATATTCATCTAGTGCATTGATAGCATATATCGATTGTGGTTTAAAAATTCCTAATAGATGGATTGAAGAAAATCTCACATATATGAAGAAACATAATGTAGATATTGTCTCAAATTGCATCTACACAACTGGAGAAAATATTATTGATAAATCATTTATCTCACAAACGTATGGGTACGCAAGTAAGGTGCCATGTTTTCCAGGATCTCTTTTGAAGAAAAAAGCAATTGAAGATTGCGGATATCTTTTAAAAAATACAAGAGCTAGCTATGATGTTGACTTTTTAAGTAAATGTAGAATGGAAAATATCACAAGAGCTATTAATCATGATGTTACACTCGAGTATATTGGAACTAATTATTCAAATTCACTCATCAATGGTGCGAAGAAAATATTCAGTTACTCGTTAGATTCTTGGCTCACTTACTCAAAAATTAAACCTATATGTTATATTCTTTTTTATTTTGTACTTATGTCTAGTTTTATTTTTGATTTTTATTTTATTATATTATTGATGACATATTTACTAATACGTGGATTTATAATACCAGCTTATAAATCTAATCAAATATTATTTAGTAAAAACATTGCATATTTAATTACCATACCAATCTGCGGTTTAATCATAGATTTATCTCGTGTGTTCGGCTATTTATACTCCCTAATAATCAGATGACAGACTCTAAAAATAAACAAAAAGATAACGAGTCAAATCTTGCTGTTATGCGATATTTAGAGAATAAAGATGCTATTGGGCAACGCGAATTATCTCAAAATCTCGGAATTAGCTTAGGGAAAATTAACTTTATCCTTAAGGCATTAATAAAAAAAGGTATTGTAAAAGCTAGAAATTTCAAAAATAATAAGAATAAGAGTGCTTATGCCTACTATTTAACACCTGAAGGGTTTAATGAAAAGGCAAGAATGACAGTAAACTTTTTTAAGCGAAAAAATGATGAATATAATCAATTGAAAACAGAACTAGATCAACTTAAACACGAGATTGATAACAATATGAAACAACGTAGGAAAAAAAATGATTGATTTTACTATAAATAATCGGAAAGTTGGTCCTAATCACCCACCTCTTGTGTTAGCAGAGTGTGGTATAAATCATGAAGGCAGTATAGATAAGGCTTACCAGATGATTGATTCAGCGATTGAAGCTGGGGCAGAGGCGATTAAGTTTCAGTGTCATATTACTGATAAAGAAATGATAGAAACTAATATGAAACCAGGTGAAATTTCTTCAGAGAGGTTGTGGGATATAATAAAAAGATGTGAATTGACTGAAAATGAAGAATTAGAGTTGTTTAGATATTGTCAGAGTAAGAATATAATATACTTATCAACACCATTTTCGAGAGAGGCATCCGATAGGCTTGATAGCATGGGTGTTCCAGCATTTAAGATCGGTTCTGGTGAATGCAACAATTATCCACTAATAGAACATATCTCAAAAAAGCGCAAACCGATAATATTATCAACAGGAATGAATGATATTGCATCAATAAGAAAGTCAGTTTCGATCATTGAAAAATATAAGTGCCCATTGATTCTTCTACACTGCACAAGCATGTACCCCACACCATATGAAAAAGTGAGGCTTGGGGCAATAACTGACCTGAGTAAGAATTTCAATAATATTCCAATTGGTCTATCAGATCACTCAATAGGAATTGCAACATGCCTTGGCGCTGTAGCCCTTGGGGCGACTGTGCTCGAAAAACATTTCACTGTAACTAGAGAGTGGCCTGGACCTGATGTACCGATTTCAATTGAGCCCGGAGAATTGAAAAGACTAATTAATGATTCTAAAATTATTTGGCAATCCTTAGGCGGAAGAAAAACAATACTGGATGATGAAAAACCAGTTATAGATTTTGCTTATGCATCTGTTGTATCTATAAGAAACATCAAGAAGGGAGATATTTTTAGTCTTGAGAATATTTGGGTTAAAAGACCAGGGAACGGAGAATTATTATCAGATCAGTTAGAAAATATTCTAGGTAAAATATCTTTATCAGATATTCCCGTAAACACTCAACTGTGTAATTCAGATATTAAAAAGTAAATTGACCGATAAGACATTTATAATTACTGGAACAACTGGTTTCATAGGCGGCTCATTATATAGGTTACTTAAATCTAATAAGGTTAAGTGTATCGGTGTTTCTAGAAATAAATCAGACAATTCAGATTATTATGTCAAAAATTATTCTGAAGTGATTAATCTATATGATCAGAATACCTACCTAATAAATTTTGCAGGAGATAATAGGGAAATTAGCCAAGATGAGATTAACATGTTAGAAATATTATCTGCGAGATTTAAAGATCGAATGTTTTTTATGTCAAGTGCTCAAGTGTATGGTCTTGAACATAAATATAGTAATGAGGAGAGTAGTAGACTTGATGGTATTACAGATTATGCTAAAAAAAAAATATTTGCTGAAAAACTAGTTTTAAGTAATAAAGGTAAAATATTAAGACTTTCAAATATATATGGGAAAGGCATGTCTCTCGATACGGTATGGCACGATATCCTGAACCAAGTAAAAAATAACAACAACCTAATAACATTGAAGAATAAATTAGCTATTAGAGATTTTCTGCACATTGATGACTTCTGCTCTTTAATATATAAAATAATATTATCAGATGAAAATTTAAATATTATAAATGTAGGATCTGGCAAAGGAACTAGCCTGGTATCTATCACGAATCTTATTTATCAAAAAATTTATCCTAACAGACCTCTACCAGAAATTTTATCTAAAAACGATGTGGAAATTTGTAACATACTTAATATTAATCTAGCAATGAGAGAATATGATTGGGAGCCTCACATTGATATAAAAGAGGGAATTAGTCGTTGGCTAGCATAAAAAAGAAGGTGGCGATTTTTACTGGTAATAGAGCAGAATATGGTCTACAGATACCAATCCTTGAGGCAATAAAACAACATCCAAATCTTGATTACCTTTTATTTGTCTCAGGAGCACACCTTGACCCAGCATACGGACACACCGTTAAGGAGATAGAATCCGATGGCTTTGAAATCCATGAACACATAGATATAGGAAAGGGTGATACCAGTTTGTTTTCGACAGCACATGCTATTAGTAAAGGCATTTCAGAGATAACTAAGTGCATTGAAAAACATTCACCAGATATATTTATTGTATATGCTGATAGGTATGAGAGTTTCGCGGCAGCTATATCTGCATCACAAACAAATACTATCACTGTTCATATTGAGGGTGGCGATATAACAGAAGGAGGAGCATTGGATGATAGTGTTAGACACGCAATGACTAAATTAAGTCATTTCCATTGTGTTACAAATAAAGAGGCATTTGAGAGAATAAAAGCAATGGGAGAGGAGGAGTGGAGGATAAAATTAGTTGGATATCCAGCGATTGATTTGATTGCTAATAATGATTTTACCCCTCCTGCTGACTTACAAACGTTGTTTCATTTTGATTTTAATCAACCTATACTAATTTTTACACAGCACTCAGTAACTACACAGTTCGACGATGTCGTGACTCAATTAATGCCTTCAATCAATGCTATCAATGCGTGTGCTCACGACGGTATAAGGTGTATTGTAACATATCCAAATAATGATGCGGGTGGTGATAAAATCTATCATTATTTAGATTCTAAATTGAGTGATTCTGAAAATATATTATTAACAAAATCTTTAGGACGTAAAAATTACTGGGGTATCTTAAATTTAGCTAGAGAATCTCTAGCTAATGTTATCTGCGTAGGAAATTCCTCATCCGGTATCAAGGAAACTGCTACATTTAAATGCCCGACAGTTAATATTGGTTCTAGACAACAAGGAAGGTTGAGAGGCTCAAACATCATCGATGTCCCTTATATTGAAGAGGAAATTATCTCTGCAATAAAAAAAGCTTTTTTTGATGTACAATTTCGAAGAGAATGTAGAGAAACGATAAACCCTTATGATTTGGGTGGTGCCGGAAAATTAATAGCAGATCTAGTGAACAATATCGAGATTAATAAGATCACAAGAACAAAAAAAATGACTATTTAAGTGAATTGAATTTAGAGCATGATTAATAATAAAAAAGTCTTATGTTTAGTGTTAGCCAGAAAGAATAGCAAAGGGTTGCCTGGAAAAAATCTGAAAAAACTCAATGGCACTCCATTAGTGGGGATTAGTATTAAAACAGCAGCAAAGTCTGAATACATTGATGATACAATTTTAAGCACAGATTGTGAAAAAATAGCTAAAATTGGTCTTAAGTATGGAGCAAATGTGCCGTCTCTTAGACCAAGTAATCTTGCAAAAGATACCAGCAAGTCTGAAGATGTGATAATGCATATATTAAATAATCTCAACGAAATTTATGATTATTTAGTGCTATTAGAGCCAACTTCGCCATTCACGACAACACAAGATGTCGATGAAGCAATCTATGAATTGAACAAAAAATCTAGATCATATAAATCTTTAGTTTCAGTGAGTAAAATCCAGAGTTCTCATCCTGATTTTTGTTATATGCTTAAAAAAAATAATGCTATAGTCTCATATGTTAAAAAAAATAATAAGTCTCAACCAAGGCGACAAGATATATCGGATTTATTTTTTTGTGACGGCAGTTTATATTTATCATGCATTTCTTCGTTTAAAAAAAATAAATCTTTTTTTCACAATAGAACTCTCGCGAAGATAATGCCTAAATGGAAATCACTAGAAATTGATGACTATCTGGATTATATTCATGCACAAGCAACAGTAAAGAATATTAGTAAAATACGATCACATGAAAAAAAATAACTTTCAAAAGAGATTACTCAAAGCAATACCAGGTGGTGCTCATACATACTCACGTGGATATGACCAATATCCCTCAAACGCCCCCGAAATATTAACACGTGGGAAAGGTGCATATGTTTATGATTCATCGAATAGAAAGTATCTTGATTATGGGATGGCATTAAGAGCTATCAATATTGGTTATTCTGAAAAAACTATCGATGATGCTGCAATCGAGCATATAAAGAAAGGGAATAACTTAACTAAACCTTCATTGATCGAGCTTCAGGCAGCTGAGTTATTAATTAACACTATAGACTCAGTTGATATGGTAAAGTTTACTAAGAACGGATCGACTGCTGTTTCTGCTGCGGTTAAACTTGCTAGAGCACATACAGGAAAAGAATTGATCGCTAGATGTAGACAACATCCATTTTTTTCTTATGACGATTGGTTCATTGGATCAACATCTATAACAAAAGGTATTCCGAGATCTACAATTAAACTTACTAAATTTTTCAATTTCAACGATATTGACTCGATAAAAAAACTTATTTTAAAATATCCCGATAAAATAGCCTGCATTGTACTAGAGCCAGCTACATCTGTCTGCCCTACAGAACTCAAAGATAAAAGTAACTTCTTGAAAGAAGTACAAAAGATTTGTAATAAAAATAATATTGTATTCATATTAGATGAGATGATTACAGGCTTTAGGTGGCATCTAAAAGGAGCACAACATATATATGGTATAAAACCAGATATTTCTACTTTTGGCAAAGCAATGGCTAATGGATTTTCGGTATCATGTGTTGCTGGTCGGCGTGAAATTATGCAGCATGGTTCAATTGAGTTTAAAAATAGAGAAAGAACTTTTTTATTATCAACTACTCATGGTGCAGAAATGTCAAGCCTTGCTGCTTTCATAAAGACTGTTCATTTTCTCAAGGAGAATGACGTAATACAATACATGTGGGATTATGGTGATAAATTAAAAAACATGATGAATAATCTATCATACGATTTGAAAATTGATGACAAGTTTATAGTTTCTGGACCCAGCTGTTCACCAGTATATGATACAAAAAATAATGATATGAAAAGTAGCTTAGAATTTAGAACGCTTTTCTCTCAGGAAATGATTTCACATGATGTTTTGATGCCATTTATCACCCTATGTTACCGACATCGACAAAAAGAGTTAAAAATAACAGAGAGAGCGGTGAGGAAAAGCTTGGAGATATATAAGAAAGCATTAGATAGTTCTGTATCAAAATATCTAAAAGGCGACGTGATAAAACCAGTATTTAGGAAGTATAATTAATATGAATTATAAATTACTTTTTAACCTATCTAATAAAACAGCACTGATCACAGGGGCTGCTGGCTTGCTAGGTGTTGAATTTGCCAAAGGTCTTGCTGCTCATCAATGTAATTTGATATTAGTTGATTCAGATGGTGATAAACTTAAAGAAGTTGGAAAAGATATCAACAATAATTATGATGTAAATTGTAATACATTTTGCTGTAATATTACAGATCAGCAATCAGTAGAAGATTTGTCTTCAAAAATTAAAGGTGATAACTGTAATATTGATATCTTAATTAATAATGTCGCTTCAAAAGGATTAGATCTGGATAATTATTTTGCTGAAGTTGAGAAATATTCGATTGAAACATGGAATGAAATACTTAATTATAATCTGACTAGCATGTTCATCATGACAAAAATATTTGGCTCGGCAATGGCAGAAAGAGGGCATGGATCAATAATTCAGACTTCCTCAATCTATGGCGTGATGGCTCCAGATCAAAGAATTTATAAAGGTTCTATTTTTTTAGATAGGGAGATTAACACACCAGCGATATATTCTGCATCTAAAGCAGGAGTTATAGGGTTAACTAAGTATTTAGCAACATATTGGGCCTCAGCTGGCGTCAGGGTAAACACATTAACACCGGGTGGTGTTTTTAGTGGTCAAAATAAAACATTTGTTGAAAAATATTCCGAGAGAGTCCCTATGAATAGAATGGCAGACAAAAGTGAATTAGTCGGTGCTGTTGTTTTCTTATCATCTGATGCGTCTAGTTATATTACCGGGCAAAACTTGATTGTTGATGGAGGATTAAACTGTTGGTAGTTTTTTTTTGCGTATGAGTAAAAGTGATTTAGTCATAAAGTATCCCGAAAGTATAGATCATAATAAATTTATGACTACAAGTTCAACAGAAACTAAGTATGGTTTACCTAGTGAAGTGAGATATTGTAGGACATGCACAATGTCAAATCAATTACCAAGATCTGAGGTTGAACATAAACACAATAGTTCTACCCAGAAAAAAACAATTTTAATTCATGAAGATGGGAGATGTGATGCCTGCCATATTACTGAGAAAAAAAATAATGAAGTAATAGACTGGAAAGAGAGAGATCAACAATTAAGAGATCTGTGTGATAAGTATAGAAGTCAAAATGGAGCATATGACTGTTTAGTACCAGGATCTGGTGGTAAAGATAGTTTTTATACAGCTCATAAACTAAAATATGATTATGGAATGAATCCACTGACTGTTACATGGGCTCCTAACATGTATACAGACTGGGGGTGGAAAAACTTTCAGTCATGGATTAATGCTGGTTTTGATAATCATCTAGTAACACCAAATGGAAGAGCACATAGACTTTTGACAAGATTATCTCTAGACAACCTCCTGCATCCATTTCAAGCATTTATTATCGGGCAAAAATCCTTTGTTTTGAAGATGGCAACGAAGATGAGCATCCCGCTTGTTTTCTATGGCGAATCTGATGCTGAATATGGCACTGGTCCTCAATCACGTATGGATACACCAAAAAGAGATTTAAAATTTTCGACTTCAAATGAAAAAGATGAGTTATATTTTGGAGGTATATCTTATTCAGACTTAATTAAATATTTTGGACTCAGCGCAAATGACTTATCAATTTATCTTCCTGAGAAAGAGGAAAAAATCAAATCTCTTGATATTCAATATCATGATCTGGGATATTATTTAAAATGGCATCCACAAAACTGCTATTATTATGCCGTTAAGCATGGCGGATTTATTCCATCACCAGAGAGAACACTTGGCACTTATAGCAAATACAATAGTATAGATGATAAGATTGACGATTTTCATTATTATACTACCGGTATAAAGTTTGGCATTGCTAGGGCTACATATGAAACAGCACAAGAAATAAGAGCAGGCGACATTGATAGAGAGGAAGGTGTCGCATTAGTAAGAAAATTTGATCATGAATATCCAGAGAGATTTGCTGATGAAGTGTTTAATTATTTAAGTATATCTGAGAATGAGTATCCCGTTGCTTTTAAAATGTTTGAGCAGCCTATTATTGACAGAGAATATTTTGATAAGTTATGTGACAACTTCAGGTCCCCACATCTTTGGTCGTATAAGGACAATAAATGGGTTCTTCGAAAGATTATTAAATAAATGTCTAATATACGTTTAATCCCAAGATTAGATATCAAAGGAGAATATCTAATAAAAGGTATAAGATTTGAAGGTCTACGAAAAGTAGGTGATCCATTTGAATTTGCAGAAAAGTATTATCATGACGGTGCAGACGAGATCATTTACATGGATACTGTAGCCACATTATATGGTCGTAATAGTCTTTTCGACATGGTTAAAAAGACAACAAAGAACATCTTTATCCCTATAACTGTTGGTGGCGGAATTAAAAATCTCTCTGATGTAGAAATAGCGCTAAGATCAGGCGCAGAAAAGGTAGCTATAAATACAGCAGCAATTAAGAAAAGAGAACTAATAAATGATATTGCTAAAACCTTTGGATCACAATGCTTGGTAATTTCAATTGAAGCTAAGAAAATTAGTTCAAATAAGTGGGAAGTATATGTAGAGAATGGAAGACAGAAGACCGGTATAGACATCATGGATTGGGTAAAGCAAATTGAAAATGAAGGAGCAGGTGAGATTCTTTTAACCTCTGTAGATAATGAGGGTACGTGCGATGGCTATGACATTGATCTAATAAAAAATGTTTCCGATTCCTCAGGTATACCTGTAATTGCATCAGGAGGAATGGGGACAAATAATCATGGAGTGCAGGCGATCAAGGAGGGTAATGCAGATGCAATTGCTATGGCTAATATCCTTCATTATTCAAAATCAAATCTTCAAGAAATTAGAAAACATTTTATACAGCAGGATATTAAAGTAAGAGAGTATGCCTAATAAAATTGGAATTATTGATTACGGTATCTCAAATATACATAATGTAATACAAGCTTTTAATTATATAGGTGCTAATCCAATTCTAATTTCATGTAAAAAAGATATTTTATCAATTGATTATCTAGTCTTACCCGGCGTAGGTGCTTTCGAAAAAGGAATAAAATCCTTAAGAGAAAAAAATCTAATTGAAAGTATTTATAATCATATAAATGCTGATAATCCATTCTTGGGTATCTGTCTTGGTATGCAATTACTCATGACTAAAAGTTTTGAGTTTGGCGAGCATACTGGTCTAGATATTATTTCTGGATATGTAAAGAAAATACCGAATATTGATAAAGATGGGAACAAACAGAAAATTCCGCACATTGGCTGGAATAACTTACATACGACACAGAACATAAAACTCTTAAAAGATATCGATAGTCATGACTATATGTATTTTGTTCACTCATATTCGGTTATTTGTGAGAAGGTAGATAATATAATTGCGAGTACTTCTTATAATAATATTAACATTACTGCAATGATTGGTTCTAATAATTGCTATGGGTGTCAATTTCATCCTGAGAAAAGTGGAAGTAAAGGACTTAAAATCTTAGAGAACTTTATTAATTTATAATGGATAAGAGTAGATTAAAATCATATTTTCTTGATAAAAATTCAAAAATATCTGATGCAATTAATATTTTACAAAAAAATATAATCAAACTCGTTGTGATTGTTGAAAAAGGAAAGCTTGTAGGAATAATCACAGATGGTGATATAAGAAGAGGATTAATCAGAAAATTCTCAATTGATGACAAATGCAAAGATATTATGAACAAAAAGCCGATTTTTATATATAGTGATGAAAAAAATGACCTTAAGAATTTTAACTTAAAAAAAGACTACCACCCAGAAAGGAGGTATATCATTGTTGTCAACAAGCTCGAAAAAGTCACAGATATTATTGATCGTGCTGAATCACAGCAATCATTGGATAATACTATATTGATTATGGCTGGCGGAGAAGGAAGGAGAATGTTACCGCATACTGCTTCCTTGCCTAAGCCTATGCTAAGAATTAAAAATAAACCTATTATCAGAATAATCATTGATAGATTAATAAGTCATGGATTCACAAATATATCAATAAGTGTAAAATATAAATACGATAAATTAGTAGATTATTTTAAAAAACATTCTACAATCAATGCAAATATTAATTTTTTACTTGAAAAGAAAGCACTGGGTACTGCTGGAAGTCTATCTTTATTAAATAAAAGAAATATAAATAAACCTATCATTGTGATGAATGGCGATATAATTACTAATATCAATTTTCTGGATCTCTTAAGATATCATGATGCCTCAAAAAACCTTATAACAGTATGTTCGTCAGAATACTCTGTATCCATACCTTTTGGAACGCTTGTTGTGAATAATAAAGATAAAATTTCAAAGATTGTTGAAAAACCAATAGAAAAATATCTTATCAATGCTGGAATATATGTTATCAATCCAGAAATACTTAAAAAGTTGAAAAAGAATCAAAAAATTGATATGACTGAAATAATATCAAATTATATTTTATCTAAGAGGGTTGGCATATTCCCGCTACATGAGTCTTGGATAGACATTGGCAACCCAGATGATTTTACTAAAGCTAAAAATTACATATAAATGAATACCAAAGTAGCTTCTTTAGGTTGTATATCTGATCAATCAAACGTAACGAGTATCTCGTTGGAATACTCAAATTATATGTTGGATGATGATTTTGACATGTATTTAGATTTTGAGGCATTCACGGATAAGATTGTCCCTAATCTTAGTAAGAAGATTAGTCAAAAATGGTATAGGAACAGTGTGAATCTTGATGTGTATCAGAATAAATTTTCTTTTGGTATAGCCATGGAAAATAGAGTTCAATATATTATTTCAAATATCATTAAATATTACTTCGCATTTAAAAGATTATCCGATAATTTTGATAGTATAATTGTTCCTGCCAACATACCAGAGATGCTATCTGAAATCTGTATGGTTATTGATGCAGAAAAGTTTTACTATAATAATGAAAAAAGTAATGAATGTGAAAATTTACGATTATTACTAGATCATTTAGCTGAGATTACACCTTTACCAGTTAATAAATTCTCAAAATACATGAGATATGCAGAAAAAGTGCTTTTCTTAAATAAAAAAGGTAAAGTAATTATTTTTCCAGATTGGACTTATAATCACTACTCTCATGATAATTATCTCTATCAGAATTCTAAAAATATACTCAATGGATTTTATTTTAAGAAACCAAGGGATATCAAATACCTTAGAGATAATTTCCCAAATAAATTACAGACTATTAATATACACTCTGAAATTAATAGCTTAACGATACCCTCTAAAGATAAGGAAAAATTAATCGAAATTATAAGTAATCAAATTCATAAAGAGTATCTCAAATCAATTGACTCACTCTGCTTGTCATATAGTATTTTTGATGAGTTATTGGAAAATTATAGACCCAAATCAATCGTTACACCTACATTTCATCATCATTGGCACGTTCTACTTGCGCAGATAGCAAGAGAGAAGCATATTAAATCCTACGTATTACTGGATGGATACGCTACGTTTTATGATGAAAATTATTATACAAAAGATAGTAATGGTATAGACTATCTCTTTGATGATTATATATTCACTGGATCACTATCAAAAGAATTAGCAGACAAATATTTTACTAACGTAAAAGGTTCATTAGTAGTATTTCCTAGTAGCACAAAAAATAATATAAATAAAAAATGTATTAATAAAAAATTTCAGGCAATGATACTGTTGCCAGCACCATTGTATGAAAATCCAAACGCGCTTTATGATCAAAGATTTAAATATGTCAAAGAAGTCCTAGAAATTCTTGTAGATCTTAATATGAAGGATTTTGCAATCAAAATAAAGGATTCATCTAATATTGCTGTTAATAACGATATGATGATTCTTACGAAAATAATTAATAGATATTTTAAATCATTAAATATATCTATATTGCAGGGGCGGTTATATGATCATTTGCCTCTTACAGATATTGTTATTGGGCAAGCAGCAACATCTCTTATAGAATCTACAATATATGAAATACCATTTTATATTTATGAACCAATTTATCTAGGGATGTCTGATAATGACATAAATAGGTCGATATTTGTTAAAACCAGTTATTCCAGAACGGTGAAAGAGCTGAAGAGGACACTCAAAATGAATGATCAAACCCTGATTCCAAGAGATAAATTAGTTGATGGATTGAATATGACTGATATACTAAATTAAAAATATTATATATGACTCAAGAACTTAATATTGACAGCTTCCTACAGAATATTTCGAAGAAAAGAAAAACTCTTTTATTGATCATGATTACGTCAATAGCTGTATCGGTAATATATTCTTTTACTGCTACTGAATATTATAAGGTATCTGCATATGTTCTACCCCCTGAGTCAAGACATATACAGCCATTGAATGTGGTTGATGTTGATGGCGATTTAATCAGCAAAGATGGTGAAGCGATTAAACCTGTGGATGTTTATAATAATTTTATAATGAATATTCAGTCGAGAAAGCTTCAAAGAGAGTATTTCTTTTCCAATAGTATAAATCAATTTTATGATGATTCTGATTTAGAAAGATCATTCGAGAAAAATTTTCATAAAAATCTTTTATTTGAACTATCAGCTAAAACAACATCGAGAGACATACGATCACAATCATTTTTGACAATAAGCTTTATCAGTACTGATCCAAATAGAGCTGCTGATATTCTGAATAATTATATAAAGATGGCCAATAAAAAAACAACTGAAAGTATCGTGGATAGTGTAAATAAATTGATTCTTAATACAAGAAGTTCTATCATTGCTGAGATTGATGGAAGAAGAAATCTAGCTAGAAAAATCACTCAAGACAGAATTAAAAGATTAGAAGAAGCATACATGATTGCGGATCAACTAGGGATAACCGAAAGACAGAGCGATGTCAATAATTCACAAAATGTTATATTGAGTGATACGAAGAGCCTGTCAACACAATCCCCTTTATATCTATTTGGGACAAAATCTTTGATGGCTGAAATTGATATTTTAAAACAAAGAAAGTCATTTGATCCATTTATTCCAGGCCTTAGATCTCTAGAGCAAAAAGCAGAAGGCTTAAATAATCTAAGTGTAAATATTAGCGATGTAAATTCTGCGCAAATAGATCAATCTGCTACGAAACCTAAAAGTAGGTTTGCCCCAAAAAGGAAATTGATAGCACTTATTGGTGCTTTTCTCGGTTTATTAATATGTTTTCTTTATTTAATATCTGAATCTTTTATCCGAAGAACTACCAGTTATTAGAGCATGAAATTCATAGGGAAACAGTTTATAAAAGATACTGTCGGTTTTATATATTACCATTCATATAAAAAGTTTAAAGAGAAGGGGAATAGAGCATTAATTTATCATGCGTTTGGATCTGTATTGCCTCATGATACATATGGCATAAGTATTAAGAAGGGTTCGTTTATTAATCATATTGATTACTTGCGTGATAATTACTCCTTTACAAAAATAAGTAATAACCATGACAATAAATTAACTATCTCAATAACAATTGACGATGGATACAAAGATACATTAGATGCTATCGATTATATTACGAAATATAAGATACCATTTAGCTTATATATAACAACAAATACAATAGGCCATAAAAATTACTTAAATGAGGACGATCTTAGAAATATTTCATCTCTTGACTATTGCGAACTTGGTACTCATGGGCATACGCATTCTAAGCTGGGTCAACTCCCATATGAAGCTCAGAAAGAAGAACTTCAATCAAGCATGAAATGTCTTGAAGATATCATTCAAAAAAAAGTTTATTGTCTATCTTACCCACATGGTTCTTACAATGCAGATACAATTGATAATGCAAAAAAAATTGGATATTTGAATGCCTCTACAAGTAATAAAGGTTTTAATTCAGATTTTACAAATAAATATGAAAAAAATAGAATCGAAGTTGTATGTAATGATGCCATAGACGACTTGGTAAAAAAAATTAATGGGTTTTATGACTACTATTAATATCAACTATTTAAATTTTCTCAAATTTGGTTTTGGCTTTATTCTAATTGGTAATCTTGCAAGGAGTATATCTAAAGTACCTTCATCAATATTTGAGATTCTAATAATTACTTTGTTGCTTATTATTACTCTGATCTACATATCAGAAAACATTAAGATCAATTATGATCATTCGACTTATTTTTATTTATTTTTAATTTATCTTATGATACATACATTATTTGCAACTATATACAGACCCTTTGAATTAGATGGATCATTTTATGAAATATTTTTTTATAATATATCTGAATTTAGATTATCAACGATTGGATATTTCCTTCCATTAGTTTTTATTCCTTTATTAAAAACAAGTTTAGATAAATTTGAAAAATATTTCATTATTGGACTTAAGTTTGCAATCCTGTACACAATATTTGAACAAGTTTCTTCGATTCTAGGGTTAAGATCTTTTTTTGAATTATTTTACTCAAATTCTGGTGTGGTTTCATCTAATTTAATAGGTGTAAAAAGTTTTGGAATGTATAGAATATGGGGGTTAATTGGTTCTCCGCAATTACTCGGTATATTTCATCTTATTTCATTGATTTATCTTTTGAATAAAAAAGAGTATCTATGGTCATCACTATGTATTGTTGCGATTTTATTTAGCACATCTAAGACTGCATATTTACTCCTAATCATATATTCACTAATTTACCTAATACAGAGAAATCAATATCTTTTACTTATATTTGCTTTACTTGTCTTCACATCCATAAGCATGTCTATGATATATTTTTATCAATATCTAATTGAAATGAATTTAACTGAAGATTATCCTAATTTTATAAAATTCACTGGATCGATACATGGTTACTTTCTTCTTGCATTAAACTATGCTGAGGTAAGTGCTCCTGAAAGATTCATTGAAGGTGGCCCATTACACCGATTTATGATTTATTTTTCTGCAAATCCTCTAGAACTTATTTTTGGGAAAGGAATCACATACTCTATATATCAAGATACCTCATCGCTTATAATTGCTCCTTATCATTATCTTACGTCAGATTACTATATCTTAACTTTTATTGATCAATATGGGATTATTGGCTTGGGGTTATTGTCGATAGTTTTTTTATTTATCCCCGGGAAAAGAATATTTATAAGTAATAATCTCATTCATGCTGTGCCAATAATTTTATTTTTATCTATGTTTCACTATCCTCCGCAAATTTCAAAACTGATGATGATAGTTGTATCTTATGCTATTTATAATATCTATTTAAAAGAATCCTGTAAAACAAATGCAAAATAAAATGCCGAGTGCAGTAGTGCTTTGTGGCGGTGAAGGTATGAGGTTAAGACCTTTAACTAAAAATATACCGAAACCTCTAATTAAAATAAATAAAAAGCCAATACTTTATTACATAATTTCACATCTACTGGATTCTGGCATCCATGATCTATATATAGCGACAGGATATAGATCTAATAAAATTGAAGATTTTATGAATAAAGAGTTTAAAGGTGTAACTTATAAAATTGTAAACTCAGGAAAGGTAGACTTACTAAAAAGAATTAAAGATTGTGCAAATTACATAGAGAATGATTTCATTGTATGTTACGGAGATACAATATCTAATATTAATATAAAGAAATTAATTAGATTTCATAAAACTAATTCAAAGAAAATTACAATCACCGCTTATCCATTGAAATCATCATTTGGTGTAATCAACTTAAATAAATATAACTCTGTGATTGGTTTTAGAGAAAAACCCGTACTTAATGAGTTAATTAATATAGGTTATTTTTATTTTAATCATAATCATATATCTTTACTTAATAATAGAGGTAATTTCCTGAATTTTATTAGCTATCTTGTTAAAAATAATATTTTAAAATCGTACATACATAAAGGAATCCATATAACTATTAATACACTAGCAGAGCTAGAATACGCAAATGACAATATCGCAAAATTACTTAAATAAAAAATTCTGGAACAGAAAGAATATACTCATCACAGGTGTTAATGGTTTTATAGGGAGTAATCTTGTCAATCATCTAATAGATAAAGGTGCTAATATCTACGGTATTTCTGATAATAATGATAAGAATATTGTACTTAAGCATAATAATACATTTAATAAAATAAAATATTATAAATTATCATTAACAAACAAAAACAAGCTCAAGGAAATAATTATCAAAAATAAAATTGAAGTATGTTTTCATCTTGCTGCACAAGTTGATGTGACCATTGCTAGAGTTGACCCAATGAAAACATTTGAAAGTAATATACGAGGGACCTATACGTTACTTGAATGTTTGAGAGAATCAAAATTTATTAAATCAATTATTATGGCCTCTTCAGATAAAGCTTACGGTGATTATCCATCATCAAAACTGCCGTATAAAGAAAACTATGATCTAAGGCCTAGATACCCATATGATATCTCTAAAGCTTGTGGTGATTTTATCTCTCAGTGTTATTCTTCTGAGATTTATAATTTACCTATCATTACAACTAGATTCTCAAATATATATGGACCAGGTCAATTAAACTTCTCAGCATTAATTCCGGATTGTATTTTAGCTCTCTTAGATATAAGAGAGTTTATCCCAAGAAGTAATGGTAAGAATAAAAGAGATTATTTATTTGTAGATGATGTATGCGAGCTATATCAATGTTTAGGATATAATCTTTATAGAAATAATAAATTATCCGGACAAATATTCAATGCTGGAACTGGAAGAGGATTTACAGTAGATGCGATAATTAAGAGTATTTGCAGAATAGGTAAGAGTAAGAAACTTTATACGGATATCAAAAGACAATATAAAGGCAAATGTACTGTGGGTGAAATTGGTAATCAATTTATGTCACATAGTAAGCTCAGAAGATACTTTGGATGGACTCCGAGATATGTCATGAATGATGGCTTATGTACGACTATAAGTTGGTATAAAAATATGTTTGGAAAATATGAAAAAAATGAAATTTTGAGGAAGCTCACAAGATGAAAATAATGATTTTAGGAGCAGATGGTTACTTGGGTTGGCCAACAGCTGTTGATCTGGCTTTTAAGGGGTATAATCTTATGCTTGTTGATAATTATCTAAAGAGGAAATTAATGTCTAAGTATAAGAAAAAACCATTAGTTTCATCCCCTAAATTAAATAAGAAAGTTTCACTGTTGAATAAAAGAAAGTGCAACGTAGACTATTCAAATATTGATTGTACAAAATTCATTAACTTAAATAAACTCGTGGCCAGTTTCAAGCCTGACGCTGTTATTCATTATGCAGAATTGCCATCTGCGCCATATTCTATGATCGGATATGACGAATCATGGACAACTCTTCAAAATAATTTACAAACAACACTTAATCTAATATGGAGCATAAAAAACTTAAAAAAATCATGCCATATAATAAAGTTAGGCACCATGGGTGAATATGGTACCCCAAATATTGATATTGAAGAGGGATGGATTAATATAAAACATAATGGTAGAAAAGATAAATTCATGTACCCTAGACAAGCTTCTAGTCTCTATCATACGTCAAAAATAATGGATACTGATCTCTTGTGGTTTTATGTCAGAATGTTTCAAATGCAAGTAACGGACCTCATGCAGGGCCCAGTTTATGGAATATTAGAGAATGAATTTATGGAGATTAATAATCTTCATAATACATATTCTTATGATGAGATATTTGGGACAGTACTTAATAGATTTATAGTACAAGCAACTACAAAACAGCCCCTGACTGTATATGGTTCAGGAAATCAGATTAGAGGATATATTAACATCAAGGATTGCTTAAAGTGCATAGAACTAGCTATTAAAAATCCACCAGATAATGGCGATATGAATATTTATAATCAATTTACTGAACAGTTCTCTGTTAATCAATTAGCATATAAAATCAAAAAAGCACTTAAAAAAATCGATATTGATGTTGTGATCACAAAAATAAATAATCCAAGAAAGGAAAAAGAGAAGCATTACTATAATGCTAAAAATAATAGTTTGATGAAATTAGGTCTTAAACCAACATTGTTGACCAATGATGAAATTATAAAAATTGCACAGTACGTACTTAAGTATAAAAAAAATATTGATAAATCAATCATCAATCCTAAAACAAAATGGGTATGAAAATATTAATTACTGGAGGTCAGGGTTTTATTGGTAGAAATTTAATTCAAATGCTATCAACTCATAAAAATATTTCGAAAATCATAGTAATCGACTCGAAGAAAGTAGATGATTCTTATGCAGAATTATTTAAAAGTTACTCTTGTCATGTCAAAGTTTCTGATTATAAAAAAGATTATAAAAAAATTAACTTTATTAAATGTAGTACTAATAATCTTAATTTCGCAATGAAAATAACAAAAAATATTGATTATGTAATTCACTTAGCGGCTGAATCCGGTGTAGATGTCTCTATTAATAAGCCATATGATTCTTTTTTGTCAAATATAGTAGGGACATATAATTATCTTGAGGCATCTAGAGTCAACAACGTCAAGAACTTCATATTTGCGTCAAGTGGAGCTGTTTTTGGAAAGGCTACACCACCAATGAAGCATGACTATCCCAAATGTCCGATATCTCCATATGGATCTTCTAAATTAAGTATAGAAAGCTATTGCTCCTCATACTCAAGTATATTTAATTTGCCAACAACTATTTTAAGATTTAGTAATGCTTACGGAGAATTTTCAAAACATAAGAACAGCATAATATCTAAAGTAATAAAATCATATTTATTTAATCAACGTATTAATATATTTGGAGATGGTAATCATTCCAGGGATTTCATTTATGTTAAAGATATTTGTTATTCTATTATCAAATGTCTTAGAAAAAGATCAGGATATAATGAATATCATATTGGAACTGGCAAAGAGATTACTTTGAATAAACTTCTTGAAATTATTAATAAAGAAGCAACCTAGAATTAAATATCTCAAAGAAAGAATGGGTGATATGAAAAATAACTCATTAGATATAACTCTAACCAAAAGAAATCTTAAATGGAGACCATTATTTAATCTACAGAAGGGGTTAAACTCTACTATTGCTTGGTATTTAAGAGAGACAGTATCAGGGTGTCGAGCCGCTAATAAAATAGATAGAAAAAAATAAGTAATATAGATATTGAAAACTAACTATAAAGCACCAGAATCATCCAAAATTATTATATTTTGTCAAGAATAAACTTAGATAATAAAGAATTAGTCCTAAATCATGAAATCTTGCCACAAAATATTGTTTTAAATCTTCTTAGAGATGATCTTTTATCATGAATAATTTTCTTATACGAATAAATAAAATAGTTAAAATATTCGATAAGAGAGATAGGTTAAAAATAATGTTCTTATTTTTGTTGAATATTCTCACTAGTATCTTTGAATTACTTGGGATTGCATCAATACTGCCATTCATTGGTTTAATCAGTAATCCCGATTTTTTTACAGAACATCCTTTTTTTGCAAATATTCTTCATGGATATACACTTGATCAAAAAGAGCTTACCGTTATCACAGGTGTATTTATGATTAGTCTATTCATATTAAGTAATATAACCAGCGCGTATAACCTTTGGAAAACAGTTCAATTCGCAGCATATCAAAGTCATAAAATATCTCTTGAAATGATTAATACTTATATTAATCAACCATACTATAAGTTCATTAACCTTGATGTCTCCGAGATAAGTAAAAATATACTTAGTGAATCATCATTTCTATCTGAAAACTTTTTAATGCCATTACTCCAAGTTATTACGAAAGTAACAATACTATTAAGTATATCTATATTACTACTCTATGTTAACTCCACAGTTTTCATATACTCCTTGATTTTCCTACTTGCCCTCTATTTCCTTATATATAAACAAATAAGAAGCATAATTACTGAATATGGTAAAAATAGATTGATTGCTAACGATGGTAGATTCAAGTATGTTAATGATGCCTTGAAATCAATTAAAGATATCAAATTCTATAATGTTGAAAAATTTTTTATAAATGGTTTTTCAAAATCTCAATATGATTTTTTGATGTTGACTGCTAAAAATACGTTGCTAGGGATTTTACCTAAATATTTTATCGAAATAGTAGCAATAGGTGGAATCTTTTCT
>CACOMO010000007.1 GCA_902628335.1 uncultured Gammaproteobacteria bacterium
AATATCACATCTGGATTCATGGAAGAGGAGCGAAGGCTCTGTTATGTTGCAATAACAAGAGCTATGGAAAAACTTTTTCTAAGCCATGCAAATTCAAGATATATTCATGGTTCTTCAAGTTTTTTCATACCCTCTAGATTTATTGACGAAATACCTGAGTCCATGTTGAATCCAATAAAAAACTCATCCAGAAGAGCCTATCCATTAAAGAGGAACAACTATGACAGTAATCATAATCAGTCATTAGATCAAGACGTACATAGCGATCCATTCTCTTTGGATCAGTCTGTACCTTACATTAAAGTGGGACAGAGAGTTAATCATATGAAATTTGGGCAGGGGGTTATACTGAGTTATACTGGGAAAAATGATGATCTTAAATTACAAATTAACTTTGAGAATTATGGAAAAAAATGGCTGGTTTTGTCTTATGCCCAATTAGAGTTCCTTAATTAATTATAAATGAAAAGAAGAAATTTCATAAAATCTCTCGTCGCACTTTTAGGATCATTAACAGTAGGCACGTCAAAATCACATGCATCTGATACAGAATATCGTTGGAAAATGGTCACCTCATGGCCAAAAAATTTTCCTGGCCTCGGAGTTGGTGCAGAGAATCTAGCTAAACTTATCACGACACTATCAAATAATCGTATTAAAATAAAAGTGTACGGTGCCAATGAACTGATCCCTCCTCTAGAAGTATTTGATTTTGTATCTCAGGGCGGTGCGGAGATTGGTCACTCAGGTGCTTATTATTGGAAAGGGAAAAATCCTGCGTGTCAGTTCTTTTCATCAGTACCTTTCGGTTTAACATCACAAGAAATGAATTCATGGCTTTATTATGGGGGTGGGTTAAAATTATGGGAAAAGCTTTATAAAAACTTTAATCTTATTCCTCGTCCAGCTGGTAACACTGGCGTACAAATGGGCGGTTGGTTCAATAAAGAAATTAATACAACTGATGATCTTAAAGGCTTAAAAATGCGAATACCTGGGCTTGGAGGAGAAGTTTTGTCAAAAGTTGGAGGGGTACCAATCACATTAGCGGGAGCGGAAATATTTACAGCACTTCAAACTGGAGCGATAGACGCTACAGAGTGGGTTGGCCCATATAACGATAGAGCATTTGGGTTACATAAAGTTGCAAAATATTACTATTATCCTGGATGGCACGAGCCAGGTCCAAGCATTGAATGTATAATTAATAAAGATAGTTACTTACAACTACCAAAAGATTTAAAACTAATCATTGATACCGCATGTAAAGCGATAAACATTGACATGTTATCTGACTACAGCATGAAAAATATGTTGGCACTCGAATTTCTTAAAAAAAACAATATCAGAATAAAAGAGTTCCCAGAAGAAGTTTTAGATGTCTTAAGGGATACATCTAATATTGTCCTTAAAGAACTATCTCTCCGCGATGACATTTCAATGGAGATCTATAATTCATATGTTGACTTTAAAAATAAGATCTCCCCTTGGACTAAAATATCTAACTTATCTTATCTAAAAACTAGATGAGTTAATTGAAAATAATACTCGGAAGTAACGTGGCCAGACCAGGAATTAAGAGTATTAGCATAACAACAAATAGTTGAATAAATACGAAAGGCAAGACACCTTTGTATATTTCTCTTGTATCTATATTGTCAGGAGCAACTCCTCTTAGATAGAATATGGAAAATCCAAATGGAGGAGTTAAAAATGATGTTTGAAGTACCATTCCTATTAGTATACCTATCCAGATTGGATCGAATCCAAGGGTAAATAGAATAGGCCCAAATATTGGAATAACAATGAAGATTATCTCTATGAAGTCTAGGATAAAACCCAAAAAAAACATTAAAAATAAAATAATTAATAGTGTGTAGAACTTATCCACTGAATCATCTAATAAAATTGACTGTATTAACTCTTCCCCATTTAATCCCCTAAAAACTAGAGAAAAAAGAGTTGCTCCTATCAAAATCATAAAAATCATACTAGTTAATTTTATAGTTTCTTTAGAGCAATAATTAAGAATATTGAAATTGAGTTGTTTTTGGATTACTGAAATCAACGTTGCTCCAAATACTCCTAGAGCTGCAGCTTCAGATGGAGTTGCAATACCTAGGATTATCGAGCCCAATACCAAAAAAATTAATAGTATTGGTGGTAGAAAACTCTTTGTAAGATCTGATGCATTTTTGACACTAGATGTAATTATAAGATCTTTATAGGAGATCTTTATATAGATTATATATAAAATTGGTAATAGAACTCCAGGTATTACAGCGCCTGCGAACAGTTCTGCAATTGTAACTGTTTCAGGTGAAAAAATACCCATGTTTAATTGAGCCTGTTGGTATGCTGATGATAAAACATCTGCGAGTAAGATTAAAACAAGTGAAGGAGGAATAATTTGCCCTAAAGTTCCTGATGCACAAATCACACCACAAGTCAGATGTTTAGGATAATTATTTTTAATCATTACTGGAAGAGACAATAAGCCAAGTGTTACTACACTCGCACCAACAATTCCTGTACTGGCGCCCATCACAGCACCTACCAAAACAACAGAGATAGCATAACCACCACTAGAATTATTGTAAATTTGGTTCATAGCTCTTAGGAGGTTTTCTGCTATCTTTGTTTTTTCTAAAATCATACCCATAAGAATAAATAGCGGAACAGCAAGAAGGTTTTGATTTGTCATTATACCAAAAAGTCTATTAGGGAAAGCCATCAGAAAAGTAAAATCAAATACTCCCATCATTGTGCCTATCAACGAAAATATCAATGATGTACCTGCTAAAACAAAGCCAACTGGGTAACCAGTCAAGAGAAGACCAAAAGTAGAGAAAATAAATAAAATCAGGAGTGAGTGTTCTGTCATGACTTTAGTCGGACAAAATCGTTTATTATATTTGATATGCAAGATAATAAAATTAGAAAACCTGTCAATGGTATCAATGATTTAAGTAAATAAACATAATTTAGACCTCCGGCCTCACTAGACCCTTCAAGAATATTCCACGATGTTATTACCATGTCAGAGCTTATGTAAACTATAAAAATTGAAAATGGAATTAAAAAAATAGTGTCAAATAACAAGTTAACTTTAATTCTTGTCCTATCACTATAACTACGAGAGAATATGTCTATTGATACATGTGACCTTTCTTTACAAACATGACATATACCTAACATAAATATGGTCGAGTGAAGGTATATAACCAACTCTTGCATTGCAATATTTCCCCATAAAAATAAGTATCTGCCTAATATTATCGTGATTAGTACAGTGACCATAATAAGTAGTATACTGGTTAACAGTATTGATATTTTATCAATAAAACTATTTATTATCGAAGAGAGAAATTTCATTTGCTGACTATAGTGCCCATAGAATTTAAATTTTTTAATAAAATATTTTCAAAAAAACTAGGGTCTTTAATATGAGTCATCTCTCCAATCTTTGGGAAATGAAGATCGTGTAATCTGGATAGATAAAATCTTAATCCAGCTGATGTAAGAGCAAACGGAAAGTATTCTCTCTCTTTATCCTCAACTTTTCTATTTTTCTCGTAACCTGCAAATAGTTTATCTATCTTCTTTTGATTAATGGAACCATCGTTGTTCGTACACCAATCATTTGCTACCACAGCAATATCATACAGGAGAAAACCGTCACATGAGTAGTAAAAATCAATCATACCAGAAATAGTATTATTATTAAAAAGTACATTATCTCTAAACAAATCTGCATGAATTTTCCCTTTCGGTAATTCTTGTTGAGTAATTAGTTTATCAAGTTTAAGAGATGCATTAATAATTTCAGTCTGTTTTTTTGAAATTGAACCATTTAATTTTTCAATTGTTTTAATTTTCCAAGCCATATCTCTTGTATTGATTAGTGAAGTTTTGAAATTTGAACTTTTTTGATGGAATTCAGACAATAATTCTCCAACTGATTCACAGTGCGATTCATCTGTTTCTGAAATTGATTTCCCTTCTAATTTTTGTATTATTGCTGAAGGTTTATTAGAGATACTAACAGAGAGTTGGTTCGTATTGGTGCTTTCAACCAGTGCACATTTGAATTTCTCACCATGCAGATGATTCATGAAGTTCAAATATTTATCAGCAATACTATCATCGATATTTTCGAATATTGTAAAAATGTATTCATTTTTTGTTGTTGTAAGAAGGTAATTTGTATTTTCGATCCCATCTGATATACCCTCAATTTCAACTAATTGACCGATTGAATAATTCTCAAGATGATCTGATAAAGCATCTTTAGTTATTTTTGTATATACTGACATTACAAGATAATTATTATTATGATTTTGTTTGGCTTTACATTCTATAGGGTAAACTATTTTGAGCAATAAAAAAAAAGAAATTTTCGTTATTATAGATGGATCCTCTTATCTATATAGAGCATTCTATGCACTACCGCATCTAAAAAGCAACAGTGGCTCTCATACAGGAGCTATATTTGGCGTGACTAATATGATTAATAAACTTATTAATGATTTATCACCAAAGTACATTTGTGCCGTTTTTGATGCTCGAGGCAAGAACTTTAGACACAAACTTTATAAAGATTATAAGAGTAATAGAAAATCTATGCCTCAAGAGTTGTCAGAGCAAGTAGAGCCTATATTAGATTTTTTAAAATTTATGGGCATTAAGATTATACAGAAGTCAGACGTGGAAGCTGATGATGTTATCGCATCACTTGTTAGCAAATACTCATCAAAAACGAAAACACTTATTTCTTCGGGAGATAAAGACCTAGCTCAACTGGTTGACAAAAACGTCCAATTAATAAATAGTCTTGATGGCAAACAATTAAATCCCGCCGATGTAAAAAAGAAATTTGGTGTCAAACCTAGTCAAATAAAAGATTATCTAACATTAGTTGGAGATGCCTCTGATAATATACCTGGTGTACCTAAAATAGGACCTAAGACCGCAGTGACTTTACTTGATAAGTATCATAGTCTTGACTCGATTATAAAAAATAAAGATGAGCTTAAGAAAAATTTAAAAGAAAATATAGAAAATTCGTTATCTACGATAGAGCTTGCACAGAAATTGATTACTTTAAAGTCTGACATAGATTTGAAGACAACAATTGATAACTATGAGATTCAACAAAGAGATGAAACAAAATTATCGACTTTCATGGATATCTATAATTTAAACAAATTATCTAAAGACTTAGGAATTAAAAAGATTGAGAAAACGGACACAAAAAAAAGTAATTATTCTCTAATCACAAAAATTTCAGAGCTTGATAATTTAATCAATTCCTGCTCTGACAAAAAAATATTTTCATTTGATACCGAAACTGATTCTACTGATCCTATTGTTGCTAACTTAGTTGGCGTATCTTTTTCTCTAAATGATAATACAGCTTTTTATATACCCATAAACCATAAAAAAATAGATACTGAGATTGATTTAAAACATATAGTCTCTATTTTACAAGATTTATTTAAAAACAAGAATATTACTGTTGTAGGACAAAATATTAAATATGATATGAATGTTTTGTATAAATATGGGATTAGTATAGATTGTAATGTTCAAGATACAATGATAATGTCCTATGTGCTTGATTCATCTGGGAAACATGATTTAGATACTTTAGCCGAGAAACATCTTGATATACAAACTATTAAATATGAGGAGTTGGTCGGTAAAGGAAAAAAGCAATTAGTGCTATCTGATTTACCTGCTGAAGATGTCTATAGGTATGCTTGTGAAGATGCAGATATAACACTCAAATTATATTACTATTTTAAAAACAAGTTAACTAAACTTAATGATCAAATGACACTTTATAACGATGTCGAACTCCCTCTTATAAAAATCCTTTCAAGAATGGAATTAGTTGGTGTAAAAGTTGACAAAAGTAAGCTGTTACAATTAAGTGAGAGCTTTGGTAGAAAAATAAGTGAGCTAGAAAATAATATTTACAAGATTGTTGGTCATAGTTTTAATATTAGTTCTCCTAAACAATTACAGGAGATATTTTACGAAGAAATGAATCTACCTGTTCTAAAAAAAACACCTAAAGGCCAACCCTCCACAAGCGAGGATGTTATGATAGAACTTGCAGAGCAGCACGAAGTTCCAAAGCTTGTTTTAGAATATCGAAACTTGTCAAAACTTAAAAATACGTACACAGATAAATTAGGCGAGATAATCAACCACAAGACAAAGAGACTTCATACTTCGTATAATCAAACTGTTACGATTACGGGGAGACTATCTTCATCAAATCCTAATTTACAAAATATACCAATAAAAACAAAAAATGGAAGAGATATTCGTAAAACGTTTATAGCGGAAAAAGGTTCAACAATAATATCTGCAGATTATTCACAAATCGAATTAAGAGTGATGGCACATCTCTCTCAAGATGAAACATTATTAGAGAGTTTCAAAAATAATGAAGATATACACTCTGTCACTGCAAAAGAAGTCTTCTCTATCCCTGGCCAGCCAAGTGATCAGCAAAGAAGAGTAGCAAAAACAATAAATTTTGGGCTTATATATGGTATTTCCTCATTTGGTCTTGCTAAGCAACTCAGAATCGATAATTCAGAGGCTAAAGAATTTATAGATAAATATTTTTTAAAGTACAACGGAGTAAAAAAATTTATGACTGACATCAAGAAAGAGGCGAAAGTTCAAGGATATGTAAAAACTCTAGCTGGACGAAAAATATTTTTACCTAATATTACACATAGTAATTTTCAAATTAGGAGCGCTGCTGAGAGAACCGCTATAAATGCTCCTATTCAAGGGACTGCCGCCGATATTCTAAAGCTAGCTATGATACAGATTGATAAGTGGTTACTGAGCGAAGATGGCAATATCAAGATGTTAATGCAAGTTCATGATGAGCTAGTTTTTGAAGTTAAAGACTCATTTGCTGAGGAGGCAAAAATTAAGATTAATAATTTGATGAGTAATTGCTTAAAGCTTGATGTGCCATTGACAGTTGAGGTTGGAGAGGGTAATAATTGGGAAACTGCTCACTAATTTTTACTCTCCTGTGTGTTTGAACAATAAGATGTTTCATATATAATTACACTGGGATTATGATGAAAATACCTTATTATTTTGTGCTAATTTATTTTGCTATGAACCTATCAATGGTTTATGCGGGTGATGTCGAAAAAGGGAAAGAGAAAAGCGCAACTTGTGTTGCATGCCATGGCAATGCTGGCATTAGCCTTAATCCAGAATGGCCAAAATTAGCTGGCCAGCACGCTAAATACCTAGAGACTCAGTTATACGAGTTCCAAAAAGGGCCTGATGGCTCAAGAAATAATGCAATAATGTATGGTATAGCACTCGCTCTCAGTGAGGAGGATATTCAAGATATCTCTGCTTATTATGCTTCGTTAGAAAATTCAATTGGTCTGACTGATGACTCCTATCTTGTAGATGGACAAAATATTTACAGGGGAGGTAACATGGAGTATAAAATTCAAGCTTGTATGGCATGTCACGGTCCTAATGGACAGGGAAACAGTCTTGCTGGAATTCCATCATTATCTGGACAACACTCAGAGTATATTTATCAACAATTAAAAAAATTTCAAAGCACTGATAGAGCAAATGATTATAATAAGATGATGCGTAATATTGCATCAAGAATGTCGGATGAGGAAATGAAAGCTGTTGCAGAATATGTTGAGGGACTATACTAATGATTAATTACGCTTCTTTCCTTGGAAAGTTTACCTTATGTTTTCTGTTCCTTATAACAGTATCTTTTGCAAATCCGAAATATGTTCAAATATCAAATCAAAAACAAACAGAATATGATCAAATTGTTATTTATGAATTTTTTTGGTACGGCTGCCCTCATTGTTTCAATCTTGAACCAACCATGAACCAAATAGAAGCTGATTTAGGAAAAGACACAATTTTAATCAAAGTTCCTGTCTCTTTGAGAGATACTTGGCAGAATCATGCAAAAGCATATTTCACTCTTAAACAAATGAATTTAGATGATGATTTACATGATAAACTTTTTGAAGAAATTCATATTAATTCTCAAAGACTCGATACCAAAGACTCACTAAGTCAATTTGTATCTAATAACGGATACAATGCCAAGAAATTTGAAGAATTATTTGACTCGTTTGGTACAGAGATTAGAATGAATAAAGCAAGTCGACTAGCTAGAGAGTACCAGATTAGTTCTGTGCCCACACTTGTCATAAACGGCAAGTATATGACTAGTGGTTCATATGTAAGCTCATATGATGAACTTGTAGATGTAGTCAATTTGTTAATAGAAAAAGAAAGACAAAACTGAGGTTGATATATGAACGCGAGAGTTATAAGTGGAAAAGAAGTTGCAGAAAACATATTGAGTAATGATCTGAGGGCGCGAGTAGAAAAACTAAAAGATAAAGATATAGTCCCTAAATTAGTGGTAATACTTGTGGGAGAAATGAAAGCATCAGCAAGCTATGTTGCACAGAAAGAGAAATTCGCGGGTAAAGCTGGTATTGAGTCAGAAGTAAGAAGATTTGAAGACACGATTAAAGAACAAGAAATACTCGATGAGATTAAAAAAATAAATAGTGATGCTTCTATCCATGGAGTCATCGTTCAGCTACCACTACCAAAACATATCTCCGTTACAAAGGTGTTAAATTCAATTGATCCATCGAAGGATGTTGATGGTTTTACGCCAAACAATGTAGGAAAACTTTTTCTTGGCGAAGATACACTCGTTTCATGTACACCTAAAGGGATAATGTCTATTTTACAATCTGCCAATGTTGATCTTACGGGTAAGAATGTCACAGTTATAGGTAGATCAAATATTGTTGGCAAACCTGTATCAATTCTTTGTCAGCAACAAAATGCTACCGTTACTATGTGTCATTCAAAAACTCGCGACATTAACGCTAAACTAGCAGATGCAGATATTATAATTGTTGCAGCAGGAGTACCAAAGTTCATAAATGGAGATCAAATTCCAGATGGAGCGGTAGTCGTTGATGTTGGCATACATAATATTGATGGTAAACTCTGCGGTGATGTTGATTTTGAATCAGCATCAAAAAAAGCATCTGCGATCACTCCCGTTCCAGGTGGCGTTGGTCCAATGACAGTTTGCGCCTTAATAGAGAATACAATTCTAGCAGCTGAAAGAGTATCATAAGCGCCTGAGAAGATTTGAACTTCTGACCTTTAGCTTCGGAAGCTAATGCTCTATCCAACTGAGCTACAGGCGCAAAATACTTAATGATTTTATTTCAGCTTTTAGTATAATCTATTTTGTTATTTCATTTAAATAGCACGAGTCAAAAGTGGATATATATGACAGACCAACAATTTTTTAGAATCTTCGCGATTGTTTCGTTAATTATAGTATTTATTGCGATAATTATTGGGATACTTTCAAATATATTTGCCTCATACTCCGTCCATCCAAGTGAGAATTACAAGTCACTTAATCAGGAAAACGAAATAACTAGAACTGCTCCCTCAGGGAGAGTTAATTTAGCTAGTAATCCTTCTATCGAACAGGCTGTTGCAGTTGTTGAAGAAAGAGAATCTATTTGTGATTCAATGGAGGGTGAGTTTACAACTCATGAGGTTAAAATGTTAAATGAGAGTAGTTCAGGAGCAATGGTTTTTGAGCCAAGTTTTATTAAAATTAATACTTGTGACAGCATTAACTTTGAAATGGTGGATGCAGGACATAACGCAGAAACAGTTGCTGCGCCAAATGGTAGTGTACCTTTCAACACAATGTATGAAAAAACTACCGTTATTCAGTTTGATACTAACGGACTTTATTTGTATCAGTGTGCACCACACGCGATGATGGCTATGGCTGGAATCATTGAGGTCGCAGATTCTAACAATCTTGATCAGATTAAAACTGAGATAGAAAATTTTGAGACTAATGTTATGATTCCTGAGGTCAAATCAAGGATTTCAGACCTATTGAATAATAATGTTAACTGAAAGAGTTTGCATTCACTATATCCCTAATCAGCTAATTATTAAGTTTTTTTTCTAGAGCTTCAATTTTTTCACGAGTTTTTAACAGCACTTGTTTTTGTACATCAAATTCTTCTCTTGTTACTAAGTCTAATCGGTGAAGGTGATCTTCAATTGTTTTCTTGAGTGCAACTCGGAATTCTTCTGTCATTTTGGATGTACCTGACGGTAAAAGACTCTCTATTTTTTCTACAAGTTCTATAATTGATTTAGTTTCCATAATACGTGCACATATTTTGTGCAAGTTTGTTATCCTCGCTCTATTTTATAAATATTATCCAACTAAATCTAGATCAATTAGTCAAATAATTACTTGGAATAATTATATCAAAAATTGGCATGGTTTATGCATCTATGTAAGTGCTGAACGATTTTCTTTTGATTATCGTCCGAGTAAATAATTGTAATTTAAACGTTAATATTTAATCCGGAGGGAAAAATGAAAAAAATGAGAGAAAATATATTAAGTATATTTCTAACATCAGTATTTATGATACCAACCGCGTTCTCATCAGAATCAGCTGTTGCTGAGGAAGGCGACGCAATAAGCTATAACATTGGTTACATGTCAGAATACTGGTATAGAGGAGTTCATCAATCTGACTCTGCTGTAAGTTTTGGTGCAGATTATGAGGTTGGTGGTTTCTATTTAGGTACATGGTGGGCCGATGTTGACACAGGTCTTGAACATGACTATTACGGTGGATACGCATTCAGCGCAATGGGCATGGATATGTACGCAGGGTTCACGGGCTATTACTATACCGATAATTTTGATTCAGATTATGAAGAATTCAACTTTGGTGTAGCTATGGGGCCAATAGCAATTGATTTTGCTGATGGCAACTATGATGGTAGTTCAGTAACTGATACTGGTTATACCTTTACATCCGTAGCACTTGATCTTGCTATGGTTGGTTTACCAATGACACTTACAGCAGGTTATTGGGGAGGAGACTCTTCACTGAAAGGTAATGTCTACACACTTGATTATGGAACTACAGTATCTGGAGTTGATGTCGGTCTACAAATCGGTAGGAATGATGACGATATTACAGCAGGCTCAAGAGGAGCAAGCTCTGTAGACACTACATTTGCGGTATTCTCACTAGGCTATAGTTTCTAAAACATTTTTAGGTTACAATTATTTACGAGGACGTTTATCAATGAAAATGGTAATAGCGATAATAAAACCCTTCAAACTCGACGAGGTAAGAGAGGCATTGTCATCCATAGGTGTACAAGGTATCACTGCAACGGAAGTAAAGGGTTTCGGTAGGCAAAAGGGCCACACTGAACTTTATCGCGGAGCAGAATATGTAGTTGATTTTTTACCAAAAATTAAACTAGATATTGCTGTTGACGACAGCCTAGTTGATAAAACAGTCGATACAATTCTATCAACTGCGAGCACTGGAAAGATTGGAGATGGCAAGGTATTTATCCTAGATCTTCAAGAAGCTATTCGTGTTCGTACAGGCGAAAAGGGAAGTGAGGTTCTTTAGTTAATTTAATATTAATTAGGAGAACTTACAATGGAAGCAAAAATCATTGAGTTGGCATACGCTCTTGATACGTTTTATTTTCTTGTTATGGGCGCGTTTGTCATGTGGATGGCAGCGGGTTTTACCATGCTAGAATCTGGTCTTGTTAGAGCTAAAAATACTGCAGAGATACTCACGAAGAACATCTCTCTTTACTCGATTGCAGTCATTATGTATATGATTGTAGGATACAATTTAATGTATCCAGCTGGTGGATCAGGTATTATTCCTGAATTGAGTTTCTTTTTAGGTGCTGATAATACTGCAGAGGCTGTAATTGCTAGTGGTGGTGACATTTACTACTCAGGAATTTCAGATCATTTCTTTCAAGTTGTATTTGTTGCAACTGCCTGTTCTATTATATCTGGAGCAGTAGCTGAAAGAATGAAGTTATGGCCATTTTTATTATTCTGTGTTTTTATGACCAGTATTATTTATCCTGTTCAAGGATATTGGAAGTGGGGCGGAGGATTCCTAGATGAGGCAGGTTTTTCAGACTTTGCTGGGTCGGGTGTCGTCCATTTATGTGGTGCAGCAGCAGCTTTGGCTGGCGTAATTGTTTGTGGAGCAAGAGCTGGCAAGTATGAAGGCGATAAAGTCAATGCAATGCCAGGTGCAAATCTACCATTAGCAACTCTTGGAACATTCATTCTGTGGTTAGGATGGTTCGGATTCAACGGTGGATCAGAATTAATCATATCTAACGTTGCTGAAGCAAATGCAGTATCGCTTGTTCTTGTTAACACAAACCTAGCAGCAGCTGGTGGTGTTATGGGAGCCTTGATTTTATCAAAGCTAATGTTCGGTAAATCAGACTTAACGATGGCGCTTAATGGAGCTATTGGTGGTTTAGTATCAATAACTGCTGAGCCTTTAGCCCCAACACCAGGTTTAGCAACCATAATTGGTGCTATTGGTGGTTTAATCGTTGTTTTCTCAATTGTTACATTAGACAAAATGAAAATCGACGATCCTGTAGGAGCGATCTCAGCTCATGGCACGTGTGGCATCTGGGGCTTATTAGCAGTTGCTCTAACCGGTGGTTCACTCGGTGCACAAATATACGGAACACTTGTCATATTTATTTGGACATTTGTTGTTAGCTTTATCATTTGGACTATCATCAAAATGTTCTTTGGACTCAGAGTATCTGCTGAAGACGAAGAAGATGGTGTTGATGTAGCTGAATGTGGATTAGAGGCATATCCAGAATTCAGTAAGTCTATGGATGCTGCTCCATCTGTATACCCAAAAAAATAGATGTAAGAATGTAAGAGGGTGTATTTATTACACCTTCTTACAGACCGTAAATGACCAAGTCCCTGACGGGTAAATCGGCATAGGAAATTGCACGGTTTTAATGTTAGTAAAAGAATTTCTCTCTAGTTTGTTCTTCATAGGTTTTATTATGCTACTTTCATGTATTAACGGAGAACCACTTTGTTGAATGAAGATTCCATTCTTCTCAAGTTTACTACTAATCAACTTATAAAATTTCGAGGAATATAAGATGTCTGCAGATGTATCTGGGTCGGTGCAATCAACAATAATAAGATCAAATGGCTTACCTCTATATTTTTTTAGCCATTTATATCCATCATCAATTACTAGATTAATTTTATCGTTATCATTTTCTTTTAATTGGTAATTAAGTGGAAAAAACTTCTTGCAAGAGCTGATAACTTCTTGATCTATTTCCACAATATTTAATTTTTTGACAATTTTATTTTCAAACAAATGTTTGACAATCTCAAAGTCACCGCCTCCAATTATAAGAACATTATTCAATCTTTTTTTATAAATTATGCTTAGACAAGTCTCTTTATATTGGTTAGATTTTTTTTCAGTAAGCATAAAACACCCTTCTAATTGGAGTACATTTCCAAAATATTCTGAAGAATAAATTTCAATTGTCTGGTACTTTGATTTTCTTTTATACAACAGTCTCTGGCATTTGATAGCAAAGCACGTTTTTGTATCTTTATTGAATTCTTTGACTAACATATAATACTAATTATTGTTATGTACTTATAATTCTACTACAATTATGTTTACTCATCTTTATAAATATTTGATATGAAATTAGATCACAAACATCTCTTAATAAGAGCTGAGGTAAATAATTGTCCATCCGAAGGAGACCTCTCCATAGTCCTCTCATGGATGAAGAAATTAATCAATACTATTGACATGAAGCTTCTTCAAGGCCCAAATATCTCATATGTTGATCAACCTGGTAATAGAGGTATTACATGCATGGCTCTTATTGAAACAAGTCATATTGTGCTTCATATATGGGACGAGAGTAATCCAGGGATTTTTCAACTTGATGTATATAGTTGTAAATCCTTTGAAATCAATTCGGTAATAAAATGTTTGTCTGAAGGTTTTGATGTCATAAAGATTGAACATAAGTTTCTAGATCGAAATACAGGCCTTAAACTAATCAAGTAGATGGCTCAGGATCGTAATTTCAAACGATATTTGATTTTTGCTATTACATAGTCAAGTAAATACTGCATATTTATATAAAGCTTAGATTTCTCACTAAAATCAGCTGGCGCTATAAAGTCTACTCTGTTTGCTTTCAATAAGCTTTCACTAATTTTTATCTGAGTTTTATTATTTTGGTAGACTGCAATGGAGTGACCCCCCTCCTTTTTAATTAGAGCCATACTTGGTACATCTGTTAATCCATCTCCTATATATATCATATTATCAAATGGAATTGGTCTCATATTCTCTTCCATATGTTCGTTGATAGAATCAGCTAAATTTTCTTTACCTTTATTTATTCGAAATAAGTATTGTGTTTTTGTGGTGTCCGTCACAACAATTTTAGGGAATACAGCTATATCTTTTTCATTGAAATAGTACTCTGATGCAAAAATCTTCTTCATATATTTTTTTATTGAAATTCCCTCCAAGATTTCTAAGTGCCCAGCAGAGATGATATAGTGATTAATTTTAATCTTAGAGTTTGACTTTTTATCAACATATTTATTTATTTTATCAAACCACGTATTGACACCATCATAATACTCTATGTCCTTTGACATTTTTAAAAATTCATTCTTTGAAATAGATAGTTTTTTTTCATTTGCACAGTCAAGAAGATGACGCATATAAACCATCATAGTTTCAGCCCCAGTTTTTTCTGTCTCTCGAACAATATCCGCCCAAAAATTCTTTGATTTTATCCCAAGCCTTGGTAGGAGCGTATACTCTTGCATTGTTTTGGGTGTCAGAGTTCCATCAAAATCATAGATAATCGCTATACTGTTTTGTTTCATTACATTTTTCTTGGAGCCTCTATATTTATCGTCTCTAGACCACATTTAATCACTTTCTGAATGGCTACTAATAGATAAACCTGGCTATAATTCATGTCGTCTTTAATAATTCTCTCGTTTGCATAATATCCGTGAAACAGTTGAGATAAGTCATAAAGATAATTTGTCATAATTTGTGGCTTTAAATTGATGATTGACTTTTTACATGTATCAGAAAAATTGATAAGCTTATCAACAAGATCCCCCTCCTGTTTTTTAGTAAGGTTGTCATAATCAAACTCATATTTATTATACTCAGGGACTTGTGAAAGAATTTTTTCTATCCTAGCATGTGCATATTGTATGTAATAAACTGGGTTGTTTTTGTTTGACGATACTGCCACTTCTAGGTCAAAATCTAAATGCTGATCTTTACTCCTCATCAAATAAAAATAATTTATCGCATCAATTCCTATTTCTTGGAGTAATGTATCAAGCTCTACGAACTCACCCTTTCTAGTGGACATTGATACTTTCTTCTTACCCCTATAAAGATTAGCAAATTGAATTAGGTGTATATCAAGTTTACCAACATCATGCCCTAGCGACTCAAGACCTTTATAAATCCTCTTCACGTATCCGTGATGATCTGCTCCCCATATGTTTATCACTTTGTCAAACTTTTTCATTTTTCTGTCATGATAGGCAAGATCTGATGCGAAATAAGTGAACTCGCCGTTTGATTTTATTAGTACACGTGGCTCATCATCATTAAACATAAGTGCACCATCTTTTTTAATAGTTTTTCCAGTTTCTCTGAGCCTTGCAATTATGTTATCTACTAAATTGTTCTCGAACAGCATTGACTCTGAAAACCAATTGTCAAATATAATACCTAATTTACTTAGAGAGTCTCTGATATTCTCTAGAATTGAGCTGACAATAACCTTCTTACAAGCTTCAAGTTTTTTTGAGTGTTCATTATTCTCTAATATTTTTTTAATTGATATATCCCAACCTTCATTTTTTATGAACTGTTGAATTTTTTTAGATATATCATTTATATAATCACCTTCATATAAATCACTACTACCATGTGCTATTGTTCCGTCAATTCTAGAGAAAACACTAATTACTAGTTTATTAATTTGATTCCCAAAGTCATTAACATAGTATTCTTTATGAACTTTATGTCCTTGGATTTCTAAATATTTTGATATTATGTTTCCATAAATCGCACCTCTACCATGCCCAACATGCAGAGGTCCAGTAGGATTAGCAGATACGAATTCAACAATAATATTCCTTGCTTCGCTTGTTTTAACGCCTGCTAACAAATCTTCAGATTTGATTATTTCTAGGACTACATTATTTTTTTGAGATTGATGTAATGTAAAGTTAATATATCCTGGTTTCGCTACCCAGACTTTGTAGTTTGTATCAGTAATAATTGAAGACACAATCTTTTCAGCAATCAGAAGAGGTTTTTCACCTAGTGTTTTTGCTAACTTCATTGCAATATTAGTATAATAGTCGGATGTTACATGCTTACTAGATGTCTTTTGTATCTCTACAATATCCTCTGCTTCACTGAGATCATATACCTCTATAAGTACTCTAATAATTTCTCTCTTAATGTAATCTCTCATTTTTTTAGTATAAATCAATTGGGTCAACATCAATCGACCATTTTATATTGTAAGGTTTTTTCTGTATTATGTATTGTCTTATTTTTTGAGTTATTTTTTTGAGCACCACTCTATTTTTTGAGCCAATTACTAGTTGGTGAACATACATATTATTTATTTTAGAGATTGGAGCTTCTGCGGGACCGAGGAAAAATATACTTTTTTGTGCTGAGAATGAGTATTTTATCTCGTCGAGAAACTTGAACGCAGTTATTTTTTTACTCGATAACATTCTCAACAGACATAGACGAGTATATGGTGGGAGATTAGCTTTTTTTCTGTCATTTAGACTCTCAAACGCAAAGTCCTCATAGCCCTTAGATAAAAGTACATCTAGAAGAGGGTGTTCAGGCGATCTAGTTTGTATAATCACGTGCCCTTTTTCATTCTTTCTACCAGATCGACCAGCCACTTGAGTGATAAGTTGGGCAGTCCTTTCTAAACCGCGAAAGTCTAGATTAAAGAGTCCAGAATCAACGTCTATTATCCCTACGAGTGATACATTGGGAAAATCATGCCCTTTGACGATCATTTGTGTACCAATGAGAATATCTACTTCATTATTCTTTGCTCTATTAATGAAGTCTCTCAATTTTCTCAGATTCGATATAGCATCACTGTCTATTCGCGCCACTTTTGCATCTGGGAAAAGTCCTTTAATTTTATCTTCTATCCTCTGTGTCCCGAAACCTACAGGAACTAAATTACATTTTTCACATTTACCTGGATTGATTGAAATACTTCTAGAATTACCGCAATGATGACATTTCAAAAGTTTTTGATTTTTATGATAAGTCATAAATGATTCGCAGACTTTACATTTTGAAATCCACCTACATTCTAGACATGTCAGTGCATGACTGAAACCACGCCTTCCGATAAATAGAAGAGTTTGTTTTTTATTTTTAAGATTTTTCGAAATCTCTCCTTTTAGTAATTTAGATATTCCATCCTCTGGCAAGTCTTTGGTTAAATCAACTAGAGTTATATTTGGTAAGTCTGTTTTATAATATCTTTTAGTTAAATTATATTTTTTAGATTTCTTAAGTCTGGTGTTATACAGACTCTCAAATGAAGGTGTCGCACTTCCTATTATGATTGGAATATTTAGGTTTTTTGCTCTAATAATAGAGAGATCTCTTGCGTGATATCTGAGTTTTTCTTGCTGTTTGAGCGAGGAATCATGTTCTTCATCTATTATTATTAAACCTAACGATCTAAATGGTAGAAAAATAGATGATCTTGTGCCGATTATAATATCTAATTTCTTATTTTTAACACCAAGCCAAGTCGTCATTTTTTCCTTAAGAGTATGTCCGGAATGATATGATTGGATATTTTCGTTAATATACATCTCGAACCTAGTTATGGTCTGTGGTGTTAAATTTATTTCTGGTACTATTATCAAGACCTGCTTCTTTTTTCTTAGAATCTCTTTAGCAAGTTTTATATATACTTCAGTTTTCCCACTCCCAGTTACCCCATGAATTAAAGATGTCGAGAAAGAATCAGTATCCTGAATGATTTTTTTAAAGATTGAATTTTGTTCATCATTTAAATCAATCTCTAATTTATCTGTCTTTAATTCTTTATGTTGATTCTCGAAAACTTTAATATTTTCGATCGCAACTCCTTTCTTTAATTGCGACGGTAGAGCTCCAAATATAACTTGCCCCAATGGATACTCATAATATTCGCTAGCCCAAGAGCAAATCTTTATAACTTCTAGATTCATCACTGGGTTATCATCAATTACATCTATAATTGGTTTTAATACATAATTAATTTCGTCTTTCTTTATATGTTTTTCTTTTTTGACTACGACTCCTATAACGGTTTTTTTACCAAATGGAACGAGGACTCTTTTACCAATAATTGCCTTACCTAGCTTACTTGGCACTGAGTACTTAAAGGTCTGATATAATGGGTAATTTACAGCTACATCTATAACTTGATCCATTATTTATTATACATACTAGAAAAATATATGATTTAGAATATCATTTGTTGTTTTATCCACAGTTTTTGTGGAAAAAATTGTGGATAAATGATGAATGTTGAGTAATTTCTGTCGTGTGATTATGCATACAACAGATTGTATATTTTATAATCAATACCAAAAAGCCATAAATATCAGTAAGATATCAGATTATTGAGAATTTCTGTATGATAGACTTGTTACAAAACCATGTTTATTTGAGAATCAGTCTCATTGTTAATAAATACGCTTTTTTGCACAAAAACTGGGCTTAGTTTCTATGAATTCAGTGATTATAACAACTATATACCTATTTTAAATATACATAATTCGTGGTGATTTAATCATTAATTTTAATCAAATCCGCATGCAAGTAATATATAATAATTCGATGATTAGCTTTAAACAGATACTCCGTTTAAATGCCGCTGGACACCCTACTGGCTGGATAAATTATGAGACTGCAGTTAAATTATATCATTTGGGACAGATTGCATACGAGTGTGGGTCATCGACCACCCAAATTAGGGGCGGTATAAACCGTCTTACAGGCCTCAGAAGCACGCTTGATATAAATTCTATAATTGCTACCAATAGTTCTCATAAATTGGATTATTCGTCATTTACGCCATCGCTGAACAACACTACATTATTCATGAGAGATGCAAATACATGTCTTTATTGTGGTGATAAATTCACTCATAAGCACTTATCCAGAGACCATATCATCCCACTCTCATTGGGCGGAGAGGATATTTGGACAAATGTGGCCACTGCCTGTAGAAGATGTAACAATCTCAAAGGAGGAAGAACACCAGAAGATGCTAAAATGATGCTTGTTGCAGTGCCATTTAGTCCATCTAGAGTCGAATATTTAATACTCCGTGGTAGGACAATCCTAGCAGATCAAATGGAGTTCCTAATCTCACACATCTCAAAAAATAGTCCTTTATTAGCTAGATATAAAATCACTTAACTACTAAAATAATTTTATGAATTACGCTGATAAGAAAGGAGTCTTGCTTGTAAACTTGGGAACACCTAAGTCACCAACTACCGAAGATGTAAGAGTTTATCTTAAAGAGTTTTTATCAGATAGAGATGTAATAAGAATGCCAAGAATTCTTTGGCTGCCCTTATTGAATTTTGTAATCTTAAGATCTAGACCTGCCAAAAGCGCAGAATTATATAAAAAAGTTTGGACAGAATGGGGCTCACCACTACTATACAATACTTATTTACAAGCTGGTCTGTTAAAAAAGAAGTTCGAAAATTCTGAAAATGATGAATTTTTCGTTGATGTCGCAATGAGGTACGGCTCCCCCTCTATTGAATCGAAATTGCTACAGCTTGTAAAAAGTGGTTATAGAAAAATAATTATACTACCTATGTTTCCGCAATACTCAACCACAACAACAAGATCTATCGCTAGGAAAATTGATGAAATAGCAAAGGATAATAAACTACTCAATGATGTAAAAATCAGGTTCATAAAAGATTTTCATGATCATGAACTATATATTGATGCATGTTGTGATTCTATTAGAGACTATCAACAGAAATTTGGTCAACCAGAGAAACTTTTACTATCTTTTCATGGTATTCCAGAGTCTTACGTTGGTGCAGATGAGCCATATCGCGATCAATGTCTCATGACCGCAAACCTAATTGCAACTAGACTCAGCCTTAAGAAGAAAGAATACGAAGTAGCTTTTCAATCACGATTTGGAAGAGCCGAGTGGATAAAACCATACTTAGCAGAACGTTTAGAGAGATTGCCAAATGAGAATGTTAAAAATATACAAGTGTTCTGCCCTGGTTTCTCATCTGATTGTCTTGAGACGATTGAGGAGATAGGCGAGGAATCAAGAGAATTATTTATGGAATCAAGTGGCAAGGAATTTGGATTTATTCCTTGTTTAAATGGTTCAACAAAGTTCATTACATTGATTGAGGATTTAGTGATTAATAATGAAAAACACACTATCGATTTCAGAACTTTATTTTAATTTTTTAATAGTTTTGAGTTTAAGTTTTGAGTAATCTGGGACACCATTCACATAAGGTGGGTAGCTTTCTCCTTGTATCAAACTCTGAATATATTTAGAGCATGCTTTTGTAATACTAAAACCATCTTTTCCTATGAAATTTTCTGGTAATTTTTTCTCTCTATTAGCAACTTTTTCTAGAGCTATCTTTCCAGTACTCCAACATCCATTTTTTTTTCGTT
This sequence comes from uncultured Gammaproteobacteria bacterium, assembly GCA_902628335.1. Classification (GTDB taxonomy): domain Bacteria; phylum Pseudomonadota; class Gammaproteobacteria. The sequence continues at coordinate 20,760 of CACOMO010000007.1, forward strand.
TTATGACTGTTACCATTACATCAGAAATACCGGAAATCAGAAATCGAATTGCTTGTTTCCCTACATCATACGCTTGTTGGACATCAGCTTCAGAACCTATATGCCTTGATGCGCGCTGTAGATAATCTGCGACAGCCCAATGTACTTTAAAACCAAGTTCGCCACTTACCATATTAGCAAGTACTGGAGCAACACCCCCGAGATGAGCATGACCAAAACTGTCCTTTGTTGAGGAGGATGATATGAAATCTCCACGTTTATTTTTAATTCCCTCTGAAACTACAATGACGCAGAACCCATCATTATTTACCGATTCTTTCGTTCTTCGTAAGAAATTTTTTTTATCAAACTTTCTTTCAGGAAATAGTATAATTTGCGGTGAATTATTATTTTTACCTTTGACAACACCAGAAGCAGCTGCAAGCCATCCTGCGTGCCTTCCCATTACTTCTAGGATAAAAACTTTAGTTGAAGATTTTGACATTGATGAGACATCTAAAGAGGCCTCTAGTGTAGAAGTTGCTATATATTTAGCAACTGTTCCAAAGCCAGGACATGCATAAGTGCCAGGTAGATCATTATCAATAGTTTTAGGTATACCAATACATTGAATATCAATTTTATTTTTTTTGAAAAATTTAGATAGTTTTGACGTGGTGTCTTGGGAATCTCCGCCTCCATTGTATAGAAAATAACCAATGTTATATTTTTTAAAAACTTCGAGAATTTTAACAAATTCCTGCTGATCTTTTTTCGGATCCTTTAATTTGATTCTACAAGATCCAAAAGCACCACCTGGGGTGTGGATGAGCTTAGCTATCTCTTTTTCATTCTCTTTTTCGATATCGATGATTTCTTCATTTAACGCACCAGCTATGCCATTTTTCCCAATCAGTAGTTTTCCAAAGGATTTCCTATTTTTTTTAAATTCATCATATATACCTCTAGCTGTAGCATTTATGACTGGAGTTACTCCGCCAGATTGTGCATAGAAGATATTATGTTTCAATTCTTTTGGCATGTTATGAATTTATCCCAAACTTTAACAGTATTTTTGCTTGCACCTATTCTGCTTAAGAACTTTTTCAATTTTGTGAGATCGGGCGATACTCTGATATGACTGAGTTCTATTTCATTAATTATACTGAGTGTAGCAAGTTTTTTTGACATATAGATAATTTTTTTATTTTTTGTTAAGTT
>CACOMO010000008.1 GCA_902628335.1 uncultured Gammaproteobacteria bacterium
ATTGCATCTACATCTATAAGAGGATTTAGAAAAGATGTTACCGCTAAACTCTATGGAGGTGATGTCACTCGTAAAATGAAATTACTCAAGAAACAGAAAGAAGGTAAAAAAAAGATGAAAAAGATTGGGAATGTAGAAATCCCAAAAGAAGCTTTCTACGAATTTATGACACCTAAAAAATAAAATGGATTTTACAGCATTTTTATTGATACTGACTCTAATTTGTGGTGTCTGTTTTATTCTTTACAGATCTTTTAAATTCAATAGTAAAACTTTATACGTCTTTGAATTTTTTTCCTCTCTATTCCCTGTATTATTATTTGTCCTTGTTATTAGATCTTTCGTAATCGAACCTTTCAGGATACCTTCAGGATCTATGATTCCAACATTGTTAGTAGGCGACTTTATTCTAGTCAATAAGCATAAATATGGCCTTAGAGTCCCGCTCACTAACCAATTAATTTATGAGAATGAATATCCCAGCAGAGGAGATGTGATTGTTTTTCAGTACCCAGAAAATACCAAGATAAACTACATTAAAAGAGTAGTCGGCATCCCAGGTGATAAAGTAGAGTATATAAACAAAGCTCTTTTTATAAATGGCAAACGACTACTTTTAAAAAAAATCGATGATCAAGATAGATCAGCTATTAGCCAATTTGATGGAATCATTTATTTTGAGAATAATGGAAATCGAGAATATTTAATAGCAAATACCTCCGATAGGGGTGTTAGTTTTGAATTTAATGTACCGGATGACAATTATTTTGTATTAGGTGACAACAGGGATAACAGTAATGATAGCCGTTACTGGGGTACTGTACACAAAGATAATCTAATTGGGAAAGCTTTTATGATTTGGATGTATTGGAATCCAAAATCAAACGTCAAAATATTTGATCGAGTTGGCAAAGACATTAAATGAGTAAAGAAGTTAGCAGCGAAATTAGTAATTTACACTTATTTATACAGAGAACTGTTGACTATAAATTTAAAAATAAGGAACTCTTACTAGAAGCTTTCACTCACAAAAGTGAGTGTGATACAAATTACGAGAGGCTAGAATTGCTTGGAGATGCAATAATAAGACTGGTAATAACGCATTATTTATACTCTCAATATGAAAATGCAAGTGAAGGAAGTCTATCAAGGGAGATTCAAACCATCATAAGCAAAGATATGCTAGCCGAAATATCATTGAGATTAGGTCTAGTGAATTTTGTTAGATCAAAAAATATAAGGTTGGATGACGATAATTTAAAGAGAAGCATCTCTACAGATCTTTTTGAATCTATGATCGGAGCCATTTTTCTTGATAGTAATTATAAATCAGTAGAAAATATTGTGATAAAATTACTACAGAAGAACTTACAAATCAAAGAAAAAATAGGAGAAAAAGATCCTAAAACACTCTTACAAGAATATTGTCAGGCCAGAAAAATAGATTTGCCAGTATACAAGACGTCAAAGCTCAACAAAGTAGATCATAATCCGAGATTTTTGGTAACATGTGAACTAATTTCACACAATTTAAGAGCAGAGTCGGGTTGCAGTAATGTTCAAACTGGACAGAAAAATACTGCGAGTACTATATTAGAAAAGTTGAAGAGATATGAGAAGCATAAAAATTATCATTACAGGTCAGAGTAATGTTGGTAAATCATCAATGATGAATTACCTCTGTGATTCGTATGTTAGTAGTGTGAGTAAAAAATCTCAAACAACACGTGCTAACATAGAATCTTATACAGTAAATGATAATGTCAGCATCTCAATATATGATACACCTGGTGTCACAGTTTTTGACAAGAGTTTACTGTCAGTTCTAATGAAAAAATCTTTCTTACAACCTCTTGATAAGGTTGATGTTCTGTTAATAATCCTAGATGCCAATAAGCTATTCTCAGATATAGATAGATCTATAATTGAGACCGCAGAAATGATGAAGAAGAGGGTTATTATGGTGATTAATAAAATTGATTTACTGAGCAAGAACGACCTAATTAGTACAATTAATATTCTGAAGAAATCATATAGCTATCCAATTTTTTCAGTTTCTGTTAAAACAGGAAATGGTCTCACAAGGCTAGTAGATTATATTAAAGCTATTGCAAAGGAATCAAACGATGAGGGTAATACAAAAAAACAAGATGCTATAAATAATATTTTTGTACAGGAAATCATCAGAGGTGTAATAAATGATCTTACTTATGGAGAAGTTCCTTATGATTGTGCAGTGATTACAGATAAGATCACTGAAAGTAAAAATCTAATCAAAATTTATAGTAGTATATATGTAGAGAAGATTAATCAAAAAAAAATAGTTATTGGTGAATCTGGTAATAATATCAAGCTTATTGGGACAAATGCAAGATATAAACTTGAAGATATCTTTTCTAAAAAAATATTTTTGGATTTAACGGTTAAAATTAAAAAGAATTGGAAGAACGACTATATTTTTCTGAAAAACTTGGGCTACATTAGTTGAGCAATATTACTGATAAAGCATTTATAGTTCACTCAAAACCATTCAGAGAAACAAGTATAATATTTGATTTTTTGACTAGAGAAAATGGTTTAGTCTCAACTATACTTAAGGGCGCTAAAAAACGCAAAGATATTTCCCAACTCCAGCCAGCTAGAGAACTTATAATAAATACATCTAGAGCTAATCTACCCCTGCTAATAAAATATGAATTAAATCAGTCATATGCGATAAAAAAAGAACATCTTTTATTACTCATTTATTTTAACGAACTAATTTATAGATTAGTACCTAAAAATCAACCCCAAAAAACTCTATTTAAGTTCTATCATAATTACATTTCTTATATGAGCTCTACACAAGACGATCAAGATAGTATCATAATTGGGTTTGAACTACTCATACTGAAAAATCTAGGATATGCAGTAACTTCAGACGTACCCCTATCTCTGATAGAAGAAAATCATATTTTTTACTATGATAAACTTAAAGGTTTCAGGAGAGTAAGTAACCACTATCAAGGTAATAAGATTTCAGGCAAAGACCTTAAATTTTTAATGAATTTTGATATCAACTCTATCACCGCAAAAAAAATACTGCGTAATATCACAAAAGACGTGATTACTAACATTGCTAGTCCTAAGTCAATCAAAAGTTTTGATATCATTAAATAATATCACTTAAGTTGAATTTCTTTGAGTTCGAAATTTTTGTTATCTAAGACAAAAATATGACTTTTTGAACCCCAGTCACCTAAGACGACCCTTCTAAATTCCCTATCATCTATCTTTACTTTATGCACCATAGGTCTATGAGTGTGCCCATGTATAATTATGTCTGCACCTGATTTCACGAAGCATTTTTTTACCTCGTTTTCATTTACATCCATAATAAATTCATCTTTATAAGTAGTCTCATTTGCACTTTTATTCCTAAGGTCGTTAGCTATCTTTAATCGCTCTTCAAGCGATTTTTGCATCATTTGTGTTTGCCAAGATTTGTTTCTAACTAACTTGCGAAATTCTTGATATTTTATGTCATCCACACAAAGTGTATCTCCATGCATCAACAAGACTCTTTTATCGTAGAGGTTAACGAGCTGAGGGTCGTTAATTAACTCCATCCCATATTTGTTACAGATTTTAGACGAGATCATGAAATCACGGTTACCATGCATAAAATATATTTTCGTTTTCTTCGATATATATTTTAATATCTCAAATGCATCTATAACACCATCAGCTGGATCATCATCACCAACCCAAGATTCAACAAAATCACCCAGGATATATAAGTTCTCCATCGTAGGTGATCTATCTGTAATAAATTTCACAAAACACTTAGTTGTGTTGGGTCTAGTTTTATCTAGATGTAAATCAGAGATAAAAACAGTTTCCATTATTCCGATATTTCAATCCTTTCGATTGTAATGGTACTTGTAGGAACATCTGAGAAATAACCTACATTACCAGTTTTAGTAGATCCTATTTTCTCTACAGTTTCTATACCCTCTATAACCTCTCCAAAAACACAATAACCATATCCATCTGGTGATTTACTTTTATCAAGGAAATCATTATCTTTTAAGTTGATAAAAAATTGTGAGGTTGCAGAATGGGGATCGGATGTTCTCGCCATGGCAATTGTACCTTTTGTATTACTAATATTGTTTGATGATTCGTTCACTATCGGAGCGTTGGTAGTAATTTCGGACATATCGGGCAAATGACCCCCGCCTTGAATCATAAAGTCTGCTATAACTCTATGGAAAATAGTTCCATTATATTTGCCATTTTTTGCATATTCTATAAAATTCTTTGAAGTCTCTGGAGCTTCATTTTCGTATAATTTAATTTTTATATTGCCTTGATTAGTATGTATGATAGCCAATTTCCCTTCTCCATTTGTTGCATCAACACTTTTGCTGAATGTATAACTAAATGCTATAGTTGTAAAGAGTAATAGTATTGATATTGTTTTATTCATAAACTTTTATATTCATATTTTAACATGACCATTAAATTATATAATACTTTAACCAGAAAAAAAGAGGTGATCAAACCCTTATCAAATGACTCCGTATCAATGTATGTTTGTGGACCAACAGTTTATGGTCATCCACACATCGGTAATGCAAGAGCTGCAATAGTCCCCGATATACTTTACAGGCTTCTAAGATCAAAATTTGAATCTGTAAAGTATATAAGAAATATTACAGATGTTGATGACAAGATAATTGATGCAGCAAAAAAGGAGGGAGTATCCATAGACAGCATTACTGAGAAATATACAAAAATTTATCATGATAATATGACGGACTTAGGGAATCTTGAGCCAACACATGAGCCAAAAGTTACAGATACAATAACAAAAATAGTCTCTACTATTGAGAAAATAATTAGGAACGGTAACGCATATATTAAAGATCATCATGTTCTATTTGATACTGATAGTTTCAAAAGTTATGGAGAATTATCCGGCAAAAAAATAGAAGAGATGTTAGATGGTGTTAGAATTGATAATGCCTCATATAAAAAATCAGCAAGAGATTTTATTCTCTGGAAACCCTCTAAAGATAACTCTCCTGGATGGGACAGCCCTTGGGGTAAAGGTCGACCAGGTTGGCATATAGAATGTACTTCTATGATTAAGGATATACTTGGTGACGATACAACACTAGATATTCATGGTGGTGGAAATGATTTAATATTCCCTCATCATGAGAATGAAATTGCACAAGGTAGCTGTATCAGTAAAGAAAAATATTGTAACCATTGGTTTCATAATGGGATTGTACTTGTGGATAAGAAAAAAATGTCAAAGTCACTGGGTAATGTAATTCTATTGAATCAGTTGTTAATAGATTACGACAGATCAACGATAAGAGTTGCTCTTCTGTCAGCTCACTACAGGCAACCTTTAAACTGGACTACCAGAACTCTTGATAACGCTACAAATCTAATCAATAAAATTAGAGGGTCAATCAATACAGAAGAAAATTTCCATAAACAAGTACAAACTGATATTTCCGACATATTATCTGATGATCTAAATACTCCTCTGGCATTTAAATATCTTTCTGATCTCACCAAATCTGCTAGACGTAATATTGAGGATAATGCTAAGTTGTTGCAATCATGCTCCTTTCTTGGGCTAGATTTTCCATCAAAATTAAAAAGCGTAAGGCCAAACAAGGCGCTTACTAGCAAAATAGAGAAATTAATTAAAAAACGTAATGAGTTGCGTAATACTGGTCATTTCAAAGAAGCTGATGAGATAAGAGAAGAGTTAAATGAAATAGGAGTCACACTCAAAGACAAAGATGATCAAACAGAGTGGGAGCTTGATGCTAATTCTTAATTTATTAGATTTTTAAAATCTATTCCTATATGTATAATACATATTACCACGGGGTGTAGCGCAGCTTGGTAGCGCGGCTGGTTTGGGACCAGTAGGTCGTAGGTTCGAATCCTATCACCCCGAATTTGCGCCTGTAGCTCAGTTGGATTAGAGTACATCGCTACGAACGATGGGGTCGGAGGTTCGAGTCCTTCCAGGCGCGAAAACGTGATAAAATTGATTTACGGTGGGTGTAGCTCAGTTGGTTAGAGCCCTGGGTTGTGGTTCCAGTTGTCGTGGGTTCGAGTCCCATCATCCACCCTTTTGATAATGCGAGAGTGGCGGAATTGGTAGACGCGCTGGTTTTAGGTACCAGTACCTTTGGTGTGAGAGTTCGAGTCTCTCCTCTCGTATTCTAAAAAATATATGTACAAAATTATAAAAATTTTAATGTTTCCTTTACTACTATCATCGTGTTCATCAGGATATGACTTCAAGTTTATAAGTACTTCTTATACAGATTTTTGTCTTTCAGAAAAAGAGAACGACTGCCTAAAAGCTATATCTCAGAGATGTGAATCAGATTATATTATTGATTCGATGCAAAAATACGAATACTATATTGATTCTGATAAAGTAATAATTAAATTTAAGTGTAATTGAAAACATGGGTAAGGTATTTATAAGCGAGTTCAAAAAAAAGCTCGCAAAAAAAACTCAAAAAATGTCTATTGACAGACAAGCCATAAGTATAAACTTAAAATCTCTTCATGATGAGCGTACAAGGCGATTCAATAATGGCCTTTCAAAATATTTATCTAACAATCATATTAGAGAAAGATTGAAAAAAACTAGTGATTGTAGCATCAAACTCGATATGCCATTTGTTACTAACCACTACGGAACTGCTGTAAATAAATCAATAAGCTTGTCATTAACAGAGATTAATGAAAACAGAGAACTTTGGGAATGTATAATCTACCAGAATACAGACATGGAAGAAAATGAGGCAACTGTCGAGAAGTTTGATAATGCACAGATAGCGATTGAATATTTTATAAACCAAATCTTAAAGAATAAAAAATAAAGACCAAATGAAGAAAGTCGTAAAGATCATAAAAACAGAGGGATTATTGAGATCTGTCAGTATTACAGTCGATAAAAATGATTACGCTCAAAAATATAACTCATCACTAGCTAGCTATATCACTAATTCAAGTATCTCAGGTTTTAGGAAAGGGAAGGCGCCAAAAAATGTAATAATAACGAAATATGGGAAAAATATTCACGCAGATGTTCTTAGCTTCCTAATTAATCGATCTCTTTCAGAGGTTCTATTAGAGAAAGATCTTCAACCAGCGAGCCCTCATCAAATTAATATAGTTCAAGAGGGATCTTTAGTATCTGACTTACAGTATAATGTTGAATTCGAAATTTATCCGGAATTCAAATTAAAAAATATTGATGAAATCTCTATTGATGAACCTGATGTCGTCATTTCAAATGATGACGTAATGGATGTTATCTCAAATATACAAAAACAGCATATTAAATGGAATGAAAAAACTGAGGAATCCTCCGAGGGAGATAAAGTCATTATTGACTATCAGGCTATGATTGATACATTACCAAATGATGAGTTATCTAGAGAAAATTTTACTTTTATCATTGGTGATGAAGTCAAGGGTGATGAATCTACTGTTGGCTTAATTAAATTATTTTATAAACACTGTATCAACATGAAAAAGGATTCTGAAACGTCTTTTGATTTTAAGATGCCATCCTCATATCTGGATACTAAAATAGCTGGTAAAAATATCACTTACAAAATTAAGATTAAGCAGATTTTCTCGGGAATAATACCTCCATTGAATAAAGACTTTTATGCAAAACTTGGTCTTAATAATTCTTCTGATGATGAGTTCAAAAAGAGTGTGAATGAGCAAATGGAGATAGAACTAAATAATAGGATTAAACAGAACATGATTGCATCAATTAATGATAAACTTCTCGGCGAGGCTAATTTCGATGCTCCTAAATATCTCCTAGATGATGAGATTAAAAATATTCATAATCAGTTTAAAGGTATGATGAGAGAGGTTGACGAGAAGACAGAAGTCGAGTTAAACACAATAGCACTCAAGCGTGTTAGGTTGAATATAATATATAGGAAAATTGCTGAGGTGAATAAAATATCTGCTACAGATCAAGACGCATTTAGCTATGTAAGTCAATCTGATGATCCAAATAAAAGTGAAATTTTGACTAAATTGCGAGAAGACAGCAATCTTGCTAATCAAATCAAGCACAAAATTATAGAAGATGGTATAATAAATTTATTAATTAGTAAATGTAAAAAATCTAAAGTAAAAATGCGATTTAATGACATAGTAAACTAAAATCATGACTAAAAAGATCACAAATAATCTAGTACCAATGGTAGTTGAGCAAACGCCAAGAGGGGAGAGAGCATTTGACATCTACTCTAGATTACTTAAAGAGAGGATAATATTTGTTGTTGGCCCAATAGATGATATAAGTTCTAATCTGGTTGTTGCTCAACTTCTCTTTCTTGAATCAGAGAATCCAACTAAAGACATCAGTCTTTATATTAACTCACCAGGTGGATCAGTCACCGCGGGGCTATCCGTTTATGATACTATGCAATTTATTAAGCCAGATGTAAGCACACTTTGTATAGGTCAAGCAGCTAGCATGGGGGCAATTCTTCTGGCTGGTGGAAAGCAGGGTAAGAGATATGCTCTACCCAATTCCCGCGTTATGATTCATCAGCCACTGGGTAGTTTTCAAGGACAAGCAACGGATTTTGACATTCAAGCTAAGGAAATTCTCAATATTAGATCAAGGTTGAACGAAATCCTCTCTAAACACACGAATCAGACACTTAAAAAGATTCAAAATGATACCGAACGGGATAATTTCATGATTGCTGAGGATGCCAAGAAATATGGGATAATCGACGATATACTGCAATCGCGTGAAGTTAAAACCACTTCATAATTACTGTTTTATTGATATTTTTTACATTTTTCAAAAAGAAAGGTATAATTTTTAGTAATGGATACCAATACAAAAGATTCTAATAAATTACTTCATTGTTCATTTTGTGGAAAGAATCAAAACGAAGTAAGTAAATTAATTGCTGGTCCATCGGTATTCATTTGCGATGAGTGCGTCGACTTATGCAATGAAATTATCAGAGATGAATTAGAAGAAAAATCCCTTAAAACAAGAAAAAACCTTCCGAAACCTCAAGAAATTAAGAATATTTTAGACGAGTATGTGATTGGTCAAAATCATGCAAAAAAAGTTTTATCCGTTGCAGTTTATAATCATTATAAGAGACTTAATTCAAAAGATACTAAAACTGAAGTCGAATTAAATAAAAGTAATGTTTTATTGATTGGTCCGACAGGCTCAGGCAAGACACTTCTCGCTGAGACACTAGCAAGGTTATTAAATGTTCCTTTTACGATAGCAGATGCAACCACATTAACCGAAGCAGGATATGTTGGTGAAGATGTTGAAAATATCATTCAGAAATTATTGCAAAAGTGTGATTATGATGTTGAAAAAGCTCAGACTGGAATAGTCTATATTGACGAAATAGATAAAATATCAAGAAAATCAGATAATCCCTCTATTACAAGAGATGTATCCGGTGAAGGTGTCCAGCAAGCATTGCTTAAACTTATTGAGGGAACTGTTGCTTCTGTCCCACCTCAAGGCGGAAGAAAACATCCTCAACAAGAATTCCTCCAAGTAGACACTTCAAATATACTGTTTATTGTAGGTGGCGCTTTCTCAGGATTGGACAAGATTATCCAAGATAGAACTGATAAATCAGGAATTGGATTTGGTGCGAATGTAAGAGATATTTCACTAAAAATAAGTCTAGCAGAAATGCTCAACACTGTAGGCCCAGAGGATTTAATTAAGTATGGATTGATCCCTGAGTTTGTTGGTAGATTACCGGTAATTGCAACCTTAGAGGAGCTTGATGAAGAGTCACTGGTGAAAATTCTCACAACACCTAAGAATGCTTTAATTAAACAGTATCAAAGATTATTTCAAATGGAAGAATGTGATTTAGAATTTAGAGATGATGCACTGTTAAGTATCGCTAGAAAAGCTATGGAGAGGAAGACAGGAGCAAGAGGCCTCAGAACACTGCTCGAGAAAACATTATTAGACACCATGTACGACCTTCCATCTGCAAGCGATATCGACAAAGTTGTTATAGATAGGTCAGTTATAGAATCATCGAATAAACCATTACTTATTTACGGAAAAAATAAAACTAAGGTAAATTCAAAAGATTAGGTTGAATATTTGGAAAACTGCCATACATTGTTATAAGTTAAACAGCTTTTGATATTATGAGTAAAAAACAGATACCAGTGTTGCCCCTAAGAGATGTAGTTGTCTACCCAAATATGGTTGTGCCACTTTTTGTGGGTCGAAAAAAGTCCATAAAATCTCTAGAAGACTCAATGAATGAATTCGACAAGCACATCCTACTTGTAACGCAAAAATCCCCAGATGTGGATGATCCTAATGAACGTGAATTGTACAGTATTGGTTGCTTAGCAACAATACTTCAACTACTCAAGTTACCCGATGGAACAATGAAAGTACTTGTAGAGGGATCATCAAGAGCGCAAATCGATAAATTATCAAATATCGATGATTCACTCTATGCAGATTATACAGAGTTATCTCCTGCTAGTCGTCTACCAGCTACTCATGAAGATGCACTAAGCAGAACTCTTGAAGATACTTTCAATCAGTATGTTAAGCTGAATAAAAAAATACCACCAGAAGTACTCTCTTCTATAGCCGGTGTTGAGGATTTATCGAAATTATCTGATAGCATTGCTGCACATATGACAATGAGGCTGGAGGAGAAACAAGAAGTGTTGGAAATCGTAGACACAAAATCTCGTGTTGAGTATTTGATAAAGACTATGAATTCAGAGTTGGATGTTCTTCAAGTTGAGAAAAAAATTCGTGGGCGTGTGAAGCAACAAATGGAAAAAAGTCAGAGAGAATACTATTTAAACGAACAAATGAAAGCCATCCAAAAAGAGTTAGGAGAGATAGGAGAAGAGTCCAATGATTTTGATGCTATAGAGAAAAAAATTGAGTCTGCTGGATTATCTAAGGAGGCAAAAGAAAAAATTACATCTGAATTTAATAAATTTAAAATGATGTCTCCAATGTCGGCTGAAGCTACTG
>CACOMO010000009.1 GCA_902628335.1 uncultured Gammaproteobacteria bacterium
CATATAAAGCAGAGGTACAAATGAACAAAGCAGAATTTATATCCGCAGTGGCAGACGAGGCTGGTAGCAGCAAATCTGATGCATCTGCACATGTCGAAGCTATGATTAACGTTGTGACAAATGCACTGAAAGGTGATAACGAAGTAACACTCGTAGGCTTCGGAACATTTAAAGCTAAAAAACGTGATGCTAGGACTGGTAGAAATCCTAGAACTGGTGAGTCTATTCAAATTAAGGCGTCAACAGTACCATCTTTTAAGGCTGGCAAAGCGTTTAAAGACGCATTAAACTAATCTAATCGCTAAGGGGGTGCTTAGCTCAGCTGGTTAGAGCGCCGCCCTTACAAGGCGGAGGTCGTAAGTTCGACTCTTACAGTACCCAATGAATAGAAGCAGCATTTATGCTGCTTCTTTTTATTTATGTCGGATGATAATAATGATAGTATTATCTAAGTTTCTGGAGGCGTAGTTCAGTTGGTTAGAATGCCTGCCTGTCACGCAGGAGGTCGAGGGTTCGAGTCCCTTCGTCTCCGTGAAATTTTAGTAATAAAATGTTAAGTAAAATAAGAGAAAATTTAAGTTCATGGGTAGTAGGACTATTAATAGTTCTAGTGGCAATTCCTTTAATATTCATGGGACTGGGTGATTATCAGACACCAAGTAATTCACACGTAGTTAGCATAAATGGTCAAAATATTACTAACTCAAAAATTGAGCAAGAAGTTTACCAATATAAACAGGCACTTAGCAAAAACTATGGCGGTTCGATACCTCCTATCTATACAGACCAATTCATTAAAAAAATCACAGTCGAATATATAATTAGAACAACACTTGTTGACCAAATGTCTCGAGATTCTGGCTTAGTATTCCATAAACAATCTATACTAAATGATTTGTATAATACTAGTGCGTTTAAAGATAATGGAGTTTTTAATAAAAACTTATATAAATCTCAGCTATACCGTTTAAATGTAACACCTGAAATCTATGAGAGTTATGTATATCAAAAGGGAATTAGCGAGCAATTAAAGAAATCGATAACTGATACATCAATTCTAACTAAAAGCGAGATTAAAGATTTGACCTCAAATAGATTCCAAGAGCGAGTAATTAATTATAAGATTTTATCAAAATCTAGAATAAAGAATAACTTAGTTATCTCTGACGATGATCTTTTGGAATACTACACATCTAATATGCAAAATTTTCTTGATTCATCAAGTGCTGTATTCAATTACATAGAGATTAGCAAAGATAGTATATTTAAAACCATCAGTATTTCAGATGATGAAATAAAAGAGGAGTATGATAAAAGATTGAAGGATGGAATGTATAGTGGAACAAAAAAATTTAAAATATCTCATATTTCTGTATCAAAAAACAAAGATGGAACGAGTATTCATAAAAAGCTTCACACAGATCTCTTAAATGGCAAATCTTTTGAACAAGCCTCGATAGATTATGAGGTAAGCGAGGAATCAAAATCTAATAAAGGGTACATGGGTGAATTTCTATTAGAAGATTTACCTGCCCATTTTAAGTCTGCAATCTATGATCTAGATGTTGGTGATATATCTGAGCCCTTTGAATATCAAAACAAATTTCATATTGTGTCCATTAAATCGATTACGGAAGGCAAAATTACTAAGTTTGAAGGTGTTCGAAAAGAAATTAGAAACGAAATTCTTAACGATATCGCAGCTAAGATGTTTTTTGATAAAATTGATCAGGTCAACGAAATTATCTACACGGGCGACAATGGGATATCATATCTGTCTGATATACTTAAAGTTAAAGTTAACAAAAGCACTAGAGTAAATAAAGACTCTGGCATTGGAATTTTTAAATTTAATCACGTTCGCAATGATCTATTCAAAGATGATATCCTTTTTAATAATAAATTATCGCAGCCTATATTCATAGACGATAATAGATTTTTGGTCGCACAAATAGATAAATATTATGAAGAGAGACAACTGAGCTTTGATGAATCTAAACCCATAATAAAAAAACTTGTTCTAGATACTAAGGCCAACGAAATCTTGATATCCACATCAGAAGATCTAAGAGATAATTTAAATGCGGGTATAGATAAAATTGATTCATCATTCAAAACGTTCACCGGATCGATTGACTCTAAGAAATTAGATGAAAATCTTAAGAATATTTTTTTCAATTCAAATCCTACAATCGGATTTCAATTGAGAACTATGCAAACAGGAGATTTTATAATTTTTAATATACAATCTATCAGTAAAATCGCCGAAGCAAAAAAAGATGAGAATTATATGGATTTCATCAACTTTTCCAAGAATACATATAGTGAGTCAGATTTTGATAGAGTATTTAAAATATATAGAAATAACTCTGTTATTGAAGTAGATGAAAAGACTATATATCGAGATTAGACGCTTACTATATTGAAACCAGCATCTACGTAAATTGTCTGTCCAGTAATCCCATTTGCCAAATTAGAAACAAGAAAAAGTGCAGTGTTGCTGACATCATCTACGCTAATATTTCTCTTTAAAGGTGATCTTTCACTCACAATTTTTAAAATTTCACTAAAACCTGATATACCTGATGCCGCGAGAGTTTTTATTGGCCCAGCAGATATTGCATTTACTCTAATATTATCCTCACCCAACGACGCTGCCATATATTTAACATTTGCTTCTAAGCTCGCTTTAGCTACACCCATAATATTATAATTTTTTACTACTCGACTGGCACCTATATAAGATAAAGTTATTAACGAACCCTCCGGATTTATTATAGCTCTAAATTCCTTTGCGATAGCAGAAAACGAGTAGGAGCTTATTTCATGAGCTATTTTAAAACCCTCTCTTGTAGTATTTTCAAGATAGTTTCCAGAAAGTTCCTCTCGCTGAGCAAAGGCAGCTGAGTGAACGATGATATCAATATTTTTATAAGTTCTCTCTATCTGCTCTCTCAGATTTGTTATGTTAGCGTCAGATGATAGGTCACATGGAAGAATGACAGGTTTTGTTGACAGATCATCGGCTGTTTTTTCTACTCTAGATAAAAGTTTCTCATTTTGGTATGTAAGAATAAGCTTTGCACCAGCTTTATCGAGCGATTTTGCTATTCCTGTAGCGATAGATCTATCGCTTGCTATACCTATCACTAGCGCTATTTTATTTTTTAGACTAATCATGTAGATTCAAATTTGCTTACAATTAGAATATCATAATATTATATGAATTATCTTAAAATCAATGAATAATCCAAAACATTTACTATATTTGTTTATCACATGCACCTTACTTTTATTATTATCTAAGGAGGCTTTCTCTGTCGAGTACTCCATATCTCAGGGGTATCCTGCTAAATACCCTGATAATTTCAAGCATTTTGATTATGTCAATCCAAGAGCAAAGCAAGGAGGTACTATTCGATTATCTGCATTCGGTACGTATGAATCTCTGAATCCGTTTTTGTTAAAATCACTGGCGCCTGCTGGAATCAATGATCTCATCTTCGAAACCTTAATGGTGAGAAGCTTAGATGAACCATCATCAAGTTATGGTCATATTGCTTCTGGATATGATTTAGCAGATGATGGTCTCTCAGTGACTTATTTTATCAAGAGTAATGCTAGGTTTTCCAATGGTGATCAAATTACTGCTGACGACATTAAATTTTCCTTCGATACTCTTATCAGTAATGTCTCTCATCCTCAGTACAGATTATATTGGTCTGATGTAAAAGATACGATAGTGTTAAACGATAGATCAATACGATTCTTATTCAATAAAGTTAATCCTGAGTTACATATGATAATAGGAGACTTACCAGTATTCTCTAAAAAATGGTTAAATGGCAAAAAATTCGAAGATACTATACTTGATCAACCAATCGCCAGTGGACCATATATGATAGATTCTTATGAGCCTGGCAAATTCATAAAATATAAAAAAAATAAAAATTATTGGGCTGCATCAGAGCCAACAAGGAGGGGAATGTATAACTTTGATTACATAACATTTAAATACTATAAGGATATGACTGTTGGTTTGGAAGCATTTAAAGCTGGTGAATATGATTATATCTTTGAAAATCACTCTAAAAGATGGGCTAGAGATTACTCTGGCCCAAATTTTACAAATGGTACGATATTTAAGACATCATTAAAGCATGAGAACAATGCAGGAATACAGGGATTTATTTTCAATACACGAAAAGAAATTTTTAAGAATAGAAAAGTTAGGAAAGCTATTACGCTTGCTTTTGATTTTGATTGGTCAAACAGAAACTTGTTCTATAATCAATATGAAAGATGCACAAGCTATTTTAGTAATAGTGAATTATCTGCTAGTAATTCACCCTCAATAGAAGAAATCAATATGGCAAAAAGTTTAAATATACCATCGAGTAAAGTTATAAATAAAGACTTAACATTTATAAATAGAAATAGTAATTTCAGAAATAACCTTATTGAAGCAAAGAGAATATTCGATGATCTTGGGTGGAAAGTAAAAAATAATGTACTATACGATACTAATGATAGGCCTATTCAATTTGATTTCTTACTAGCACAAAAAGGTTTTGAGAGAATACTGGCTCCTTTTGCAAAAAATTTAAAAAAACTGGGGATACATCTTAATTATAGAACTATTGATGTTTCACTTTATCAGAGACGTGTTGATACTTTTGATTTTGATATGATGGTAATGAGTTATCCTCAATCACAGTCACCTGGCAACGAATTGTTCGCGATGTTTCACTCCAATAGTGCTGAGAGACGTGGCTCGTATAATGTTGGAGGAATTGCCAACAAAGATGTAGATAAGCTCATTAATAAAATTGTTTATTCTAAGAATCGAGACGAGATGATTACTGCTTCACATCTTTTAGATAGGGTTTTATGGAATGAGTTTTATCTTTTACCTAATTGGTATATTAATGAGCATAGAGTTGCATTTTTTGATAAGTTTGAAATGCCTGATAAATTACCGAAATATTATCAACCAACTGATTATGTTCTGAAAACTTGGTACTTGAAATAATGTTAAAATATATATTCAAAAGAATACTTTTAATGATCCCAACCCTGTTTGGAGTTCTATTTATCACTTTTGCTGTAATTCAATTTGTTCCAGGAGGACCGATAGAACAAATTACTAGTCAGTTGAATGACCTCAATGTGACTGGCGAGGCATCCTCTGGCTCATCTAACATATACAGGGGGTCAAGTGGCCTAGACGAGGATCACATAGAGCAGCTAAGAGAATACTACGGATTTGATAAACCATTTTTGCAGAGATTTGTAGAAATGGCGATTAACTATCTTACATTTGACCTTGGTGATAGTTATTTTCACCATCAGAGCGTGACAGAACTAATTGTGGATAAGTTACCTGTATCAATAAGTCTTGGATTATGGTCTTTTATAATTATTTATTCAATCTGTATCCCTTTAGGAATTAAGAAAGCTGTAAGACATGGCAGTAACTTTGATTTAATATCAAGTACAATTATTTTAGTTGGTTATTCAATACCTGGATTTGTTTTAGGTATTGGTCTAATAGTTCTATTAGGTGGAGGAAGTTTTTTTGACATATTCCCTACACGTGGAATAGTGTCAGACAATTGGGACGAGTTAAACTTTCTTGATAAAATATTTGATTATTTATGGCATATGACGCTGCCAATTATATGCTCTGTAATAGGTAGTTTTGCTGTAATGACAATGCTTACCAAAAATAGTTTTATAGAAGAGATAAATAAACAATATGTTTTAATGGCCAAATCAAAAGGCTTATCAGAAAATGCAGTATTATATAAACACGTCTTCAAGAATGCTCTCATACCTATTTTGACCGGTTTTCCAGCACAATTCATATCTGCCTTTTTTACAGGTAGCATTCTAATAGAGACAATCTTTTCTCTTGATGGCATTGGTCTATTGTCTTATGAGTCAATTTTACATCGAGATTATCCTGTGGTACTTGGAACACTATACCTTTTCACACTACTAGGACTACTAGCAAAATTACTAACAGATTTAAGTTATGCTTTTGTAGATCCTAGAATCAAATTTACCTCTGTAAGCTTAGGTAAGAACGAGTAGATGACATGATAGGAAGAAGTAAAGTTATTTGGGAAAAATTTAAGTCAAGCAGAAGAAACATCTATAGCCTCTATATTTTTTCTTTTATATTCATATTATCGATATTTGCAGAGATCATTAGTAATGACAAACCTATCTTGATGAAGATCGATGATAAATTATATTTCCCACTTATTGTAGATTATAAGGAAACACATTTTGGCGGTATATTTGAGACAGAAGCTGATTACAAAGATGATTTTATGCAAGATTTGATAGAGAAAAATAATAATTGGGCTGTCTTCCCTTTAAATCCTAATTCATATAATACGATAAACCTAAATAATTCAACACCTAACCCAGCACCACCTTCATTGCATAATTACCTTGGTACAGACGACCGAGGTAGAGATGTATTAGCAAGGTTAATATATGGTTTTAGATTATCTGTCATATTTGCTCTCGTACTCACGATCATTGCCGTGGTTATTGGTATTTTCTTTGGTGCTATCCAAGGATATTTTGTTGGAAGAACAGATCTTTTTCTCCAACGTTTTATTGAGATTTGGAGTTCTATGCCAGAACTATATCTCTTAATTATATTCTCATCCCTATTTGAACCCAGTTTGTCACTTTTAATTATCTTATTATCATTGTTTGGCTGGATTGGATTATCTGACTATGTAAGAGCAGAGTTTTTAAAAGGAAGAAATATGGATTATGTAATTGCTGCGAGAACCATGGGTTTGTCTAATTATCAGATAATAACTAGACATATTCTACCTAACAGTATGATTTCTGTAATCACCTTCCTACCATTCAGAATAAGTGGAGCAATTTTGATATTGACAAGTCTTGATTTTCTGGGCTTGGGTGTTCCGCCAAATACACCAAGCCTTGGAGAATTATTATCTCAGGGGAAAGAAAATATTGAAGCCTGGTGGTTATCATTAACAACTTTCTTTGTGCTTGTAGGTACGCTTTTACTTCTCATATTTATTGGAGAAGGCATAAGAGAATCTATGGATTCAAGATCATGAGTAACAAGTTACTTGAAATAGAAAATCTAACAATTGATTTTACTGATACTTTACACAGAAAAAATATAATAAATAATATATCTTTGCAACTCACAAAGGGTGAGATACTTGGCTTAGTTGGTGAGTCTGGATCAGGAAAATCAATTACTGGATTAGCAATAAACTCTCTCCTGGACAAAAAAAAGTTTATTACAAAAAAAGGGAAAATATTTTTTGAGGGTCAAAATGTACTCGAGAAGAGTGAAGAAGATCTTTTAAAAATTAGAGGTAATAAAATTTCGATGATCTTCCAAGAACCTATGCTTTCATTAAATCCTGTACAGTCTCTGAGGACACAAATATGTGAAGTCATTAAGCTTCATCTGACTAATGATGAGAGTAAATTTCAGGATATTATCGAATCCATATTTTCGAAATGTGGTCTAGAGTGTAATAACAAAATACTTAATAGTTATCCGCATATGCTTTCTGGTGGCCAGAGGCAAAGAGCTATGATTGCAATTTCAGTTGTTTGTAAACCAAAGTTATTAATTGCAGACGAACCAACAACTGCTCTTGATGTAACTCTTCAACTTCAAGTATTAGGGTTATTAAAAAAACTTAGTAAAGAGAATGGCATGTCTCTCATACTCATATCACATGACTTAGATTTGATAAAAAACTACTCAGATAATGTTGCTATCATGAAAGATGGCAAGATAGAAGAAACTAATTCAACAAGCGAGATCTTCAATAATCCACAATCTAGCTACACTAAGCGCTTAATGAATTGTCGACCTGAAAGAATGATTGATGGTAGCAGATGCAATCAGGAGCTTTTACGAATTAATAATTTAAATTGTCGCTTTTTAACAAAGAATTCATTATTTAAGACTAAAAGAAAGTACTTTCATGCACTAACCGACATAAATTTAAGTCTAAATATCGGAGAAACACTTGGAGTAGTCGGAGAATCCGGATCTGGGAAGTCTACTTTAGCAATGTCTATACTTCAACTGCTGAATTATCAAGGACAGATTATATTTGATGGATTGTCACTTGAAAAGATGAGTAAAGAAGACTTAAGAAATCAGAGAAAAGATTTTCAAATTGTTTTTCAAGATCCATACTCATCATTATCACCCCGACTCAGCATACTAGAGATATTATCTGAGGGACTATCTGTCTATGGCGATTATACACAAGCTCAATTGCTCACTTTGTGTGAAGAGCTGTTAAATGAGGTAGGTCTTGAATCTTCTATGTTGTATAGGTATCCTCATCAATTCTCAGGTGGTCAGAGACAGAGGATAGCAATAGCTCGAGCAATTTCATTGAAGCCAAAGTTAGTCATTATGGACGAACCAACCAGTGCCCTAGATGTAGTTGTTCAAAAAAATATACTTGATTTAATTATTTCTATTCAAAAAAAATATAATTTGAGCTATATTTTTATTTCTCATGATATAAAAGTTGTCAGTGCAATCTCACACAAAATATGTGTGTTGAAGAAATCTGAGATTGTTGAGCAGGGTGAGACAATAAGTATTCTAGAAAATCCACAATCAGACTATACACAGCAGCTAATAAGATCAACTTTGTTTGATAGTTAGTATATCTTGTAACACTTGCTTATAAATGTCTTTTAGCATAACAATATTGTCAAGAGTGGTTGATTCGTTTATTTTATGAATTGATTTATTCACCAAGCCAAATTCAATTACATCATTGCAGATTTTTGCCATAAATCTCCCATCTGATGTCCCACCATCTGTTGATATCATAGCATCTTTTTTGGTTACCTTTTGAACTGCTCTAGAGCAAACATCAAGTAATTCTGAGTTTCTAGACAAGTATGGTTCTCCAGAGTGCGACCATTTTATTGAATAATCTATTCCCTCGTTATCTAGGATTGAAACTACAGTATTTTTTAGTTTGTCAGCATTAGTCTCTGTTGAATACCGGAAGTTAAAATCCATGGTCAACACACCAGGAATAATATTATTCGCTCCAGCACCACTGCTTATGTTCGAGACTTGAAAAGAGGTAGGAGGGAAATATTCATTACCTTTATCATATTCTTGGTTAATGAGTTTTTGTAAAACAGGTGAAAATAAATGAATAGGATTTCTTGCATTTTGCGGATAAGCAATATGACCTTGAATACCCCGAACCTCAAGACTACCAGACAAAGAGCCTCTTCTTCCATTTTTGATAGTATCACCAAGATTCTCTTTGCATGAGGGTTCCCCTACAAGACAGAAATCTATTTTCGTATTTTTTAACTCATCTTTAACTAAACTTTGTATTCCATGGATTGCTGGACCTTCTTCATCACTTGTTAAAATTATCATTAACGATCCGTTAATTTCTTTACTTAGTCTTAGCAATTCTTCAATTGCAATAAGCATAGATGCTATACTACCTTTCATATCTGAAGTGCCTCTGCCAAAAAGCACACCATTCTCTTCATGAAGTTTAAATGGTGGAGAACTCCATTTATCAATCTCCCCAATTGGAACGACATCTGTATGACCGACAAAGGCTAGCCTTGGTCTTTTACTTCCATATGTTGCTATTAGATTTCTGACACCAGATTTTTCAATTGTTTTAATTTCAAAACCAAACCCTCTAAGAAAATCAGAAATTATATCCTGACAACCATCATCATCAGGAGTGATAGATTGACAGCTTATCAATTTCTCTAACATTGCATAAACATCATGTGTTTTGGCGCTCATTCTTCTTCCATTCTCTTGGTTAGTATTTCCGATCCGTTTTTAGTAACCAAGATTGTATGCTCCCATTGTGCTGAAAGTGATTTATCTTGTGTGACTACTGTCCATCCATCATTAAGAACCTTAGTATCAGCTTTACCAGCATTTATCATCGGCTCAATAGTAAATGTCATTCCTTCTTCTAAAATAATACCAGTACCCTCTATTCCATAATGGAGTATTTGTGGGGATTCATGAAAATTTCTACCAATTCCATGACCGCAATATTCCCTTACTACAGAAAATTTATTATTTTCTGCGTGCTTTTGAATAATAGCTCCAATAGTTCCAATATGAAGCCCAGGTTTAACTGCTTCTATTGCCATCATCATACATTCTCTAGTAATCTTACATAACCTTTCTGCTAGTATAGATGGTTTTCCTATCATAAACATCTTACTTGTATCTCCATGAAAACCATCTTTTATGACGGTTACGTCAATGTTAATTAT
>CACOMO010000010.1 GCA_902628335.1 uncultured Gammaproteobacteria bacterium
TCAAGATTACTTGGATGTGGGTGCGAAACTCTGCTCTAGCGCTAGAGAAGTTTGGGATAACTCTGACATCATCGCTAAAATCAATGCACCATCGACTTCAAATAAAGATGAGACTTCATTACTGAGTGAAAATAAGACATTAATTTCTTTTTTTGGGGCAGCCCAAAACAAAGAAAGATTAAAGAAATTATCAAGAGATAACATAAATGTTCTTGCAATGGATTCAGTTCCAAGAATATCACGTGCTCAAAAAATGGATGCTCTAAGCTCGATGGCGAATGTTGCTGGCTCAAGAGCAGTCATTGAGGCATCACACACATTTGGAAGATTTTTTGGAGGACAAATCACAGCTGCAGGTAAAATAGCTCCAGCAAAAGTTCTTATCATAGGTGCAGGTGTAGCTGGTCTTTCTGCTATAGGTACAGCAGTAAGTTTAGGAGCGATTGTTAGAGCATTTGATACTAGGCCAGAAGTAAAAGAGCAAGTAGAAAGTTTAAATGCTGATTTTTTAACCGTAGAGATTGAAGAAGATGGTTCTGGGTCTGGTGGATATGCAAAAGTCATGAGTGAGGAATATATAAAAGCAGAATTGGAACTTTTTGCTAATCAATGTAAAGAAGTTGATATAATTATAACGACTGCCTTGATCCCCGGTAAACCTGCACCTAAACTAATTACAAAAGAGATGATATCTACGATGAAATCTGGGAGTGTCATCGTTGATCTTGCTTCGAGCCAAGGTGGCAATACTGAATGTACTAAAAAAGATGAATTAGTTGTACAAAATGGGATTTCAATAATTGGATACACTGATTTGCCGTCTAGACTTCCGGCACAGTCAAGTCAGTTGTATGCGACAAACTTATATCATGTCTTGTCAGATCTAACTCCGGAAAAAAATGGCATTATAGAAATTAATATGGACGATGATGTTATAAGGGGTATGACGGTGATAAATAAAGGTGAGATTACTTTCCCGCCACCAGCTATTGAAGTATCAGCAACACCAAAAGTCGAACATAAAGAAGTGACAAAAGAGATGAGGGTTAAAACTGAAAGAAAAGACTCTTTTCCATTTCTTGGCTTATCGATCGCTATCTTTTTGCTTGCAGCTTTAGGTAGTGTAGCCCCAAGTTCATTTATGAATCACTTCACTGTATTCGTACTCTCATGTTTTGTTGGTTACATGGTAGTGTGGAATGTAACTGCATCATTACACACACCGCTCATGTCGGTTACGAACGCCGTAAGTAGTATTATTATTATTGGTGCACTCACGCAGATTTCATCAGATGACACAACATCTGTAATTCTTGCATCTATTGCGATACTCATTGCTAGTATAAATATATTTGGTGGGTTTGCTGTTACACGAAGAATGTTGGAGATGTTTAAGAAATGATATCGTTCGAAATTGATTTAGTTCGCGCTTTATACGTTGGGGCTACCATATTATTCATACTCACACTAGGTGGACTCAGCCATCAAGAATCTTCTAGAAAAGGTAACATGTATGGCATGATAGGGATGACAGTAGCCATTATAGCAACTTTATTTGGCCCATACGTCACTAAAAATTATCACTTAATTGTCGTGCTCATGGCCACAGGAGCAGTTGTAGGAATTTTTCACGCTAGGAAAGTGCAAATGACACAGATGCCTGAATTAGTTGCAATACTTCATAGTTTAGTTGGGCTTGCAGCAGTATTGGTGGGATATGTAAACTTCTTAGACGAAACAATTAGCCTGACGGGTGTCGAAAAAACAATACACAGCATAGAAATATACATAGGAATATTTATCGGTGCTATCACTTTTTCAGGGTCGATCATTGCATTTGGTAAACTCAGCGGAAAAATGAGTGGTAATCCGCTTATTTTACCGGCCAGACACTATCTTAACTTGATTATTGTTCTTGTGATTATTTATCTTGGTTATATGTTCACAGTTGATCCTCAGATCTCTAACGCTATATATCCTCTTGGTCTGATGACCTTACTCGCTCTTGTTTTTGGCATTCATTTAGTAATGGCTATTGGTGGCGCTGATATGCCTGTTGTCGTATCGATGCTAAATTCTTATTCAGGTTGGGCAGCGTCTGCAACAGGATTTATGTTAAGCAATGATCTTTTAATAGTCGTGGGAGCGTTGGTTGGTAGCAGTGGTGCAATATTAAGCTACATTATGTGTCGTGCTATGAATAGAAGTTTCATATCGGTGATTGCTGGTGGTTTTGGGACAGACTCGGCACCTGTCGCAACATCGGTCTCAGAGCAAGGTGAGGTAACTTCAATTAACTCTGATGAATTGACTGATCTTCTTTTAACTTCAAAAAAAGTTATGATAATTCCTGGCTATGGAATGGCAGTTTCTCAAGCACAACATACTGTTAATGAAATAGTAAAACTTCTCAAAAAAAAGAATGTAGATGTTGAATTTGCTATCCACCCTGTTGCTGGAAGAATGCCTGGCCATATGAATGTTCTTTTAGCTGAGGCAAAAGTACCATACGACATTGTTTATGAGATGGACGAGATTAACGATGATTTTGATAATGTTGATGTATCTATCATTATTGGAGCTAATGACATTGTGAATCCATCTGCACTAGAAGATCCAAACAGTCCTATTGCAGGCATGCCCGTTTTAGAATGTTGGAAAGGAAAAACTACTGTAGTACTTAAGAGAGGCATGGCTACTGGATACGCTGGTGTACAAAATCCTTTATTTTTCAAAGATAATACCCGAATGCTTTTTGGTGATGCTAAAAAAACCATGGATGAAGTTTTGGGTAATCTTCAGTCAGCATAATTGTAATGAAAAAGAAAACACAAAGCATTAGAGTTATTGACTATAGATATATTAGAGAAGTACTTGAAATTGCCATAAAAAATAAAATTAACCCATCAAGCAGACGAATAAGACGACTTGTGTTCTTAGATTTATACTTACCAAACTACGCAAATAACATGCTCTATCAGAAATACCGAAAACTCGTGAGCAAAGATGCGTCAAATTTCCAAAGGCTAGTATTATTTATAGCTATAAGTATTTTAACCGCACTAGCTATCATAGTTTTTAAAATATCACTGTAGTGTTATGGGTACTAAAAACTGTTTAATCACCGGCGCTACATCAGGAATAGGGTTGGAGACAGCGATACTACTCGCAGAGCATGGTTACGATCTTATATTAGTAAGCAGGTCAGAGGATAAGTTGAACGCGTTATGTAAAGATTTAGAAAGAGACTTTTCTATCTCAACTTCTTCGTATGCCTGTGATCTATCGTCAATTAATGAAACTATCAAAGTTTCTAATACAATTAAAACTAACCATAAAAAGATTGATTGTTTGATTAATAATGCAGGAGCAATCTTTATGGATCTAGAGATCACTAAAGAAGGTCTCGAGAGAACATTCGCCTTAAACCATATGAGCTATTTTATCGTTACAAATATCCTCTTAGAAAATATTACATCCAGAATCATTAATGTTGCTTCAGAGGCTCATCACGGCGGAAGAATTAGTGATGATTTTAGATGTCCAAATAAATTTAATGGCTGGATGCAATACAAAAATTCCAAGCTAGCCAATATTTATTTTACTTATCATCTAAATTCGATATTATGCACAACAAACACTCATCTGACAGTCAATTGTCTGCACCCAGGAGTTGTAAATACTAATATTGCAAACAACAACAGTAGTATGATTTATAAAACTATCTCATCATTTATCAAATTATTTGCCATATCGAGTAGACAAGGCGCATTGACATCTGCATATTTAGCAACAAGCTCAGATGTAGATTCTATCAGTGGGGTCTATTTTGTTAAATCAAAACCTATGAAATCTTCTAATATCAGTTATGATAAAAGTATTGCCGAGAAATTATGGACACTCAGTTCTGAAATATGGAAATCTATTTAGATGGACTATAATGAAGATTGCCAAATAAATTTGCTTATTGTGATAATGGTTAGTTCATATCTAATAATCACGCCTTGGAGTAACTTGCGAGTCTTATGAAGATACTAATACTAATCCTAGCTTTTTTTCTTACGTCCTGTGCCTCAATGCAAGCGACAAAAATACCTGTACAGATTGAATTAAATACCGTGAATCAAGATAATCAAAGAGTTGACGCAGTATGCACAGTTTTTTCATCCTCAGATAAAATTGAGACACTCGCACCAGAGACTATTACGTTTATTACAGAATGCTCATCTATCAATGTTATTTGTCGTGCTGGCGCTACTGAAGGCCAGCATGGAATAATTAATTCTGATGATAATGAAACAGGAAATTTTCTAATCAATTCAGGCCTAGGATATCTCTTCGATAGGGCAGTTGATTCTATAACTCCAATGGGACAATTCTTAAATTTGATAGATAACGAGGATTGTGAAATGAAAGATCAAAAAATTACTATTGTTTTAGAGTAAAAAAGTCGTTATGGTTTAATAATGATTATATTGACTTTATTAGGTCTAACATTTTTCTTTGCGGTAGGGTATTTCGCCTACAATTTTAGTCAGTGCCTTGGCTCGTTTAGTCGCTTAAACAAATTATTGCATACGAAAATTATAGGTATAGCTGGTGTGCTTATTTACGTCTACTTAGTTTACTCAAACCAAAACGCTTTGATAGCAGCTCTTAAACAACCTCTAAGTTAGTAATCTATTGCTGTAATTACTGCTTGAAAAGGACCACTACCCATATTAATAACTGGCGGTGTTGCACCATTCTCAAAAATAGTCATACCTTCACTTATACCGAAAGCGACATCTATCGTCTTTAAATTTTTCGTAATTATCACTGGTGATGCAAAAGTTTGGATTCCTCCAAGTTTATCAACATCGGAACAATCGGATGTCCTTACTCCTGCGCTAGTTTCTAAAACTCCCGTTATATCAGCACCAGTGTTATTGAGATTACTAGCAGTAACTATTGCAACGCAACTTGCACTCCCATTAAAACTTGTAAGCTGTGCGCCCCATTCACCAGCAGTAATTGCAGAGTCACCACAAGTTGTAGATTGACCTGTGCTCTCATTTCCTGTTCCAGCTAATGTTCCACAAAAAACACCATTATCTGTTCCTGTTTTAGAACCTTCTTTTGATTCGTTAAATTTCGCAGCATATTTTACATAGAAAACATTATCTATCAGCATGTAACCGTGAGTATATGTATTTGGTTCGGGTCTTATAAATGTTGCACCACTGAAAGCACCAGCATCTCCTGTGCCAGTCATATCAATCCTACTTCCTGTATCACCGGCATCAAAGACCAAGACACATGAACTGATGTCAGCTTCATCAGAAGTTGTTGCTGCAGTTGGTGCTGAAGTACAAAAATACATCTTATACATAGTTATGCCATAGCTGTCCGGTTGAACGGAGCAACTATTGTCTGTCACTGTGATTACACCATTGGCATCTGCAGCACATGCTGCCTCTGCTTGCTCCACTAATATTAATGAAGTTGTAAATATAATAATCATTGATAAAAATATTTTCATATTAAAAACCACTCGCTGTAACTGAAATACCACCGCCACCTCTGACGACGATAATATTATTTTCTCTTCTAACTTTTTCGTACATCCTCTTCTCTTCTAGTGGTACATAATTGAAGGCTCTCGAAGAGACATTGAACATGGATGGTCTGTTGCTGTCATCAGCACAACATAAGATGTAGTTGAGTCTGACAAATGTTTTCTTAGAACTTAGTGTGCTATTATTATTTACACCGGCCTCGAGTGATAACCTTGATGTAGGCTCCATATATAAACTTAAATTTTCTCCATTTTTTATATTTAGTGTTTCATTATTCCACTGATATGCCTTGTAGTAAATTTTAGCCCATGGCAAATATGGCATAACCACACCAATCTCAGCATCATAACCACCGGCAGCTACTTCAGGGACATCCTCTACATGATGTATGGACGAGGAGGCATCATATAGGTTTAGATTAAAATCATACACTGATGACTTAAGTTCAAACCCTAGACTGTATCTTTTGTGGCCAGTATTGAATTGTTGATCATAAAACAAGTTTGTTCCATACATGATAGTTTTATCATTATTGAAGGCTCTGTAGACTAATCCACCATTAAAAATCTCTCTATCGTCAAACGTTGAGAAGGAGAGTTGACTCAATATTGCATTGTTATTATCGCCAATAACTTCAAAAAGACTTATCAGTCTTAACTGTGGTTTCGCACTTTCAGTAACTTTTGTCTCTACTTCAATTAGTCTCAGACTAGATATATTATCTCGTGCCCATGTTTCAAATAGATTGTCACCATATGAGAAAGCAATATTTGCAGTATCTCTCATCTTGCTTTGAACTGCAGATTCTAGCTGACCACCAATATCTGGTTCACCGGCATTGAGCGGTGTGAACACTAATATTGCAAGCAATGATGTGATCTTGTGATTCATATTTACCCCTTCAAATACATCTAATCACTACCAATCAGCAAAATCAATACAAAAATGCATAGACAGAGAGTAGATCACAGGAAATTATTATTGGACATGTATATTAATGAGTACTTATAAGGCTAATAAATATGCCATATTTTAAATAAATTATAAGCTGAAAGTATAATTAAACTTTTTTAAATGGTATATTAAACACTCAAGAATTAATAAATAAGAGGTTTTGTTATGGATTGGAAAGTAACCGGAAATTATGCAGAATCGTGCAATTGTGATGTACTTTGCCCTTGCATATTCCTTCAACCAGCAAGTATGGGTCCATGTAATGCCATGCTAGTTTGGGACATCAAAGAGGGACATTGTGATGATGTCGATCTAAATGGTGTTAAAGTATCAGCTTTTCTTCAAGCAGGTACTGAGAACCTAACTGACGGTAATTGTTCACTTGCACTATACATCGATGAATCAGCTTCAGATGAGCAAGCTGCAGCAGTTGAAAAACTCTGGGGCGGTCAAGGAGGAGGACATCTTGGTGTTATAGCAGGTTTAGTCTCTAATCTTGTTGGTGTTAAAAGAGCAAAAATTGAATGTTCTATTGATGGAAAAGATAAATTTTTAAAAGTAACTGATGCAGGCGGATGGGAAATGTCTGGTGTTGTTGATGCAGATGGTAAAGTAGCCCACTGTGCTCATCATCCATTAGAAGTAAATCCTGGATGTGGTGGCGTTGACGTTAATGTCACTAGTAGCCAAACCTATGATGATCACGGATTGTCATGGAACACAAAGCCAGCAAGAGTTGGTTTATCAGGTCCTTTTAGTTATCAACCATAAAAATAATCAAACTAGAGAGCATATCCAGCTCTCTAG
Organism: uncultured Gammaproteobacteria bacterium; assembly: GCA_902628335.1. GTDB lineage: Bacteria > Pseudomonadota > Gammaproteobacteria. The sequence continues at coordinate 7,320 of CACOMO010000010.1, forward strand.
TTATTCTCCGATAACGTGAATTTCTATAGTCCTAGAACTAGGGTTTATTCTATGCTCAAAGAGAAAAATGCCTTGCCATGTGCCAAGTGATAAATCTTTAGCTTGAAATGGAATAGATAAATGAGTGCTAGTTAGCACAGATTTAATATGAGCTGGCATGTCATCAGGCCCTTCTGTACGATGAATATAGTCAGATTCATTCATTGGAACTAGTCGATCAAAATATTTCTCAATATCTCTTAGTACATCTGAATCGGCATTTTCTTGAATCATTAATGATGCACTTGTATGTTTTATATAGAGCGTTACCAAACCATCTCTAATTCCTGAAGATTTAATAATTGATTGAATCTGATCGGTAATCTCTATGATTTTCTGTTTATTCGTTTCAACAATAATCTTAGTAAAATTCTGTTTCATACGATATATTATCTCTTATAGTAGTTATGGCAAAACAAAATACACTAAAACCCGAGATATCAAAAGCAATAAATGCATTTAGCCAGAATAATTACGAAGAGGCTGAGAAACATTGTAGCGCTTTACTATCGAAAGAGAATGATGCAGACGCTAATCATATAATCGGATGTATAAGAATGCGTGAGAAAAAATTTGTAGAGAGTATTTCGTACATTAATAAAGCTTTGTTAGTGAAAAAAGATGATATAGGAATTTTAATATCTCTAGGTTGTGCGCAGAGTTCAAAAAAAGATTATACTGACTCTATTACTACATTTGAGAAAGTTATTGCTCTCAAAAATGACATATCTCAAGTTCATTTTTACTTAGGTGAATCTTACAGACAAACTGACCAGTTCAATAAAGCTGTTGAGGCTTTTAAAAGATGTCTCGAGATAACACCTGATCATATTGGTTGTCAATTAATACTCGGCATAACTTATGAAGAGTTAAAAAAATTTGATCAGGCAATCAACTTTTATAAATCCTGTATTGAAACTTTTCCAGATTATATAGAACCACATGTTAACCTAGCCATGTGTTATTTACTTACAGGTAATTATGCTGATGGTTGGAGGGAATATGAATGGCGCTTGAAGATGCCAGTAGAATTTTATAAGAGAGATTTTGGGAAACCTTATTGGAATGGTCAAGATATTGTCGGTAAACATTTAATGGTTGTAGCAGAGCAATCCGTTGGAGAAACATTTCAATACTTAAGATTTGCAAGACAACTAGCATTCGAGGGCGCCGTAATAACTATAATGGCACAAGACCCAATTATAAATTTCCTAAAAACTCAAGAGTGGGTATCCAGAGTGATTCCTTACGATGGAGAAGTTCCAGAGATCGATTATTATTGTTTCATGATATCTCTGGCTAAAACATTAGAGTGGGAGCCAAATACATACTCTCAAAAGTTTCCGTATGTGACTATTGAAAAAAAAGCAAGTCCATTTAATAAAAATAAAAAAAAGATTGGACTAGTAACTACTGCACCTAAAGAATTATCGAATTATAAACAGATAGTTTTACCTGAAAATGTTTTAGAAAATTTTTTTTCAAATAAAAAATTTGAAGTAATTGATTTAACATTAATCAATGAGTTAGACGATCTTATCAGTACTGTTGATTATTGTGATTTTATTATAACTATAGAGGGCATTGTTCCGCATATTGCTGGGGCGCTCAATAAAGAGACCTGGGTAATGTTACCAGCTGTACCCAAACATACCTGGGATCTGAACTTCAAAACATCATCACCATGGTATCCGTCTTTAGAACTATTCAGGCAAGAAATAAACGGAGATTGGTCTGGCGTATTAAATCGAATAAAAGAGAGGCTCGAAAATGTCTGAATTTTTTATCAAACAAGCTTTTGCAGAAGCGATTGATCTTCAAAAAAACCAAAAATATGATGAAGCAAAGAAGCTTTATGAAAAAATTCTCAAGCGAGACTCAAAAGATGCAAATGCTCGACATTTAATTGCTCTAATCTATATGGCTGAGGGTAATTTTGAGGAAGCAAAAAAAAATATAGAGATTGCCATAAACCAAGCCCCTGAGCAACCAATCTTTCACAGCAACTATGGAGCACTACTTCACTCTATGGGGAATTATCAGGAGGCTGTAGTTGCGCTTGAAAAGTCGATTAAATTAGACAGTAAATTGTTCCAGTCCTATTACTCTTTGGGTATAGTCTATTCAGATCTAAATCAACAAGAAAAAGCCGTGGAGTCGTATTACAAAGCATTAGATATTAATAGTAAGTCTGCAGCATCTCATAATAATCTTGCCAATCTCTTTAGTAATAGCAATAATCCTGAAGCAGAATACCATTATAAAAAACTTGTCGAACTCGAACCTACTGAGGTTTATCCAAGATTGAATATGGCGAATTACTATATTAAAAGAGATCAATTTAGAGAAGCCATATCATCGCTCAATGAATTAGTTGATATGGGTATAGCTACCAAAGAGGTTTTTAATAGCCTGGGTGTTAGCTACAAAGGACTAGATGATACAAAAAATGCAATACTGATGTTTGAAGAAGCTATTAAGATAGATAAAGATTTTGTATTAGCAAAAGAAAATTTAAACTTACTCAAGAATAATAGTTAGCTGTGATCATGATTGCAGTCATTTCGTCGGCAGAGGAGATAATTCCTAACATGGCTGACTACTACTAATGTACTACCAAACAATGTTATTAGCTTTACCAACTGCTCTGTATTAGTATCATGAGTCACGACCGCATAAACAAGTAGAATTATTCCAACTGTTGCAAGTAAAGCAACACTATAGTCTTTGTGTTTCCTACAACCCATAGTAATGGCAATAATTG
>CACOMO010000011.1 GCA_902628335.1 uncultured Gammaproteobacteria bacterium
AGGAATACCTTGATTTTCCCACCAGACTAATCGATCATTTACCCACTTTTTGTGCCAATCTTCATCTGTTCCTGGTTTAACAAAAAATTCTAGTTCCATTTGTTCAAACTCTCTTACTCTAAAGATAAAGTTTCTTGGAGTTATTTCATTTCTAAAAGCTTTTCCGATTTGTGCGATACCAAAAGGTAAAGATTGAGATGTGGAGTCAATAACATTCTTAAAATTTATGAAAATTTGTTGGGCCGTCTCGGGTCTAAGATATGCAAATGAACTTCCATCATCAATAGGCCCTACATTTGTTTTAAACATAAGATTAAAATCTCTTGGCTCTGTTAATTCTTCATCTTTACATTGGTCTGGGATCTGGTCTGATCTAAATCTTAAACCACAACTCTTGCAATCAATAAGAGGGTCTGTGAAAGTGTCTTCATGTCCCGAGTGTTTAAGTACATCAGTATGTGTAAGAATTGATGCATCTAACCCCTCAATGTCGTCTCGTTCATAGACCATTGATGACCACCAAGTCATTTTCAAATTATTTTTTAGCTCTACACCTAATGGGCCATAATCGTAAAGCCCTTGAAGACCTCCATAAATCTCGCTAGATTGAAAAATAAACCCTCGTCGCTTGCACAAAGCAACTAATTCATCCATTGTTTTTGCAGCCAAAATTTGATCCTTTAACTAATTACCCTAAGAAAGATTATAATATGTAGTGCCTTGTCTTCATAATTATCTCTATCAAACAAGTAATTTTATTGTTTAGATAACTATCTACTAGTATATTGCATCCAAATAGTGCATAATATCATTATTAGTGCATATGATGCTCATTAAATGTGCGTGATTAGAATTTAAGTAGATCAATGCAAGATTTATTAGCTCTTAAAAACACCAGAATTGGCATGATTAATGCAGGAATGTAGGTGGATTTAACAAAAAAAAATGAGGTAATACTATGAGTGTCGAAGATGTACTAAAAATAGTAAAAGAAAAAGAAGTCAAATTCATCGACTATAGATTCACGAATACTAGCGGTAAAGAGCAACATGTTACTGTAACTGCGTCAGAAGATGGGATTAAGACAGATTTTGAGGAAGGAAAAATGTTTGATGGTTCGTCCATTGCAGCTTGGAAAGACATTAATGAATCTGACATGATTTTAATGCCAGATGCAAGCACAGCAATAATGGATCCTTTTTATGATGAGCCCACACTAGTGATATCCTGTGATGTTATTGAACCAGCTGATGGCAAGCCTTATGAAAAAGATCCTCGCTCGATTGGAAAAAAGGCAGAACAATATCTAAAAGATAGTGGCATTGCTGATACAGCATATTTTGGACCAGAGAATGAGTTTTTTGTGTTTGATGACGTGAAATTTGAGGATAAGCTTGGAAGTTGCTCCTTCTCAATAGATTCAACAGAGGCATGCTTTAATAGTAACAAAAATTATGATGAGGGAAACATGGGTCATAGGCCACTAGTTAAAGGTGGCTACTTTCCAGTTCCTCCAGTTGATGCTTTACAAGATTGTAGATCAGCAATGGTTACGACATTAATTGAGATGGGTGTTCAATGCGAAGTGCATCATCATGAGGTTGCTACTGCTGGCCAATGTGAAATAGGAACAATGTTCAATACTCTGGTAAAGAAAGCTGATGAAGTACAAAAGTATAAGTACGTGGTAATGAACGTTGCACATGCGTACGGAAAAACAGCCACGTTTATGCCTAAACCAGTTGTTGGTGATAATGGCTCTGGTATGCATATTCATCAATCATTGTCTAAAGATGGAAAAAATATTTTCGCTGGGGATAAATATGGAAATTTATCACAGGAAGCTTTGTGGTACATAGGTGGAATAATTAAGCATGCAAGAGCGCTTAACGCATTTGCCAACGCTTCAACAAACAGCTATAAACGATTAATACCTGGCTTTGAAGCACCAGTCATACTAACCTACTCCGCTAGGAACAGATCGGCAGCTATCAGGATACCTTATGTCATGAGTGATAAAGCAAGAAGAATTGAAGTCAGATTTCCGGATTCGACTGCCAATCCTTATTTAGCATTTAGCGCTATGATGATGGCTGGGCTAGATGGAATAAAAAATAAAATTGATCCAGGCCCTTCAATGGATAAGGATTTGTTTGATATCTCATCAGATGAAGAGAAAATGCTTCCTACTGTTGCGCCAGGGCTTGACGTAGCACTTGATGCTCTTGATCAAGACAGATCATTCCTTAAAGAGGGAGATGTGTTTACAGATAAGATGATTGATTCATACATTGGACTCAAGTACGAGGATGTACAAAGACTCAGGCAGTCAACACATCCATGTGAGTTTGAAATGTATTACAGTCTTTAATTTATTAAATGCTGGTCACAAATATGTGGCCAGCAGAAAAAATTTATGGATACAATGAAAGTTATAGACGGAATATCTGAAAACTATTTAGAAATAGTTGAAAGTCTCAGAACAGGGATAATCTTACTCGATACTAAAGATGATTACTTTTACATGAATATTTCTGCACGAGATATTCTTGGATCCACAAATATCGTGAAGAAATTACAGCACCTTGATTTTGCTGAAACGAATCTTCAAACATATATTGATAATGTGAGAAATGATAAAAATCCAATCACCTTAAGAGATCTAAAATTTAAAAATTTTGATAAAGTAGAGAAAATTTGTGACTGCAGCATCTCATCTTTTATCAATTTTGAAAGACAATTTATTCTACTTGAATTCAATGAAACTGGGAGACTATACAATATCTCGAATGAAAAGAATCTTATTGATCAACAAAAAGCAACCACAGAAATGGTCAAAGGACTATCGCACGAAATTAAAAATCCTCTGGGAGGAATAATGGGTGCGGCACAGTTACTTGAGAAAACTCTATCTAATAAATCGCAAACAAAATTCACCGAGATAATTTTAAAAGAATCTGAAAGATTATTAAAATTAATTAATGCAATGTCGTCACCACTACACACAGAAGAGAAAAAACTTATTAACATACATGAAATAACGGAGCATGTTATTGAGCTTTTTAAGTACGATACCATAAACTCAAGTGTTACATTTATCAAAGATTATGATCCAAGTATTCCCCAGCTATTATTGAATAGGAATCAGATAATACAAGTACTCATGAATATTATCAGAAATGCAGTACAGGCAACAAGTTACAAAGGAGCTGTAGAAGTAAAAACAAGACCAGTTCAAAAGTTTACTATTGGTGATACTACACATGACCTAGCTATTAAAATTGATGTCATTGATAATGGCATTGGCATACCTCAAGAGAAATTAAAAGAAATCTTCTACCCTATGGTGACAAGCAAGCCTGAAGGAATGGGGCTTGGTCTCACGATTGCACAATCAATTATAGTACAAAATAAAGGTATCATCGAATGTATGAGCGAAAAAAATAAAACTGTTTTTAGTATTATATTACCATGGATCATAGAATGAGATCGAAACTCTGGATTGTAGATGATGAGGAAAGTATTCGCACAATATGTAAAAGTGCGTTAGAAGAGAATTTCAAAATCCAGACATTCTCAAATGGCTCAGAGGTTTTACTAGCACTGAATTCTGAAAGACCTGACCTAATAATAACTGATATAAAAATGCCAGGACTAACTGGTATAGATCTACTTAAAGTAGTAGCAGAAAAATATCCCAATCTTCCAACAATTGTGATGACAGCTCATGCAGATATCGATAATGCATTATCTGCATACAAAGGTGGTGCATTTGAATATCTATCTAAACCGTTTGATGTTAATACAATAAGATCTCTTGCACTAAAGGCAATAAGAAAATCAATCACAGAAACCCCATTAAGGGAATCATCAGATAATCTCAAACAATTAAAAATAATTGGTAAAGCAAAATCATTGCAGAGTGTTTTCAGAGCAATAGGTAAGATTTCAAAATCTAACATTAGTGTTTTAATACGAGGCGAGTCGGGTACAGGGAAAGAACTTATTGCCCAATCTGTTCACGAAAATAGTGATAGATCAGAAAAACCTTTTGTTGCAATAAATGTTGCAGCTATTCCGCATGATCTATTGGAATCAGAGTTATTCGGACATGAAAAAGGAGCATTTACTGGTGCACAAACACAGAGAATTGGAAGGTTCGAGCAAGCTCATGGAGGTACTTTATTTTTGGATGAAATTGGAGATATGCATCCTGAATTACAAACTAGATTACTACGTGTACTCTCCAGTCAAGAATTCTATAGGGTAGGTGGTCATAATCCAATTAAATCTGATGTCAGAATAATTGCAGCTACAAATCAATCTATTGAGACACTTATTCATGAACAAAAATTTAGAGAGGACTTATTCCATAGATTGAATGTTTTTAAATTATCATTACCTCCTTTAAGAGATAGAACAGAGGATATTGAAAATTTGGTAAACTTCTTCCTTAAAGAATCAGCTATAGAACTTAAAACAAAAGAAAAGTTAATGGATAAAAAAGTTATAGATTTTTTTGAACAATACAGTTGGCCAGGAAACATAAGGCAGTTAGAAAATATATGCAGATATTTAACAGTTATGAGCTCGTCTAATATTATCACAATTGATGATCTGCCTGATGATTTTGCTGATACAGGAAATACTAAAGAGGACTCAAATAGTTCATCGTGGGAGGATCTACTAAGAAGTGACATAAGAATTGGGATCTCTAAAGATATCAACTTTATCAAGAATACAAATAAAAAACTTGAGTCAATATTAATAGAAGAGTCATTGAATGCAACAAAAGGGATAAAGCAAGAAGCAGCAAAGCTCTTGGGGTGGGGTCGAAATACGCTAGCCAAGAAAGCTAGAGATAACTAGCTATTTCGGTTTTTTCTAATTTTTGATTATTAAAAAGAATTTCATGAACTGATTTCAACACTGGACCAACATTCACATCTTTTATCATTTCATTCAAAACAGGTGCCATTACATAGCCCTCAACGGTCCCAATATCTCTAACTATTTGAGCTAAAGAATGTGATGTTGAGAATTTTAGACCAAATCGACGATTTCTAGATTGGTCATTTAAACAGGATAACTTTAAGTCACCATCACAAGAAGGGCTCTCTAATGTTTCTCTAATTGTGTCGTCATTGAGTGGTAAATTTCTCATAGAATATATGTGCTTAGTAATTTCGAAGATCTCTTTTTTAGCAACTTCTATCATCGTATTAATATCTGATAAAACATAATTATTTGCAGTAAGTATACCTGACAATATTGCAGCAATATTTTTCATTACACCTGCTACTTGCACACCAATTAAGTCGTTAGTCGTATGCATAATGAAGTTATCAGTGACAAAATATTTTTCGATGGTGTTCATAAAACTAGTACTATTCGACGCAATACTGACAGTAATCTTTTTGCCGCTAACCAGATCTTTCGCAAAACTTGGTCCTGAAATCAAACAACAATTGATACTATCACCAAAAGAATCAATTAAAACTTCATCGAAGAATTTATGAGATTTCTTATCCAATCCTTTGGTTAGCCAAATGAAATTCGAATAATCTGAAAGATAATTGCTATTTTTCATAACAACATCAGCAAAACCCGAGCTTGAGGTTGCTATTATGTTATATGTGTTTTTAGAATATGATTTTTTAGAAATGTTACTCAAATAATCGAATGAAACATTCTCATTAAACTTAATGTCTAGTGGCTTGAATCTTCTTTTTTGATTGAGAATATCTATTTTACTTTCTGTTCTACCGCAAATTTCAACAGAATAATGATTCTTTGATAGATGGTGAGCTATTGCTAACCCCCATTCACCGGATCCAAGTATTCTAAATTTGACATTCATTAGTTGTTTTTTTTCTTTTGTAATTCTTGTTGGTGGAGTGAATTAAAGTCAATAGGCGCAAAAAATATTGGTGGGAAACCTGATTTTTGTATGAGTGTCGAGACAGTCTCCATTGCATAAGGAAAGATGATATCTGGACACCGAACGTTTAAGAAACTACTCTTTAAATCCTCATCGGCTCCCTCAATACCAAATACGCCGGATTGTTTAAGCTCAACTAAATAAATTGCTTTTTCGTCAGTTTCAGCTTTAACAGATATATCCAAGGTAACTTCATATGTACTATTATCAATTTTATTAATAGCTGTTTTTAAGTTAAAACCCACTTTAGGTTGCATCTTTATTTCATTAAAAATCATCGGTGCTTCGGGAGACTCAAGTGAAATATCTTTCGCATATATTCTGTGAACAACAAACTTAATCTGCTTCTCTGTCATTTATCATTACCTGACAGAGGCATATTATTGTCTAGCCATGTTGTGATTCCACCATCTAAATAGCATGTGTTTTGTATTCCAATCTTGTTAAGTATTTTAGCAGCTTTTATCGAATCATTATCGCTTGTTGAGTATGTCACGACAAAGTCAATCTTATCTATTTTTAATGATTCTAACTCATCGATAGAGTAATTTTTTGCATTCACTATATGGCCTTTCAGATAATCATCTGTCTTG
>CACOMO010000012.1 GCA_902628335.1 uncultured Gammaproteobacteria bacterium
AAAGCTGCGGTTGTACCTTTGAAGAAAAATAATGATGATATAGTCAAAAAAGCAAAAGAAATAAAAAATCAACTTCAAAAATGTCAATTAGGACGAGTAGTAATTGAAAACACTGGTAATATCGGAAAAAGCTACAGAAAACATGATGAGGTTGGAACACCTTTATGTATTACAGTAGATTTCGATACACTAGATAAAGGAACTGTGACTCTGCGTGATAGAGATACCATGAAACAAGATACACTAGATCAGTCTGAGATTGTGGATTATTTCACTAAGTATTTTAAATAGTGAGCTCGCAAAAATTCATAATTCTAGATAGAGACGGGGTTATAAACTATGACTCGTCAGACTATATCAAGACCCAAAATGACTGGAAACCAATACCTGGCAGTATTGAGGCAATCAAAATGCTTACAGATAATAATTTCAATATTATAATTATCACAAATCAATCTGGAATCAATAGAGGTCTATTCACGTATGAAGCATTTACGCAAATAAATATTAAGATGCTTGATATAATAAATAAGTCTGGTGGGTCTATTCACTCTATATTTTATTGTCCACATACACCTGATGAAAACTCAACAACTCGTAAGCCATTGCCTGGAATGTTTCAAGAGGCTTCATCTCGATTTAACTTTGATCTTAAAAAAACATATGCCATTGGTGATTCAGCGAGAGATATCGAAGCAGCAAAACTTGCACATTGCATTCCAGTCGCTGTAAGAACAGGAAACGGTGAACAAATTCAAAAAGATAATCGATATAAAGTCAAAATATTTGATGATTTAAAAGGTGCGGTTGAATTTATATTAACAAAATAATTAAGGAGCAGGATTTGGGTTAGATTTATGAATTCCCTCAATTTTCTCTATAATCTGCTCTGTTAATTTAATTTCAATACTCTTGATATTTTCTTTTAATTGATCCATTTTTGTAGCACCAATAATATTCGATGTTACAAAAGGCCTAGTGTTTACGAATGCAAGTGACAGCTCTGCTGGTGATAAACCGTGATCTCTTGCAAGATCTACGTATTTTCTCACAGCTTGTACTGTTGACTCATCGCTATAGCGTGTGAACCAATCACCATATAAACCCAGCCTCGAATCTTTTGGTGTGTTATTTAGATATTTCCCAGTTAACACTCCGAACCCCAGTGGCGAGTATGCTAATAATCCCACATTCTCATGTTGTGATATTTCGGCTAGACCGACTTCGTAAATTCTATTCAAAAGTGAGTAGGGATTTTGTATAGAAACAATTTTACTTAAATTATATTTTTCAGATAACTTTAAATATTCATTTGTCCCCCACGGAGTTTCGTTAGATATACCGATGTATCTTACCTTTCCATCTTTGACAAGTTTGTCCATGGCTTTGTATGTTTCCTCAATTGTGATTCCTATTTCATCGCTATATTCGTAACCTAACCTCCCAAAATAATTACTCTTACGTTCTGGCCAATGAACTTGATAAAGGTCTATATATTCTGTTTTTAATCTTTTCAAAGATGTTTCAGCTGCTCGTATTATCTGTTGATGGGACAGTCTAGATCCACCTCTTACATAATCCATTCCTGGTCCTACAACTTTCGTTGCAATGATAATCTCATCCCTTTTCTTTTGCTTTGAAAGCCATGTGCCAATAATCTCTTCAGTTTTGCCAAACGTCTCCTCTTTGGGAGGTATGGCGTACATTTCTGCCGTATCAATAAAATTGATTCCTTGAGAGATGCTATAATCAAGTTGTTCATGAGCTTCTCTTTCAGAATTTTGTTCCCCATAGGACATTGTTCCTAAGCAAATTACGCTAACTTCAATATCTGTTGTGCCAAGTTTTCTGTATTCCATTTTATATCCCCATTATTTTTTAATTATATATGATATAATGCTATCGCATAAGTAGTCATTTAAGTAATTAAGGAGCCTATAATAAATTTTCTAATTCATCTTAGGACAATAGTTTTTAATTTTAGTAGTTGGTTGCCTGAAGCACTATTGAACAAAAACTTTCTGACAAGGGATGTCATAGCTGGTGTAACTATTGCGATGATAATTATTCCGCAATCAATGGCTTATGCAACCCTTGCCGATGTTGATCCTGTGTATGGTTTGTATGCAGCACTTTTACCAGTTGCAATAGCTGCTATTTTTGGTTCATCAAGGTATCTCGGTACTGGTCCTGTTGCAATGGTTTGTCTATTGACCTCTGTAGCAGCTGGATCTCTGGCAAATGGTAACAAGGATGTTTACATTATCTACGCAGTAATACTTGCCTTCACGGTTGGACTTTTTCAAATCTTTTTAGCAATTTTTAGAGCAGGTAAGGTTTTTGATAAAATACCTGAACATGTGCTTTTGGGATTTACCTCAGCTGCAGCGCTGATAATATCTTTTTCTCAATTAAGTAAAATTTTTGGACTTCCTAGTGTGAATTTAGATGATGTTGCAAACTACAGTAATTTTTTAGATCAACATCCTATTAATTTCGAATCTTTGATGATTTCTATTGCAATGTTAGTTCTTATGTATACTATCAAATATAAATTTAATAAATATTTAACTTTTAGTAATCTTGCTGTTTTTTTTGCTGTTGTAGTCTCAGTAATTTTTGCTTCTACTTTTAATTATACTGGACCACTAGTTGGTTATATACCTGATGGTTTACCCCACTTTCGATTACCTGATTTCTCTAATTTTAATAGCTCAATACCAATGCTTATTATTCACACAGTCATTATTGCTTTTGTGGGTTTCATGGAGGCGATTGCGATTGCTAAACAGCTTTATATAAAAAAACCACCAAAGGATTCAAACGGAGTAGAATTATACAAAAATCCAACCCCGGTCGATTCTAATCAAGAATTATTTGGACAAGGTTTATCAAATGTAACTTCTAGCTTTTCAGGCAGCTTCCCAGTTTCTGGCTCATTCTCACGTTCTGCAGTAAACGAAGCAAGTGGTGCTTATAGCGGTCTATCATCAATTGTGACTATGTTAATTGTTGGTTTAACGTTACTATATGCAACACCACTACTTCATAACTTACCACAAGCTACATTAGGCATTATTGTTATTTTCGCTGTTGTGCCACTTGTAAAAGTAAGAGAAATGAGAGAACTCTATGTGCAAAACCGAGCATCTGGGATTGTGTGTCTACTGACGTTTGCAAGTACAATTATTTTTCCTCTTCTATCGTTAGAATTATATGAGGGTGTCACTACTCATATTTGGACAGGTATAATATTCGGTTTTATTCTTCATTTACTGATCCCTCAAGAGACTACTCAAGACTCATAACTCAAATATCATATCAAAAATTATATTTCCTTTAGATATAGCTTTATTTTCATACTTGGTAATTGGTCGATCAGAGCGATGATTTGAAAATTCTACTTTTCTGTTCAGATATTTATCTAGAATATTTTTTGTATCAAAGATGTAATTTATATGATCTGATGCTATATGAATCTTGTTATTAGTTTTAACTTTAGTTCTAAGTTTATCTAAAAAATATTTCGTAACAAATCTCCTTTTATGATGGCGACGTTTTGGCCAAGGATCAGGAAAAAAAATATTTACACAGTTGAAGAATTTCTCTGGAAAGAAACTAATAATTTCTACAGCGTCTCCATGATAAATATTTACATTCTTTATGGCTTCACTATTTATAAACTTGACGACTTTATTGACACCAACTGCATACGACTCTATGCCGTAAATTCTGAGGTTATCCTTCATTCTGGCATTGATTATAGAATCGCCATCACCAAACCCAATATCTAAAATATTAATGTTATTTCTAAAATTAGATAGGTCAATTTGCCCATATCCATTCATTGGATGTAAGACTTTTTTCCTAGATCTATGATTACTGAAAAATATTGGCTTACTTGTCATTAAAAAAACTTCCCTCTATTGGAGAAGAGGCAGACGCATATTTCTTTTTTGGGATTCTCCCTGCTTTAAAAGCCTCATGGCCTGATTCTACAGCTTTTTTCATTGCTGATGCCATTAATATTGGATCTTTTGCACATGCTATTGCTGTATTCATTAATACTCCATCACACCCCATCTCCATAACAATAGATGCATCAGATGCAGTTCCAACACCTGCATCAACGATGATAGGTACAGCAGCATTTTCTACTATTGATTGAATGTTATATTTATTTTGTATACCTAACCCACTTCCTATAGGTGATGCCAATGGCATTATTGATATACAGCCTATATTTTCTAATTCCTTTGCAACAAGTGGATCGTCTGTAGTGTAGACCATCACTTTAAAGCCATCTTTTACTAGCACTTTTGCAGCTGCGATTGTTTCTACGACATTAGGGTATAGAGTTTTTTTGTCCCCTAGCACTTCTAGCTTAACTAATTTATCACCATTTAAAATTTCCGCCGCTATGTTACAAACTCTTATGGCATCCTCTGCGGTGTAACAGCCTGCGGTATTGGGTAGTATTGTGTATTTTTTTGGATCTATAAATTCCAACAAATTTTGTTCATCTTTTGTTTGCCCTAAATTCACTCTTCTTACTGCAACGGTTATCATTTCTGCACCACTCGCAATAAGAGCATCTTTAGTTTGCTGAAAATCTCTGTATTTTCCAGTACCTATAATCAATCTAGAATCATACTTTTTTCCATCAATAATTAAATCCTTCAATTTAGCCTCCTCCAACTGCTCGAATTATCTCGACCTGATCGTTTTCTCTTAGTTGAAATTGGTCAAAATCTGATTTAGGGATTATTTCCATATTTATCTCAACAGCAATATATTTTTTCTCGATATCTAACTTTATTAGTAAATCAGCAATAGTGGTCTCTTCTGGAAGAGACATCATTTCTTTATTGATTGAGATATTCATAAAACTATTATATCGTACCATTTAAATATGGATATAATTTCTCACTTAAATAAATTTACGAAAGAATTTAATCTATACGCTAAGAAATTCATGCTTAGCTACAAAAACCATTCAGTTCTGTACAGATCTATGAATTATGGTCTTATGAACGGTGGCAAGAGGATAAGACCTTTTGTGATATGTGAATTCTCTAAACAACTTAAAATAAATAAACAAAACTATATGCGTTTAGCTATTGCTACTGAACTAGTCCACTCATACTCACTTATACACGATGATTTACCTGCTATGGATGATGATGATTTTAGGAGGGGTAAATTAACAACCCATAAAAAGTTTGGGGAAGGTATTGGGATTCTTGCTGGAAATAGTTTGCTTACATTAGCATTTGAGATTCTTACAGAACCTGCCACACATAAGTCATTCTCAGTCAGGTTAAAGCTCATTGAAGAATTATCTAAATTGACAGGCTATCGTGGTTTAGCTGGTGGACAAGCAGAT
>CACOMO010000013.1 GCA_902628335.1 uncultured Gammaproteobacteria bacterium
TATGCCAAATTATAATTAAACTGACTGACCCCATACTAAGTCCCCTAAGTTTTTTACCTTTATATGTTGGAAGATTGAATTTTATTATAATAATCCTAGCCACTGCTATAACAGCGCTTAAAATTTATTTACCGTATATATATACTGGATTTGAGTTTAGTATCAACACTCTTATTGTTGCTAGCTTTGGAAAGTTTTTAGATGAAATTTTTACAATTATCTGGTGGTGTGTGATTATTGGGGCCATAGGAAGCTGGTTTATGGCTTACAATTCTCATCCTATCTTTACTTTAATTGATGAAATATGCGAACCACTCTATAGACCGATAAGAAACATAATTCCTGCTACATCTGGGATTGATTTCTCTCCAATAATCCTACTTGTAGTTATCAAGGTTTTTCAGATGATAATAGTTCCCCCTATATTTCACTTAGCTAATCAATTATGAGTTTAAATTTGAAAACAGCAATAGCAAAAATAGAACATAGCATTGAGTTGACTTCGGGTGCCGTTCTACAAACATTTGAGCTAAAATATGAAACGTACGGCAATCTTAATGAAGACAAAAGTAACGCTGTTTTAATTTGCCATGCTTTATCTGGTAATCATCATGCAGCTGGTAAATATGATAAAGATGATAAGCCTGGTTGGTGGGACAATATGATAGGACCAGGAAAGCCTATTGATACTAACAAATCGTATGTCGTATGTTTAAATAACCTCGGTGGATGCCATGGTTCAACAGGACCAAACACTAAAGATAAAAAAACAGGAAAATATTTTGGCATAAAATTTCCAATTGTAACAGTATCAGACTGGGTGAATACACAAAAATTTCTTATGGATTATCTACAGATCCCGAAATGGAGTTTCGTGATAGGTGGAAGTTTAGGTGGGATGCAAGCATTACAATGGTCATTCCAGTACCCGACACTAGTAGAGAACTGTATCATTATCGCTGCTGCTCCAAAGTTAACAGCACAAAATATTGCATTCAATGAAGTTGCAAGGCAAGCCATCATGAAAGATCCAAATTGGTGTGAAGGTGATTATCTGAATCAAAATAAGATACCTGATAAAGGTTTGTCTCTAGCTCGAATGTTGGGACATATCACTTACCTATCAGATGATTCGATGAAGAAAAAATTTGGAAGAGATCTCAGGGAAACAGAATTAAAATTTAACTATGATGTAGATTTTGAAATAGAGAGCTATTTAAGATATCAAGGAGAAAAGTTTGTTTCTAATTTTGATGCTAATACATATCTCTTAATGACTAAAAGTCTTGATTACTTTGATCCTATAAAAGATTTTGGTGATGAGTTAAAAACTAGACTAGCAGAGAACAAGAGTAGTTTTTTGGTTGTCTCATTTACTTCTGATTGGAGATTTCCTCCTAAAAGATCTAGAGAAATAGTTGAACTTCTCTTAGATCATAAAAAAAATGTAAGCTATGCTGAGATAAAATCAAATGGAGGTCACGATGCATTTTTGATGGAAAATGAGGACTACTTTGATGTCATGAAAAACTTTATTATGAGGTCAACATGCGCATAAGAGTGGATCTGGAATTAATCAGTTCATGGATAGAAGAAAATTCAAAAGTTCTAGATCTAGGGTGTGGAGATGGTAGTTTAATGAAAATGCTTAAAGAACAGAAAAATGTCACTGGTTATGGTGTAGACTACGATATTTCGCAAATAAAATTATCTTTAGATAACAAAATCAATGTAATTCAGCTAGATCTTAATGATGGTCTTGATGATTTTAAAAATGATACTTTCGACTATGTCGTCCTCGCACAATCATTACAGGAAATCAAAAATCCAGAAAAACTTCTCAAAGAGATGTTACGAATAGGTAAAGAAGTAATCATATCCTTTCCTAATATGGGACACTGGAGTTCTCGTTATCAGCTATTTGTAGGTGGAAGGATGCCGGTTACAAGTGAATTACCATATGCATGGCATAATACCCCCAACATACACTTGTGCACAATTTATGATTTTGAAAATTTTTGTAAAGAAAATAATTTTACAATATCCAAAAGTTCCATAACTAGCAGATCATTCTTTGATAATATCATGATCAAAGCTCTACCAAATTTCTTCGGGCGGGTTGCATTATTTAGGATTAATTAGTTTATTTATGTTTAGCTTTAATAAAATCTGTATGCTTGACGTAAATTAAATCTGCTATTTTTCTAATGGTATAGTCTTCGTATTTATCAATCACGTTATCTGCATGCGCAACTTCCCATAGTGATCGAAGAATTTTTACTCTTTCATTGTATTGATAAGTATTATTAATTACTGTTGTCCATTCGTATAGTGACACCATGTCATCATTTTTCTGGTTGGCTATTTTTATAACTGTCTCTAACTGTGTCTCATTAAGATTGTATTTATTTTTTAAAATTGACAAAATTTTATTTTTTTCTAAGTCATCGAATTTGTCATCAGATCTTGATACCTCAATCATGAGAATACAAATTGCGAGGACGGCTTTATCTTCAAAAGTATTTTCAATCAAAGATTCTTCATCGTCTTTATTAGGTGATTTAAACCTATCTAAAAGTGATGTAATTATATCCATTAGTTAAATGTTTGTTTGAGAGAGTATGACCCACTGTTATCATACTCATTGAAGAATATCTCTACAAATGGATGGTCAATCGGCTCTTTACTCATATCAGATGTCAGATTACCCTCTGCTACGTAGGTTTCATTCCCTTGGCCGTGAACTAAGACATGATACCAAGGCTTATTCTTATCAGGCTTGGATTTGGCAACATTTTCATACCACTCTTCAGTACCTTGAAAATATGGGTCTGCATCGACAATTACACCTCTGTACCTGAATTTTGAGTGATATACTATCTGTCCTAATTTAAATTGCGCTTTCTGCTTCATAGATACGTCCTATTATAAGTATAAGGGTAATTATGCATTTTTTAAAGATACGAGTTTATATATTTTTTAATCAAATAATAGAGTAACGTTAATTCTTCTATCTATATAGCTATCTTTGAAGGTAAAATTATCTGTTTTATGAAAAAGCTTCGAGTTGAATATTACACACCTATTTTCTCTATGTGGTATTGTAATTTTATCTACATCTTGAGATTTTAAAAACTGATCAATTTTTTCTGTACCTGCAATGCTATTATAATCAGAAAATTCCCAATTATCTGGAGGTAATTTATTCCATATTACCAGACCGCCTGATTCAGTATCTAGATTTGAATCATCAGGAGCAATCCAAAAGTTTACATTAACAGATGCTTGATCTGAATGAACTTTAGTGCCGGTCATTTTATGATCATATTTAAATATCCAAGCTTGTGTGAGTTTATAGTTTTTAAATATATGATTATAGGTCAATCTCATATCTTCACTTAGTTTTAAAAAAAATTTGCTAGACAGTCCTTTAGTCAAAAATGCTCCCACATATCCAAATTCATACGGGTATTTGAATATATTTGCATTCCGACAGTATTTCTGTATATCATATAAAGCCTCATCAGTAAGAAAATCATCAATTACAATCATCTCAGGCTGTTGCTCATTGTATTTTTTTTCAATAGAAGTAATGTTGTTTTTTGTGTTTATAAGATTGCTTTTTATGCTTTTAGGTGTTTTATTATATAATGGTTTAAGCATTGTTTTTATAAAGTCAGCTGATATATTTTGATTTTCCAAAGAATTATTTTTGACACTGTCAGCATATTTTTTTATCTGAACATAATATTCCCTGGTAAATTTTGGATTTCTAATTTCATCAATATCGTTGTCAATATGCGTCAGTTGCTCGTATTCATGTTTTATGAGAGTGGAGAGTAGATTTTTATTATTCAATATTCTATTTATTTCCTTATTTAGAATTTCTTGATCTTCATACTGATACTTACTAATTTTTTGAAATATTTTATGTGACTCATCAATATCACCTTTCCATAGTTTAAGTAAACCTAGAAGTGTAAGTGATCCTATATCATTTGGTTTTTTTTCGAGGACCTCTAAATGGCATTCTTCACTTTTTAATAAATTTTCGTCATTATGATCCTTTTGGTAAATATATTGATATACCTCACCCATTCTTTTTTTTGATTCTAAAAAATGTCTGTCACAATCAAATGCAGTAGCAAAACTCTTAATTGCATCTTGATAGTCTTCAATTTGCGCGAGTAGATTACCCAAATTATAGTGAGCTCGATAATCTTTAGGGTCTATTTTTATTGCGCTTTTGAAATACAATTTTGCTCTATCAAAATCATTGTTATTTTTTAAAGCAATTGCAAGATTATTATTTGCTTCGTAATTATTATTTTTTAATTCAACTGATTTCGTCAAATACCTTATAGCATCTTTATATTTTTTCTTCTGTGAAAGAATGCAACCATGTAGATGATTTGCATTAAAATCTTCGGGGTCTATCGATAAGACTTTTAAGTATAAAGTGTTAGCTTTATCTAGATCTCCACTATGATGGAAGTTCAGTGCCTGATTTAATAATATTTTTTTGTCTTTATCTTTCATGGCATTCTATGCCCAGGGACAGAATCGAACTGCCGACACGAGGATTTTCAGTCCTCTGCTCTACCGACTGAGCTACCTGGGCTACTTTTGGTCTTCAGGTACATAACCTTGTGGTGTCGCTGAGCCTTCCCCAAAGAAAAACTTTTCCATTTCCTCTTCTAAAAATTTTCTTGCTTTTGGGTCAACTGGTGTCAACCTCATCTCATTGATTAGCATGGTCTGATGATTTAACCACATATCCCACGCCTCTGCACACACATTCTCATGGATTTTTTTGCCTAATTCTCCCGGATATGGCTGATAATCCAAACCATCGGATTCTTTTTTTAACTTCACACAATTTACTTTCGTCATTACTCTAGCCTAAATTTATCAATTAG
>CACOMO010000014.1 GCA_902628335.1 uncultured Gammaproteobacteria bacterium
GATAATAACATTTTGTTAAAGTTTTTCATTTTAAAAATTACCTCCAAGTCTGAAAATGACAGATTGAAAATCGTCACCCTCTTTCTCTCTTAAAGCATTTGCGAATCCAACTGATACTGAACCAATGGGTGTCAATGCATTAAATTGTATTCCATAGCTTGCTCTAAGCTCATTGTAATCGAAATCATTAATTTTCTCAAATACGTTACCTATATCAACAAACAATGAAGCTCTGACGCCTCTTGTATCTTCTGTTAGAAAATCGGGAGGTGGAAATAACCAATCAATTTGTGCGGCTGTGAGAAAATCACCACCTACAGTATCACATCTAATAAATTTTCCAGGAATCGCCTTAGCTGCACAAGTTGTGTCTGATCTTGCTGCGTTGTAGGTAAATGGACCGAGACTTGCACCTTTGAATCCCCTAACTGTAGTATTTCCCCCGGCGAAGAATTTCGTATAGAAAGGAAGAGATGTTGTGCCATTTAAACCTACACCAAAGCCTATTATTGATTTCATTTGGACGACTGTATTCCAGTCAAAACCAAAAGTTTTAAGTGTATATGGATAATTTACTTCTGCATCATATTTAGTTGTCAGGAAGGATGCCCCGTCTGCTGCAAGAAAAACGTTAGCCTGAATAAGGTTCAACATTCCTGACTCTGCAAACCTAGTTCTGTTTCTTGTATCAGAAGTATAACTAGCTGTTAAGTTTAATCCTATTGCGTTTGATCCATGATCATTAAGGTGATGGGTAACTATTATAGGAGAACCTATAGTGGTTGTAAATCTAGTAACGTTAAGATCTACCCCATAACCGTATGATTGTGTCTCTGAAATTGGAATATTATACAAAACGCCAAAACCTAGTGTATCAGAAAGATAAGTTGCTGTAGAAGTATTACTAACATCTGTTTGGCTTAATATTATATTGGATGTTTTACTTACCCCATCTGTTGTAAAATATGGATCGGTTAGATATACCCTTAGAGTATTTTGAACACTGCTTCTTGATGCTTTAATAGCGACATTGTTACCGCCACCAAGAAAATTATCTTGTTTAAGATCTATATCGAAAATAGCGCCATCTGTATCAGACCACCCTGCGCTTACTCTAAACTCACCAGCTTTTCTCTCCTTAACTTTAAAAGTTATATCGATCATATCATCAGCGCCTGCTACCTTAGTCTTTATAATTTGGACATCATCTACATACTTGAGCCTTTGTAGTCTTATTTTTGATCTATCGATTGCAGATTGTTTATGGACAGAGGATTCATACTGACGAAGTTCTCTTCTATAAACTTCATCATTCGTACTTGTATTACCTTCTATCGTAATCCTTCTCACCATACTTCTTTTACCGATATTAAGACGATAATCTACATCAACGATTTGAGTCTTATCATCTATAATAGGTATAGAAGTAACATTTGGGAACGCATATCCCTCTTCACCGAGCATATTTTTGATTAATATTTCAGATTGCTGGATTTTTTCACGAGAAAAGATTTGACCAGGTTGCAGTATTCTAGAAATTTCTGTTTTTAAAATACTCTCATCAAGAATCTCGTTACCAAAGATCTTAAGATCACCAAATTCATATTTTTCTCCCTCGTCAACACTTATTGTTATCAATATGTCTTTATTATTATTAGAGAGATTTACCTGATTTGACAATATGCGAAAACGAATAAAACCTCTATTAAAATAATATTCTTCTATTTTCGCCATATCAGCTCGTAATTGTGATCCAGAATAAGTATCGCGATCAGACCAGATTTCAAAGAAATATTTTGTACCCAGTTCCATAAGGTCTCTAAGCTTATCTGAGGAAAAGTTTTTATTACCAATAAAATTGATTTTTCTAATCCGCGAAGCATCTCCCTCGTTAACAATCAAATCTATTGCAACCCTATTTCTTTCAAGATTAGTAACTTTTGAACTGATTTTTGCATTATATCTTCCTCGGTCATAGTAGAGGCGTGTAAGTTCTTGTTCAATCTTATCAAAAATATTCTTGTCAAACGGTCTAGCTCTGCTTACTCCAACATCATCAAGTGCCGAAAATATATCCTCATCCTCTACAATCTTATTATCAATAATATTAATAATAGATATTATAGGTTTTTCCTTGAGCTTGATAGTAAGCACATTACCGTCTACGTCAAATGATATATCATCAAAGTAACCCGTATCATAGAGATCTTTGATCATCCTTTGTCCTATTTGATTCGTGAAGATTTCACCTTCTGAAATATCAGCATAACTTAATACAGTATCATCGGTTACTCTTTGATTACCTTCGATCAAAATATTATTAATTACAATTTCCGTATCTTGTGAGTGAACAAACTGACTTGCAAAAAAAAAGTTTAAGAAAAATAAAAATAGATGAAAGTTTTTAACCACTGAAAATTCTCAAGAAATCATTATAAAAAGCAAGGACCATAATACTTAATAGAACAACAATACCGAGCTGTTGACCAATTAATTGAATTCTCATTGATACAGGCTTGCCTATAATCATCTCTACAGTATAGTAAACTAGATGACCACCATCTAGCATAGGTATAGGTAGTAAATTTAAGACACCTAAACTAATACTTAAAACGGCCATTAAGTAAATAAAATAAACATATCCCATTGCTAACGATTTTCCAGAGAATTCTGCAATACTGAGCGGGCCACTTATATTTGCAACATTTGCCTGACCTGAAAATAGTTTAAAAATCATTTTAAAAGTTAACAAAGTATAGTCTATTGTAAGATCAACTGATTTATGAATAGACTCAATCAAAGGGTATTTGACGTTAATTCGATATTTCTCTAAGGCACCTTGAGAAGGTGAGACGCCCGCGAACCCAACTAATTTATTGTTAATCTTCATCTCAGAAGGTACTAGTATAATATCAAACAATTTTTGATTCCTATCAACTTCTAAACGTAAGATATTGTTAGGGTTTTTTTGAACTATGTTTACGTAGTCTGACCATTTAGATACGTCCTGACCATTGATCGCGAGTATCTTATCTCCAGCTTGCAGACCAGCAAGTGATGCAGGGGAATTACTTTGTACACTTCCCAGAGTAGTTCCAAAATCAGGTTTGGATGGGACAAAACCAATGTTCTTTATTATGTCTCCTTTCTTTTTGAGAACACTTTGCTCTATTGGTACTTCAATATTTTGTGTCACACCATCACTTTTTAGAATTGTAATTTTTAATTGTTGATCTCCTCTAACTATTCC
>CACOMO010000015.1 GCA_902628335.1 uncultured Gammaproteobacteria bacterium
GTAGAATCGCGATATAGATCATATTTCCTCACAAATTTACATTCTCAAACATTTATATTACTCTAAGAAAATGAAAGATAAAAGTAACTTAATCTGGATTGATCTTGAAATGACCGGTTTGGATACTCAGACTGACTACATTATTGAGATTGCAAGTATAGTTACTGATAAAAACCTCAATATTCTTGGTGAAGGCCCTAATCTAGTGATTCATCAACCTGATGAAATTATGAATAATATGGATAGTTGGAATACCGGTCAACATACGAAATCTGGTCTGAGAGAAAAAGTCCGAGAAAGCGATATTAATGAGAGCCATGCAGAATCTGAGACTATCAAATTCTTATCAAACTATGTGCATAAAGGACACTCACCGTTATGTGGCAATTCTATTTGTCAAGATAGACGTTTTCTAGCTCGATGTATGCCTGAGCTTGAAAAGTATTGTCACTATAGAAATGTTGATGTAACTTCTATTCGTGAGCTAGGAAAGAGATGGTTTTTTGAGGATACTGATAATTTTTCTAAACGCTCCAATCACCGTGCACTTGATGATATAAGAGAATCGATTGATGAGCTAAGGTATTATAGAAAAAATCTATTTAAACTTTAAATTTTGACAAATCAGACTCATACTCATTTACCCTACCATTTATCAGAGTATCTTTTTTGAATTTGTCATTTGAGATAGGATAATCTTTTGAAAAATGGAGTCCGCGGCTTTCTTTCCTTGCTAATGCTGATTTGATAATAAGTTTTGAGATATTAACGATATTTCTTAGTTCTAATAAATCTGAGCTTATATAGTATTTACTGTAGTAAAGATTAACTTCTTTTTCTATAAGAGCTATTTTTTCATTTGCTAAATGCAGATTTTTTTCAGTTCTTATTATACCGACATAATTCCACATGATTTTCCGTATATCATCCCAGTTATAATTAACAATAAATTTTTCTGAGGATTCTGTGACATAGCTATCATCCCAAAAGGACAGCTCAATATTTTTGGAACTATCTGGCGAGTGCTTCATTATGGTTAAGGCATTTTGCCTTGCCATAACAACACATTCCAGCAGAGAATTACTTGCTAATCTATTAGCTCCATGAAATCCAGTATGAGCTGCTTCACCTATCACATATAAATGCTCAATTTCAGTTTGTCCATCTATATTCGCTTTGACTCCTCCACATGTATAATGTGATGCAGGCACAACTGGTATAGGTTCTTTTGTAATATCTATTCCTAATTCTAAGCACTTTTCGTAGATAGCAGGGAATCTATCTTTGATAAATTGTTTATTTTTCATTGAAATATCTAGATATACAAATTTTTGATCTCTCTCTTTCATCTCGTTATCTATTGCTCTTGCGACAACATCCCTTGGTGCTAGTTCTTCTCTTGGATCATATCTGTGCATAAATCTTTTTCCATTATTGGTTAAAAGCTTCGCACCCTCTCCGCGTAAAGATTCTGAAATAAGAAAAGATTTATTGCTATGGTGATATAGACATGTTGGATGGAATTGAATAAATTCCATATTACAGATTGAACAGCCTGCTCTCCAAGCTGCTGCTATCCCATCACCCGTAGAGGTATTAGGATTGGTTGTATATTGATACAATTTACTTGCTCCACCAGTGGCCAATATTGTATGAGTAGCTTGAACAGTACGAACTTCTTTCGAGGACTTATTAAATAAATATCCTCCTACACATTTTTTCGATTTATTAGTATTTATATGAATAAGATCAATTATTTGAGTATTCTCGAGTATCGTGATATTTTTCTTAGCCTTAACTTTATGAGTGAGACCTTGATGTAGAAATTTTCCTGTTTCATCTTTGATATAACTTATCCTTCTTTGAGAGTGCCCACCCTCTAAAGTTAAATCCAGGTCACCTTTCTTTTTTGTAAAGTTGATGCCATTTTCCTCTAGCCATAGAATAGAATCTGGTCCTTGCTCAATAATATCCTTTACTACTGCATTATTACAAATACCATGACCATTAGTTATCGTATCATTGATATGTTGAGCAACGCTATCATTCTCACTCCTCACAGCCGCGATTCCTCCTTGAGCCCATGATGTTGAACAGTCTGATATGGCGTTCTTAGTCACAAGCAAGATATTCATTTTCTCTGGAAGAGATAGAGCTACACTCAGGCCTGCAATACCAGACCCAATTATCAAAACATCTGTGTTTATGCGAATACTCATATATAATAAAATAGCATTTATTGACATAAATTGTATACAACGGGTAATAATAATGTGATGATCGATGATGACAGAGGCACTGTTGAAAGTATAGTAAATGGTAATATTGAAGATTTCGCATTATTGGTAGGGAAATACCAATTAAGAATAATCAATCTATGTATGAAGTATACGAAAAACTATCATGATGCTGAGGAAGTTGCACAAGAGTCGTTTATCAGAGCGTACAAGTCACTCCCGAATTTTAGATTTGACAGCAAGTTCTACTCTTGGTTACATAGAATAGCAGTTAATTGCTCTCTCAATTACATTAATTCAAAGGAAAAAACAAAAGAAAAGGAAACTATCACTGAAAATACTGGTCTAAATGATACAAGGGCAAGTGACGATAACCCTGTTGATTATTATGATTTAGAGGAGTTATCCAATAAAATGAATAAAGTTTTCGAGTCTTTGTCTAGTGAACTTAAAGATGTCGTAATAATGAGTGATATAGAGGGTTTGAGTTATGAGGAAATATCTCATAAAATAGATATTCCTATAGGTACTGTTAGATCTAGGTTACATAGAGCTAGAGAGTTAATGGTAAAGGTGATAAAAGAGAATATTTGAGTGTTTAAATGGATAAGTTAAAAGATATCGAAATAAAAGCTATTTACCGAGCATTAATTAGTAATAATTATCCTTCAAGAATGAGTAAGTCTTTTGTATCGAATGTTATGAAGGAAATCAAATTAGAAAAAAAATTCAGTTATCCCTACGGAAAAATGATAATGCGATATGCAAGCGTTTTTATTTTTGCTGTACTAACACTTTACATCTTAAACTATCAAGATAACAAAATTGAATACTCAGAGACAGATATCCAAATAACATCACCTTCGCAAACTGAAAACGTCAGTAATAAAATAGATTCGTGCATGGATGATGA
>CACOMO010000016.1 GCA_902628335.1 uncultured Gammaproteobacteria bacterium
TTTAACATAACCTTCATCAGGACTTGTTCCGTAGTTCGAGCCATCTATACGTTTTAGAAATTTTTCTTTGTTAATTTTTAATTCCTCTTTATTCTGTCTATTTTCTTTTAATGCTTCTATTCTTTTAGCGCTATCTGGATGTGTTGAGAAGATCCCGTGGTAACCTACATTTGGTTGCCTGTTTTCACTTTCAGCAATCACCCTCTCGAGCTCATCAGATTGTTGCATGATTTTCAAAAAACCTGCCATTGCCGTTGGATCATAGTTATTTATTAATAAATATTCAGCACCTAATTGATCGGCTTCAAGTTCATACCCTCTACCATACCCCCTATTTATAGCGATATTTAGAAGGTTAAATGCATTGCTAGTTAATTGACTACCTGGGACATTTGCTTGAATAATTCCAAGTAAAAGATTTGTAATTTGTGCCGTACTCATACCTCTAACAGCATGTCTAGCAGTGATGTGTCCTATTTCATGACCTAATACACCAACTAGCTCAGCTTCAGAATTAAAATAGTTTAGCATACCCCTGTACATATAAACATATCCACCCGGAGTCGCAAATGCATTAAAAATTGGAGAATCAATAATAGTGAAAGTCCATTTTAAATTTGGTCTATGGCTTTTACGAGCTATATCATTCCCTAACTTTTGAATGTAATCATTAAGCTCTTTATCTTCAAGGACCTTATTTTCAGTCACGATTTTTTCATGATATGAGGCTCCTATAGATATCTCTTGTTGCTCTGTGATAGTCACAAAATCTGGATTACCTGTTACAGGATTCGTTGCACAGCTATTAAAAAATAGCATTGTTAAAATCAATAGAATATTAAAATTTATACTATTTACCATTCTCATAATTATGTTTGTTAACAAAATAATTTTCAATTCCTTTAAGTGCAATAGCTCTGTGGCTTATTAAGTTTTTTTCTTTATCAGTTAATTCTGCAGAGGTTTTACCCAAATCTGGCAGGAAAAATAAAGGATCATATCCAAACCCATTAGAACCTTTTGGTGATTCAGCGATAAAACCCTCCCAAGAACCCATGCTAATAAGAGGGAAAGGGTCATTCTTAAATCTGACAAACACTATTACACATCGATATCTAGCGGACCTCTTTTCAAAAGAGACACCATCTAATTCTTGTAAAAGTTTCTTGTTATTACTCTCGTTTGTTGCATTTTCTCCAGAATATCTTGCAGATTTAACTCCTGGTTGGGAATTAAGATAATCCACTTCTATACCAGAGTCATCTGCAATGGATGGAAGGCCAGTCGCATGGATAGAGCTTCTGGCTTTTAGGAGTGCGTTTTCAACAAACGTCGTTCCAGTCTCTTCAACTTCAGGAATATCAATCTCTTTATGTGAGAATAACTCTATATCAGAATTCTGGATAATCTCAGTAATCTCCTTAATTTTTCCTGGGTTCTTGGTTGCAAGCATTATCTTCATTATCTTTTATCAATTAATTTAACTATAATATATGATTATATCAATATTTATAGGATCAGTAACAAAATCATCATGAAAAAGGAAACCATCAAAGTCTCAGATATAAGTGAGAAAAAAACTACAAAAAGGACTGCAGTTTCAGAGGGTTTTATAACACTCTCCGAAACGACTATGGATGTTATTAAAAATGATAAAAACAAAAAGGGAAATGTTATCGCAACAGCTAAAATCGCAGGTATTTTGGCTGCGAAAAAAACACCAAATCTAATACCACTTACTCATATTATTCCGATTGATGATGTAGATATAGTCATTTCGTTCGAAAAGACTAAACTAAAGTGTGAGACAACTGTCACGTCACTTGGCAAGACCGGTGTTGAGATCGAATCACTTCTTGCTACAGAAATATGTTTATTAACGATATATGATATGTGTAAGTATATCGATAAAGCCATGACTATATCTGAAATCAGGCTGATTAAAAAAACAGGAGGTAAATCTGGCGATTATTTTCGTTAAGATAGAATGAGTATATTTAAAAAAATTCTTATAACTGCCATTGTCGTTCTAATTGGATCCTATATATATGGTAAATATTACTTTGACATTAATGATTATCATGATGATATAACGTCATACTTATCTAAAAAAATTGACTACGAGGTTACCTACAGCGGAAGTATTTCTTTGGAGTATGATCCAACCGCTAGAATTTCAGTCACTAATATTATTATAAGAGATCCGTCGAAAAATAATTCGTTAATCGCAGACATAAAAGAGCTTGAATTGAGTATCGATAAAGAGAAAGTTATCAATGGCATTATAGACGTAGAAAAAATAGAGTTAAGGGAAATGATTTTTTATGGTGTAAACGTCGATGAGATGCTTATGAAATCCTATACATTAATCAAAGATAAAAAATATAGACAATTTAATAAACAAAACTATACAACTATTGATTTTATGAGAGCTAAAGCTGTTATCAATAACAAAGTCATGGAAGTAAATGATATCAATATCGTTTCTTCTCTTTTGTCAATTGATGGTAATGGA
>CACOMO010000017.1 GCA_902628335.1 uncultured Gammaproteobacteria bacterium
TTCTGAAGAGCATGCTTTATTGCTCCACCAGTTCCAAGTGGTTTCGACTCTTTGATAACGCTTACATTTGACATATTTTCAACAAATCTCTCTATGATTTCTGATTTGTGGTGAGTTAATACATAAACATGATAATCAGTTAATGATTTATTTATTAATTTCAATTGATGTCCTAGAAATGGTTGATTATTTACAGGCGCCATAGGTTTGGGTATATCTTTCACAACCTTCAATAATCTTGTGCCGAATCCACCGGCAAGAATTAGTACGTTTATCAATTACTTACTGTTATTTATTAAGTTTAATAACATTTTCACTATTATATGGATTATATCCTGAGACGGATTCATAAAGCACATCCTTAATTTGATTTATGCTTGATTTATTATCTAGTGATTTAAGTTTACCTATACATGCTGTCATTTCATCATATGGCAGCTTCTCTTCATTAGCAGACATAATATAATCATGTGATGTTTTAGCCACATCGTCACCTATCAATAGTTCCTCATATAATTTTTCACCACTCCTCAGTCCAGTAAACTTAATCTCTATATCACCTGCAGGATTTGACTTATCCTTGATTTCTTTCCCGCTTAGTTTAATCATTTCATGTGCAAGATCAAGAATGTTTAGCGGCTCTCCCATATCAAGAAGGAAAACATCGCCGCCTTTACTAAGAGAGCCCGCTTGAATAACTAATTCAGTTGCTTCGCTTATCGTCATAAAGTACCTTATTACCCTCGGATCTGTTACAGTTAGTGGCCCACCACTTT
The DNA here is from genome assembly GCA_902628335.1 of uncultured Gammaproteobacteria bacterium. Lineage (GTDB taxonomy): Bacteria > Pseudomonadota > Gammaproteobacteria. Next base: position 777 of record CACOMO010000017.1, read on the forward strand.
CTATCTGCTTTTTAAATAATGGGACAACACTACCTGATGTATCAAGAACATTCCCAAATCTAACCATGCAGTATTTAGTTTTACATTTATTTGCTGGAAGATCATTAACGACATCTTGGAGAGATTGGAGTATGATTTCAGCAAAACGTTTGGTTGCACCCATGATATTAGTAGGTCTGACAGCTTTGTCACTTGAAATTAGCACAAAATTTTCAACATTATTCTTATAGGCTTGATGAGCAACTGTGTGTGTACCAAAAATGTTGTTTTTAATAGCCGAAATCGGATTATGTTCCACAAGCGGAACATGTTTATTAGCAGCTGCATGATATATTGTATCAATACTCTCTTTTTCAAATATTGTTTTTACAAGATTTTCATCAGATACAGACCCCATATATGAAGAGATTTCAATAGAAGTATTGTGGTTATTTTGTATTTCACTTAACTCACGATCAATTTCGTATAAAAAATATTCAGATTGTTCAAGCATTATGATTTTTCTTGGTTTCAATCTTATAATCTGTCGGCATAATTCAGATCCGATAGATCCGCCAGCACCAGTTATAAATACAGATTTATTTTCAATGCAAGCTGTTAGGAGATACTCGTTAGGTTTAACAGCATCTCTCCCTAGTAAGTCTTCAATATTTATTTTTTCAATTTGTGAAATTTTGATTGTTCCAGATGCTAATTCTTTGATATTAGGTAGTTTTCTAATAATTTTATGATAAGAATTAAGATTTGATAATATTTCTTTAAGTTTATTTTTTGTTTGATCTGAAAAAGTTATTAGGATTTCTTCCACATTCTTCTTAGATGTTATTCGATTTAAATCATTAATAGTATAGACGGGTAAATCAGAAATCATTGTTCGTTTTAAATCTATATCAGTTGTTATAAATCCAACAGGATGTATATTATTATTATTTTTTAACATTGAACTAATTTCTATTGATTCTTGCGAGGTTCCATAAATCAACACAGAACGCATGTTATTTATTGTCTGTTGTGTTAAAAATGCTCTTGCTGTATAACGAGTTAAAAATAGGAAGAGTGTCGATACAACAAAGAATATTATAAATACAGAGCGTGGCACAGGTAGTTGCATGCTATATACTATTGATGCCCACAACAGTGTGCCAATTGATGACGCTTTAGTGATTTTCACATATGTCTCAATACTTATATATCTTGTAATTGATCTATAAAGTCTAAATGCTACTAATGCTGGTATTTTAATGAGTACAGCAAGCATTAAAATTAAATAAAGCTGGTATTCGTTTGCTCCTGTAAGAACATAGCCGTCAGAAAAACTAAACAAACTATCTTGTCTTATTGATAATGCAAGCCATAGTGCTAGCGATATTGAGATTGCATCAATTAGTATCAGCAACATCCTTTTTTGCATTCTCGATAAGTTAATCAAATAGTCTTTCATGTCATTGTTATATATTATTTTTTTAATAAATATTAACTAATTATCTTGTTTAAATCAAACTGATGGTTAACTGGAAACAATAAAATACGTCT
>CACOMO010000018.1 GCA_902628335.1 uncultured Gammaproteobacteria bacterium
TTATATATTTTATTATTTTAGGAATTTCTCCTATATCAGTATGCGAGAGATTTATTCTCAATAATTTTATATTCTTACAATCAACGGAAGATAGAAATTCCTTGTTTAGTGTAGAGGGGCCTAATGTTATGAATAGTTTTGTCATGTTTTATGTATAATTTTGTTTTCCTTTTCCCTTAAAATATTTTAGTTTCAAGATTCTAGGAATATGCAAAAATCTTACTATGTTTCTGAATACAATAGCAATCAATGCGTAGTACTTGGGTTGAGATATAATTTGTCTTCTTTTCATGGAATTAGATAATGTATAGTAGAGAGTAATCTTTCTTTATCATTAAAATATTTTTTACGCGTAGAATATTTTTAAGAATACTAAATAATGAGTATCTTCCAGATTTAAAGATATAATCAGAAAACTTATATTCACCATCTGAAATTCTTATAAATAAATCTGATAACTCTAGTTTTGTTTGAATTGTAATTTTTTTATTCAAATATTATTTATTATATAAAGATGACTTATATGCTTTCAAATTATCAAGATTTGTAAACCACTCAACAGTTTCTTTAAGACCTTTTTCTAAACCACGTGAGCCCTTATAAACTGGCTCCCAACCGGATATTTTTTTTGCCTTTTTATTGTCTGCTCTTAATCGATTCACTTCACCATCCTTAGGTCTGATTCGCCTTTTATCTTCTTTCACTTCTATGTCTGATTTCATTATTTTTTTGATAGTTTTAACAAGATCCTCAATCGATATTTCATGCCCTGAACCAATGTTAATTATCTCGCCTATTGTTTCTGTTTCTTCCGCTATCTTTATAAATCCATTAACAGTGTCACTTATATATGTAAAGTCTCTTGTTGGATATAGAGAACCAAGATTAATATTTTTTTTGTTACTAGCTATTTGCGTTATTATTGTGGGGATAATTGCTCTATTCGACTGTCTTGGTCCATATGTGTTAAAAGGCCTAACGATGCTTAGTGGAATACCATAAGTTTTATAGTAAGAATATGCTAATTGATCTGCTGCAATTTTCGTGGCCGAATATGGTGATTTGGCTATCTGAGGAGTCAATTCTGAAATAGGTATATTTTTATATTCTCCGTATACCTCGCTTGTCGATGTATGAATTAATCTTTTAACTGAATGTTGTCTACAATATTCGAGTATATTTAACGTACCAAGTACATTTGTTTCTAGGTAGGAATATGGCGAGTCATATGAATGAGGTATTGCAATTAATGATGCTAAATGAAAAATATAATCGGAATTTCTACATATTTGTTCAACACATCTACGATCTCTGACATCACCGCTTACTACATTTATTTTATCTAAAACTCTTCTCTCTATTCTGTCTAGCCAGCCCCAGGTATTGAATGAATTGTACATAGATAATGCAGTAATCTTGCATCCTTTCTTGACCAAAGATTCCACCAGATGAGAACCAATAAACCCATCAGCGCCAGTCACAACTATTTTTTTATTTTTAAGAATCTCTTTCATATATCATTTTATAAGCTCAGAAACTACATCTACATCAACCTCACCTTGTTTAAATGAAAGCATTCTAGAATCCTGCAATATAAATATATTATCATAATGAACCAAAGTTGATAATCTATGAGTGATGAGTATTATAGTTATTTCAGGAAAATATTTTTTTATATTACTAATTATATTTTCCTCAGTATGTAAATCAACAGCATTTGTTGCCTCATCCAAGATAAGTAATTGAGGTGATCTATATAGCGCTCTCGCAATACCTAATCGTTGTCTTTGTCCCCCACTGAGTTTTATGCCTGCTTCACCTATGTTGGAATAGATATTATCTGATAAATTACACACAGTATCTTTTAACTCCACGCATGATAAAATTTTCATAATTTTTTCTGTGTCAATATTGTCAGGTGCTTGACCTAAAACAATATTATTTATAATAGAACTATCTGTGAATGACACATTCTGAGATACATATCCGCATATATTACGTAGTTTTTTATAATTCTCGATATCAATAAGACAGTCATCAATTATAATACTTCCAGATGAAGGAAATAAGAATCCCAACATAAGATCAAGAATCGTAGTTTTTCCTACTCCAGACTTTCCAAGAATGCAATTGATCCCACCTTTATTAATTGTGAATGATATTTTATTTAGAATTTTATTCTCTTGATGAGAAAAATCAATATCCTTAAATATAATAGAATTATTAAAT
>CACOMO010000019.1 GCA_902628335.1 uncultured Gammaproteobacteria bacterium
TTTTTTTGAGAGATTTTTTGAAAATAATCCTAATCCTAATAACCAATACAGACCGACACCAAGTTTTGGGTCAGGGTTTATATTATCCGATGATGGGTATGTGATGACAAATAATCATGTCATAGAAAATTCTACGGATATAACTGTGACGTTGAATGATGGTAGCGTAATGCCCGCCAAACTTATTGGCACTGATAAACGAAGTGATCTTGCTTTACTGAAAGTTAGTGCAGATGACTTACCAACAGTAAAAATTGGAGATTCCAAGCAACTTAAAATAGGTGAATGGGTTTTAGCAATAGGATCACCGTTTGGATTTGATCATACTGTTACTGCTGGGATTGTAAGTGGTAAAAAGAGAAACTTGCCGAATGAGAGTTATGTTCCATACATACAAACAGATGTTGCTATTAATCCTGGAAACTCAGGTGGACCATTATTTAATCTCGATGGTGAGGTAGTTGGTGTTAATGCACAAATCTATACAAGATCTGGTGGTTTTATGGGAGTATCATTTGCAATCCCCGCAGAAACATTAAGTAGTGTCTATGATCAACTTAGAGAAAATGGGAAAGTTAAAAGAGGTTGGTTAGGAGTTTATATTCAACAAATGGATAAAGATTTAGCTGAGAGTTTTGGACTTCAAAAGCCACAAGGAGCTGTTGTCGCAAGAATTTTATCTAATAGTCCAGCGGAGAAAGCAGGTATAGAGCAGGGAGATGTGATACTAAAATTCGATAATAAAATCGTTAAAAAATCGAAAGATCTTCCTCTACTTGTTGGAACTTCAATTGTTAATTCAGTAATTAAGGTTGAGCTATTACGAGGTAAAAGAAAAATATCAAAATATGTCAAAATAGAGGAACTTCCTGAAGATGATAAAATAGCTAGCCTAACACAAAAGACCGTCGAACAAATAACAGTATCTGGCATAACAGTTATAGATATCGACGATGCTGCCAAAAAAAGCTTAAATGTTTTTGGAGGTGTTAGGGTAGAAAAAATATCAAACGAGCAATCATCTAATACAAAAATTATGATAGATGATGTCATCACACAAGTGAACGGTAAACCTATCTATAGTAAAAATGAGTTTAAAAAAATAGTTTCTCAGTTAGCAAATGATAGTTTAGCTAATGTTTTGGTTTATAGAAATAATACTCCTTTATTCATAGCTTTAAAGATCTCTAAATGATTTGATGTTTCTAAACGCATCAGTATCATATAGATAGATGCAAAATATAAGAAACATATCTATCATAGCTCATATTGATCACGGAAAATCTACGTTAGCAGATCGTTTAATCGAGAATCATGGCTTAGCAGTCACCAGAAAGATGAAAGATCAGGTCTTAGATTCAATGGATCTCGAGAGAGAGCGTGGCATAACCATCAAAGCTCAAACAGTAGCTCTAGAGTATCTGAGTAATGGTAAAAAGTATAAAGTTAATCTTATCGATACACCCGGTCATGTAGATTTCTCATATGAGGTATCAAGATCTTTATCAGCTTGCGAAGGTGTAATCTTAATAGTTGATGCTACTCAAGGATTAGAGGCTCAGAGTATTGCGCATACATCATTAGCAAAAAAGCTTGGATTAGAAATTATACCTGTTATTAACAAAATTGATTTACCATCAGCAGATGTAGATAGTGTCAAAGATGATCTATCGAATCTCCTAAAAATCGATAAGAACTCCATTCTTGAAGTAAGCGCTAAGACAGGTGCTGGTGTAGAGAAAATACTACCCACAATAATCTCCTCTGTCCCAGAGCCAGCCTCAAATGTTGAGCAGCCTCTCAGAGCATATATCGTTGATTCTTGGTTTGATAACTATCTTGGCATAGTTGTTCTTATTAAAATAATTGATGGTAAATTAAAACTAAAAAATAAAATAAAAATATTATCTAATAAAAAAGAATTTATTATTGATAAATTAGGTTTTTTCACACCTCAAATATCTTATTTAGATGAGTTGACAGCTGGTGATGTAGGTTTCATGACTGCATCCATAAAAACACTAGA